>DATHQY010000231.1:0-40060 GCA_035482215.1 Polyangiaceae bacterium | reverse complement strand
CGAAGATGACCCGCACGCCGTGGTCGAGAAGCCACGAGCCCGCGAGCGAGTGCGGGCCGAGGGCGAGGACGAAGACGAGGCCGGAGATGACCGGCGACACCGCGAGCGGCACTTCGATGAGCGCGAGGAGGATCGCCTTGCCTGGAAAGTCGAATTTGCCGAGGGCCCAGCCGGCGGCGAGACCGAAGGCGGCGTTCACGGGCACCACGATCAGAGCCGTCGAGAGCGTCAGGCGGACCGCGGACAGCGTTTCGCTCTCCACCAAAGCCGAAAAGTACGTTCCGACGCCGTTTTCGAGGGCCTTGGCGAAGACGGCGAGCACGGGGACGAATACGACTATGCCTACGAAGCCAAGGCCCAGGGTCATGAGAACGGCACGGGCGAAGCGGCTTTCCCCCACGGGCCCCACCGCGACGTCGAGCGCCGTGGGAACTGCCGACTGGGTCCTCGACCCCGCCGGCAGATCGTCGTCGATCATCGAAAGAACGTCAGGCGCTTGCACGGCGTCGCTCGCTGGCGCTCTGCGAGAGGTGAAGGGTCACGAGCATCATGAGCGACAGCGCGAGCATCACGACGCCGAGGCTGGAAGCACCGACGTAGTCGTACTGATCGAGCTTGATCATCACGAGGAGCGAACTGATCTCGGTCTTCATCGGCATGTTCCCGGCGATGAATACGACCGAGCCGTACTCGCCGAGCGCCCGGGCGAAAGCGGCGCCGAAGCCTGCGCGGAGCGCCGGCACGAGAGCGGGGAACACGACCCTCCGAAAGACCTGCGCGCGCGAGGCGCCGAGCGTAGAGGCGGCCTCTTCGACGGAGGGATCGAGCTCCTCGATCACGGGCTGCACGGTTCGCACGAGGAACGGCAGCCCGACGAAAACGAGCGCCACGACGACCCCGGGCCAGGCGAACGCCACGTGGATGCCGAGCGGTGCGAGCAGCCCGCCGATCCAGCCTTTGTCGGCGTAGACGGTCGCGAGCGCGATGCCGGCGACGGCCGTCGGCAGCGCGAGCGGCAGGTCGACCGCGGCATCGACGATTCGTTTGCCGGGAAACGAGTACCGCGCGAGCACCCAGGCGAGGATGAACCCCATGACGGCGTTGATGCTGGCCGCGGCAAGCGACGTGAGCACCGTGAAACGCAGCGAGGCGACGGTGCGGGGCGACGTGACGACCGTGATGAACCCATGCCAGCCGCCGCTCGCGGACTTGGCCACGAGGAGCGACAGCGGCAGGAGAACCAAGAGCCCCAAGTAGAAGATCGTGAACCCGAGCGTGACCCGAAAGCCGGGCAGAGGGGAGTGGCGACGCGACGAGGGCACGACTACTTGCTCGCGGAATAGATCTGATCGAAGGTCGCCCCGTCGGCGAAGTGGTCGGCGTGCGCGCGGGTCCATCCGCCGAAGACGTCATCGATCGTGAAGAGATCGATCGTCGGGAACGCGCGGCTCCCCGGCGCTGGCTCGATCGGGCGGTAGAATTGTTTGGCGGCGATCGCCTGCGCCTCCGGAGTGAACAGGAACTTGGCGTACGCTTCGGCCGCGGCGCGCGTGTGGTGCTTGTCGACGACCTTGTCGACGACGGCGACCGGCGTCGCCGCGACGATGCTCACCGACGGATTCACGATCTCGAATGCGTCGCCGCCCTTCCCGTTCTTCGCGAGGAGCGCCTCGCTCTCCCACGCGATGAGCACGTCGCCCATGCCGCGCTCGACGAACGTTGTCGTCGATCCGCGCGCGCCCGAGTCCAGGACCGGCACGTTCTTGTAGAGCTTCGCCACGAAGTCGCGCGCCGCCGTGTCGCTGCCGCCCGCCTTTCGCTTCGCGTATCCCCACGCCGCAAGGTAATTCCAGCGCGCTCCGCCGGAGGTCTTGGGGTTCGGGGTGATCACCGCGACGCCAGGTTTGACGAGATCGTCCCAGTCGAGGATTGCCTTCGGGTTGCCCTTCCGCACGAGGAACACGATCGTCGACGTGAACGGAGTCGATCGATTGGGCAGGCGCGTCGCCCAGTCTGCTCCCGTGAGGCCGGCCTTCGCGACCGCGTCGATGTCGTAGGCGAGACCCAGCGTGACGACGTCTGCTTCGAGCCCGTCGATCACGGCACGCGCCTGCTTGGCCGACCCTCCGTGCGACTGCTTGACGCGCACGTTCGCACCCGCGGACGCGGAGTAGCTTTTGGCGAACGCGGCGTTGACCTCTTCGTAGAGCTCGCGCGTGGGGTCGTACGAGACATTCAGCAGCTCGATGTCGAGCGCCGCTGCGGTCGCCGCCGGAGCGCCGTCGCCGCCCGCGGGTTTTTTCGAGCAACCAAAGGCGATCGTTGCCATGGCAACGATCGCGCCCAGGGCAGCCCATCCGGCCGCCGACCGCCTCCCGCTTCGGATCCAATGCCGCGAGAACGGCGAGTGCTGCGAAGCCGGCAGAGACGGAGAAGCGAGCATCAGCCGTGACTCTTGGCCCCAGTGGCACCGTTCGTCAAGACGGAATCACGTCTCTCATAATAGATTCTCGCTCGGGGACCGCGCGTGCAGTCTCGTGGAAGCGCGCGCGAAAGGGCGGCTCAAGCGCGGCTTGCAACACATCGGGCGCTGCTCGCAACGACGCCATGCGCGCGCCAACGAGATCCGAACGACATACGCGAGCGAGGCACCCGATCGCGATGACGCCAGGCGCGCCAACGAGACCCGAACGACGCGCGAGCGCAGGTGAGAGGCACCAGGGAGGATGGCGCCTTGGATTCGTCCACCGAATCGTCACAAGCGCGTCGCTTGCAAAGACCCTCAAGTTGGTACATTTCCGCCGCTGTCAGGATCGCTCTCAGGAGCGGGAGCGCGGAGCACCATGCCGACTCGGCACATCGCCCTTGTACCGGAAAGCGGCATGAATCCTTCGGAGCTCGCGCGCGTGAGCGCGGGTTTGCAGAAGCAGGTCACCCGCGATCTGGGCCCTATTTGGGAAGTTTCGGCCACGGTCGACCCGTTCCCCAGTCTCGAAGACGTGCCGGCCGGCTATTGGCCCGTCGTGCTCACGTTCCGCGATCTCGGCGGCGAAGCAGGCATTCACGTCGACGCGAACGGCCAGCCTTACGCCATCATAGAGATGTCGCCGAGTTGGTCGCTGACCGCGAGTCACGTCTGCCTCGAAATGCTGACGGACCCCTTCGGCGGGCGAACATTCCCCGGGATTTCGCCGCGTTCGGATCAGGGCGACGTCGAGTTCATGGGCGGTATCTGCGACGCGTGTGAACACCCGGACAGCGCATATCTCGTCAACGACGTTCTCGTTTCCGACTTTTGCACCCCGTCGTACTGGGAGCGTTCAGCGCCGAGCACCGAACGCCGGAGCCTCACCGGAGCGCTCGAGCAATCGTTTCAAGTGCTGCCGGGCGGGCACCTCAGCTGGTACGATCCGGCGACGAACAGCTGGTGGCTGCGGCGTCACGCCGACGGCACGCTCAGCGACATCAAGGTGGGGGTCGCGGATCCACGCCGCGGGACCGTGCGGGAGTTCATCAGCGGGCACGTGCCGCACCTCGAATCCACGAAGATGACGCTGGAGGCATTCGAGGCGCGCATCGGGGTGCCGCGCCAGCGCGCGTTTCGCGCGTCGCAATCGCGCGCGTATTGGCTTCGCGCGTCCGTGGAGAATCTGCAGCGGGACGACGCGCTTCGCGCCGTCCTCGGCGCCGCGCGCTCGCCGCGCGACGTATCGAACGGGCGCCAGGCGCTCTCCTCGCTGCTGCGCCGTTCCCTGGGTGCTTCGGGCATGGGAGAGGCCGAGTCGCGTCGTGTTCCGGACGCGCCCGGCGCCACCGACATCGACGATCAGACGATCGTCGTCGACGAATCGGTCTTCGAAAAAGACGCAGCTCTTCGCGCCGAGAGCCGGTCGCCCAACGAAGGCGGACGTCCTTATGGTGCCGACCGCCAGACGCAGCGGATCGGCTCGAACATGCAGTACGAGCCGTCCCCGCGGCGCGAGGAATCGAATCGGTACGCCGTTCCACCGGCTCCCGCGCCGCGCGGTCATGTGGAGAACGAGCCGACGCGACACGAAGCCGCGCGGGCACGCACGGTGCCGCCGCCGCTTCCCGGCGAAGGGCCGATCGCACATCTCGCGGTCGATCCGTCGGCGAGCCCGACGATGGCTTCCGCCGCGCCGGCGGATCTGCGGGCCTCGGCGGGCACGGTGGCGACCGTGACCATTCCCTACGCCGGAGCGCCGGGCCCGGCGGTCACCGTGCCGCCGTCCGTCCCTGCCAGCGCGTCGTTGCCTCCCGCAGCGACGTTGCCCCTGAGCGCGTCGTTGCCTCTGGGTGCGTCGGGACGACCGACCGCCGTCTCGGTGCGACCGAGCCAACTGCCGGTCGGCACGGGTTCGCGCGCCGCGCTCTACGGCCTCGGCTCGGTCGTGGCGGCAGCGGCGATCATCGGCGCCATCTTCATTCGCACGGGCACTCCGCAGGCGGGCGAAGCCCCGGCCGCGGCGGCGCGCGCGCCGGAACCGGCGAATACGGTGGCTTCTCCGCCGTCCGTTGTGGCGAACACCGTAGCGGCAGCAAACGCCCCGCCGTCCATCGGAGCGCCGACCGCGGCCGCAACGCCTCCCGCCGCCGCCGTGGTGACCGCCACGGCGCCGGCGATCGTCACGCCACCCGGCACCGACGTCGCGCCCCCGCGATCCTCGCGCATCGTTCCCGCGCCGCCCGCCTTACCGGCGCCGGCCGTCGCGCCCCCTCCGGCGGCCACCGCCAAGAACGCAATGGCTGCGACCAACGCAGCGCCGGCGCCGTCCGGTCCCGCCACCGTCGCGTCCCACGGCGCCACGAGCGCTCCGCCCATCGACAGCCTCGTCGACGACCGCAGGTGATCTCCTTGTTTGCGCGCACTTTTCGATGCGGGTGGATCCGGCCCACGTGTCTCCTCGCCCGGCCCTTCGCAGGCGCCGGGGCGCTCGTCGTCGCATGCGTCGGCGTATGCGTGATACCCGCCGAGGCGCGCGCCGATACCGGCGACGTCGTCGCGGCGGAAGCGCTCTTCCGCAGCGGCAAGGACTTGCTCGCCGCGAAGGACTACGCGCACGCCTGTCCCAAGCTGGCGGAGAGTTTTCGACTGGACCCTGCCACGGGCACCCTCCTCGCGCTTGCGATTTGCCACGAGCGCGACGGCAAGCTCGCGAGCGCATGGGGCGAATACTCCGACGTGGCATCGCGCTCGAAAGCCGAGGGTCGGACCGACCGCGAAGTCGCCGCGCGGAGCAAAGTCGAAGAGCTCCAAAGCCAGCTGTCAACGCTGACGATCGTCGTGCCCGACGCCGCGCAGGTGCCGGGCCTCGAGGTCAAAAGGGGCGGCACGGCGATCGTGCCCGCATGGTTCGGCACGCCGGTCCCCGTCAACGGAGGCCCCGTCTCGATCGACGCCACGGCGCCGGGCAAGAAGCCTCGCCACGGGGAGATCACGCTCGCACCGAACGGCGACCGCCAGTCAGTCACGATCGATCCGCTCGAGGACGCGACGGCCCCCGCAGTGGCGGTCGTCCCCGTCCCCGCGACCACGGCCGCAACCGTACCGACGGCCACTGCGACGACCGCACCGGCCGCGCCAGCAGCGCCGGCTGCCACGTCGGCTCCGCGATCCGTCACCGACGGCGGCAAAAGCGAACCGACTCCGGATCGGCCCGCGCTGAGCCCCCTGCAGGTCACCGGGCTTTTCGCGGGCGCGGTCGGCGTGGTGGGTCTGGGTCTCGGGACGTTCTTCGCCGTGCAGGCCTCGAACAAGAACAACGACTCGCAGGGCGAGTGCGACGGCGACACCTGCACGGAGACCGGCGCCAAAGACCGGAAGGACGCACTCACCGACGGCAACATCGCCACCGGGATGTTCATCGGGGGCGGCGTCCTGACCGCGGCCGGCGTTGCGTTCGTCATCTGGGGCGCCCATCGATCGCAGGAAACCGCGCCCTCCCCGACTACGTCGCTGCGCTTCGTGCCGACCGGCGGGCCGCACGGCTTCGGCGCGATGCTCCAGGGCAACTTCTGACACGCCATGCAATCGCGAACAGGAAGCTTGTTGGGAATCGCCGGCGCCGTCGCACGCGTTACGGCGTTCGCGGCGCTGTCTGCCGGGTGCAACGCAGTGCTGGGGATCCACGCCGCCGATAGCGACGACTGGGACGGCGCAGTCGCCATCTCGGGCGACTTCAGCGGAAGCCTCACCGGCACCTCGGGGACGTCCGGCTCCGCGGCCGGTATCTTCACGGCGCCGATCCCGTCCGTCGACGGCGGCCCTCCGCCTCCGCCTGCCGACGCGGGAACCACGACCCACTCGTGGGCGAGTTGGCCCATGCCCAATCCGCCCTCGACCGGATTGCCGAACCCCCAGAGCTACACGATAAGCCCGAACGGTCTCGTGCAAGACAACGTCACGGGGCTCATTTGGCAACAGAACGTCGCCGATCAAACGTATGACTGGGACGACGCTCATTCGTATTGCGCGTCGCTCTCGCTCCAGGGGGGCGGGTGGCGCCTTCCCTCGCGCATCGAGCTGATGTCGCTCGTCGACTTCACGCAACTGCCCACGATCGACGGCAACACATTCCCGAACACGCCGATGGACGGCTTCTGGAGCGGCTCGCTCCTCGCCGGCGATTCCTCCACGGCGTGGACCGTCTTCTTCTCTTTCACCGTGACGCCCGCGTTCGACAATCCGATCACCATGCTCTTCCACGTTCGGTGCGTGCGCTGAACGCGGTTCGCCGGCCTGCATCGCGAGGATTCATGCCCTCCAATCTCCTTCGCCGCGTTCGCCACTTTGGCGCCCGCGGTCGCTCCCGCCCGATCGCCACCCTCGGTGTCGTCGCGGTCCTGATGACCGTGCCGGCGCGGCTCGGCCGGGCCAACGCGCCCGAAGGCCAGTACAACGTCATCGAGAACACCGTCGTCGACACGAGGACATCGCTCAACTGGTCGCAATCGCTCGCGACATCGAAGTTCGCCTGGAACGACGCGGTCACGTATTGCTCTATGCTTCCGCTCCAGGGCGGCGGCTGGCGTCTTCCGAGCCAGAACGAGCTGCAGACGCTGGTGGACGAGACGCGCGCCCACCCGGCGATCGATCCGACGGCCTTCCCGAGCACGCCCAGCGACTTCTTCTGGACGTCGTCGCCCGTTCCGAGCTTCCCCCAATATGCATGGGCCATCTCGTTCGACTCCGGTGTGACCACCCTGCTCACCGAGACGGCAACGGCGTGGGTCCGCTGCGTCCGGCCGTGAAAACCCGGCATGCGGCGCATGGTGCGAGGCTGCGGACGATGGCGGTGACCTTCGCGATCGCCTCCGCGGCCGGGTGGGGCTGCGGCAATGCGCCGAAGTACAGCGTCCCCGCCGGCCCCATGGTCACGAAAGCCACCGTGACGACGACGAACGCGATAGCCGGAGCGACGGTGTCGCCGGGATCCGCCGCGTCGCAGCTATGCGTGCTGTCCTCGCTTCAGGGCGCCTTCCTCGATTACGCGGCGTTCACGATGGCGCCACTCGAAGCCGGCGTCGACCCGGCGTCCGGCGAGGGCGTCGACGACGAGGCCAACAACGACGGGGCGGCCGACGACGCGACGGTGGATCCCTCCGACGGCGAAGACGCGGGGGGCGACGCGACCTTGTCCCTGTCCGTCGCGACGGACGTGTCTCTCTACGTCGACGCGACGGGGAGCTGGGCCCTCTCCGCGCAAGGCGACGTTGCCGCCAGCACCGGGTGCGTTCCGTGGTCGGCGTTCGCGGGGGTGCCTTCGCCGGCGTATTCGCAATACGAGAACGGCGGGATCTCCGCGGACGGAGGCCCTTTCGCCGCGACCGACGTCGCCGGCCAGACCGACTGCTTCCTCAGCAACTTGCAAGGGGACTACTCGGACCTCGGAAACGGCGCGATCGTCAACGCGGGCGGTCTCACCGTCGCCAACCCGGCGGGAATGCCCACCTGGGCCGCGGCTATTTGCTTCGACGCCGGCTCGCCCGTCGCGTTCACGGATTTCACGGTCGACGCGCGCGGCACGCCCGCGTTCACGACGCTACCTTCCGCCGAGCAAGCGATCTGCGGCATCGTCGCGGTGTCCGCGATGAACGCCCCGAACTCGAGCATCGCGATCAGCGGGAATATCGCCCTCGGCAACCAATCGCTGACGACGATTCGGTGCTTTTATTACGAGTGAGTGGGGTGACCGACGGGGTTTGAACCCGCGACAGCTGGAGCCACAAGGCATAATCCGGCTAGAGAGATCAATGAGTTATGCGTATCTGAAACACCCCAAGACTGGCCGAAACCGCGGGACACGACCAAATATCTAGGTTCCGGACCTAGAAAGAGCGCGCCGCCTCCACTGCGCGTTTTTACGGAGATCGCGGGCGCCCTAGCCGTCCGACGGAGCAACGTTCTTGAGGAGCGCGCGGCCGCTCGTTTGGGGGTCGCGTGAGCCGCCCCCACAGCGACGGGTTTGCCCGCGAGTTCGATGCGCGCGCGCTGCTGGCCGGCCCACGCCAAAGAATCCGTTCCACGGCTGATCGCTTCTGGGCGCGCCTCAACAAAAATGCGTCGCCTCCCGCGCATCGTCCCGAACTGGGTCCGTGCTGGCTGTGGACGGGCAGCGTCTATCACGAGGGATATGGGCGGCTGACGTGGTGCGGCGTCGACGTTCAGGCCCACCGCGTCGCGTACTCGTTGGAGCATGGCGCTATCCAGGCCGGCGTCGTCGTTAGGCACCATTGCGACACGCCCGCGTGCTGCCGTCCGAGCCATCTCGTTCTCGGGACAATCGCCCAAAATAACGAAGACGCGCGCGAGCGCGGTCGGGCCCGCGTCGATCAGCTGTATGCGCACCATGAGGCATCGCGTGGGTCAGGGAACGTCAACGCGAAGCTGAACGACGCACTCGTTGCCCAACTCCGTCGCGCGTATGCGGCCGGAGAGACCTGCAAAAGCATCGTCGACCGCACCGGGCTTTCCGTCGGGACCGTGCATCCGATGTTGAAAGGCCGAACTTGGGCGCACGTTCCCATGCCGTTCGCTGGCCGCCAAGAGCACGCAACCGACGCTCGCGCGCGCCGCCAAAGCGAGGCTCCCGCCGCTCCCGCGGCCCAGGTGTCCCGATGACCCGCCGCTCCGCCGAGAAGCGCGACCGCTCCGAGCTCATCGAGGCGCTTCGTCGACTCCGCGACCCGGGTGGCGACGGCAAGACCCGCGTGTCGCACGGCTTCTCCGGTCAGCCCATGCGGTGCGGGACATGCCGCCTGCCGACCGTTGACCAGCCGAAAGGCGTGACCGTGCCCGAGGGGCCGCGGTGCGCGTGCGGGGTGACGCTGTGACGGCGCTGTATTTAGCCGGTGCATCGAAGGAGCTTCCGCTCTGCGAGACCCTCCGGGACCGCCTGACCGCGGCCGGTCACACCGTCACCCGAAACTGGATGGCCGACGTCCGTGCAAACGAGCACCGTCCTGACTCGGACATCTCGAAAGCCGAGCGCGCGGCATTCGCCAGGGCCGACCTCGAGGGCGTGGCTGCCTGCAACGTCTTCTGGCTCGTGACGCCTGAAGGATCGAGCATCGGCGCGTGGGTCGAGCTCGGGTACGCGCTGCGCCGGGCGGAAGAGTCGAAGTTCAATCCGGTCATCGTTGTATCCGGGCCCTGGCGGTCCATTTTCGGAGACCTCGCCGATTACGCGTTCGCGACGCACGAGGACGCGTTCACGTTTCTCTGCGGGGAGATCACCGGGGAGGCTCGCCAATGACCGCGGACCTCCTCGACATGGGCCTGGCCCGTGCGCACCGCGGGCTTCGCGCGTTCGGACCGCAGGATCACCGTGGCCGTGCCGAGACGCTCTACGCGCCGGCTCCCGCATGCCCCCTTTCGATTGAGGGCGTCTCGTTCTTGGTCGATCGCGGGTTCGCCCTCACGAGGCCAATCGGGGAGCAGCTGCGCGTCACGCTGACCCCGAATGGTGACGCCGAGTTGACGCGGCTTCTCTCGGAGGCCGCCCAATGACCACTTTCGCCTGGCGCCAGGGCCACCGCCGTGATTCGCGCCTACACGCGTTCGATGTGGATGTGCCCCTCTGCAGCCACGCCCCTCGCTTCGAGACCGGGGCCGCCCACCCAATCAAAGAAGGCGCTGTGCCGAAGGGCGCGTGCCGCTTCTGCCATCGCGAAGTGATCAAGCGACGTGTTGAGGAGTCGGAGGCCGCCCAATGAGCACCCGCCGTCACACCGAATTCATCGGCGGGGGCTGGCGCGTGCCCGTCGACGACGGGCAGGTTCCCGAGGGCCGCGTGCTCCACCTTCCGGCCGCCAACCGCTGGTCCTACTGGACCGAAGGCGCAAGCGGTTGGGAGCGCACGTACGAGCTGGCGTGTCGCGCAGTCGAGACCGTGATTCGGCGTCGTCGTGAGCGTGAGGCTGTCGAAGCGCAGAGAGGTGACTCGTGAAGTTCCACCCATTCCTTTATCCAGGCGAAAAGCTGTTGCTCGACGACAGCGGCGAAGCCATATTGAAGGTTCGTCTTGATGGTTCAATCCTTGTCTATCAGGATAGGCCCGTCGTCCAATTCAAAGAAGGAGAGACCTGCAATGCGCGCGCGGAGGCCCAAGTCTCTGCACCGGCTGAGAGTCCAGCCGGCAGCGAACATCGAGAAGTAGTACCCTGCGACCGCGAGCCGGGGCGCGGCAACTCCCCGGCGTTGATTGCAGATCGGTGCGAGACCGCTGTTGAGGCTTTTGCCAATCATTACCAACTAGTCGTATGGCCCCGATCTCAACTCCGGGCCCGAACACCGGCCAAGTACGACGTGGACAATGTGAGGCGCCGGATTCGACTCGGGGCGCGACTTCTCATCTTTTGGGCGATTCGAGGTGCGCGATGAAGTATTGGCGAGGCGCACTGGATATCGCATCCATTGTGCTTTTGTACCTATCCTTGGAGCCGGGGACACCTGGCGACCGGTGGCGAATCGCATTTGTTCTGTGCCGTCTTTGCGTTCACCAGATCCGGATCGGCACGCTGGAGCGGCAGCTGGAAGAGATTCGAGGTGCGCGGTGAGCCGCATCGCCATCGTAGGCTCTCGCGACTTCCCGGACCTGGATATGGTCCGTCGGTACGTGGCGCGACTGCCGCAAGACACGGTAATCGTGAGCGGCGGAGCTCCGGGCCCGGACACCGTGGCCGAGAATATGGCCGACAAACTTTTCCTGTCCAAGTCGATCCACAAGGCGGATTGGACCAGAAACGGCAGGGCGGCAGGACCGATTCGCAATGCGCTGGTAATTGAAGACTGTGAGGCGCTGGTCGCGTTTTGGGACGGGGTCTCGCCCGGAACATTAGACATCATTCGAAAGGCCGTGAAATCGGGAAAACCGGTTCGGATCTTTGGGCCGATGAGGAAGACGTGACTCTGCGCACCGACGTCGCTGCGCTCTTCGTTGACCCGCTCGGGCCGTATCCCAAGCTGCTTGCGGAGTGGTGGGACGAAAAGCGAGACGCAACACGCTACACCGGCCCGCTCCCTGTCGTCGCTCATCCGCCCTGCGGACCATGGTCAAAACTTCGCCATCTTTGCACGAAGCAGGACCCTGCCTGCGGTCCGTTCGCAGTGGCCGCCGTCCGCGAGTTTGGAGGCGTTCTTGAGCATCCCGAACATTCGCTGCTGTTCCGCTGGGCACGGATGCCGTTGCCTGGCGAATTGCCGGACCAGTGGGGCGGCCTCACCTACCGCGTAGAACAAGTCGCCTGGGGCCATCCGTGCGTGAAACCGACTTGGCTTTACGTCGTTGGCGTCCGGCCGGAGATCGTGCGCGTAGGAATCCGCACCGGCGGCACGGCAACGCATTGCGTTTGCACCGGACCCGGATTCGCCCGCATCAAGGTTGCGTCGAAACCTATGAAGCGACGGACCCCTGTCGCGTTCGCAGAATGGCTCATTGAACTGGCCGCGCAATCGCGTCGGCTTACGGAGGTCGCGTGAGAGATCCCATCTTCTCCTGGTACATCACCCGATTCGACAAGCCCGTATCTCGCCACCGCTGGCTGCTTGGAGCCGTGATCGAATGGCTCCGACTCCATCACACCGACCCAAACGCGGCCACGCTCCGATTCGAGAGTCGGCGCGCGTTTCACGAACGAAAGATGACGGCGTGGCTGCGTAGACACATGCGGCCCGCGGCTGGCGGACCGAAGGAGGCGGCGTGATGGCGACAAAGAAAACGAAGAAGACAAGGCGAGAGCGCATCGTCGAGATGCTCGAAAATAACGCGATCCAGTGTGAGAAGGACGCAGAGGACCACCTCGCGGCGGCACTCTCAAGGCTCCGGTCGCGCGAAGATGTCGAGGACGTCATTAGCGAAATCGACGCCGCCGTGGCTAACTTGTTCCAGGCTCGTGGCCACCGCAACGCGGCCTGCGACGTGCGCGAGAAGGCAGACGTTTGATGTGTTCCTGCGAAGACATCGACGGCTCCTGCGAATTCGAGCATACGACGTACCCGCGTTCGCGCGTCGAACGCGAGTGCGAGGAGTGCTCCGGGCGCATCCGGCCGGGTGACAAGTACGCCCGAACCGTCTCGAAGTGGGAAGGCGAAATTATGACGTCGGTGGTATGCGCCGACTGCAATCGCTGGGCCCGAGCGTTCGTTGACGCGCAGCGGCGCGCGTGCGGGTGCGCGGGTTGGCTGCTCGGAGAGCTCTGGCGCGCCATCAACGAATTTCGGGACGAACACATGGATCCGTCCGGCGTGATTCCGATGGCGCCACCGGCGCGCCGCGGGCTCGGGACCGTCGTGATGCAGGGAGGCGCGTAAATGCTGTTTCGAATCACCATCGGCCTTGTGTATGGCGGCTTCGCCGTATTCAGCGCGTACACTACCGCTCAGTCGTTGCATCGCGGCCATTGGATCGGCGCCTTCGCCTTAGCGATCGCCTGCGCCATTTGCATGTACATCGTGGTTCTGGCTAACCGAGGCCCGCAATGAGGTACTATCTCGACACCGAATTCTGCGAGACCGGTTACGCCCGCATCGACCTCATCTCGCTCGCGCTCGTCTCAGAAGATGGGCGCGAGTTCTACGCGGTCGCGTCGGACGGGTGGGACGAAGACGCCGTCCGAGCAATGCCAGACGACTGGCTCGCGGCGAACGTACTGCCGCATCTTGGCAATCAGGAGAACCGGATCTCCCGTGCCGGGGTGATGGCGGCGTGCCCGGGGCACACGTTCCAAGTGCTAACGAAGCGCACGGCGCGCATGTGGCACTTCTTCGAATGGGCGAAAGAGCGGGCGGCGCACAATTCGTCGTTTCCGGTAGCCCTGTTCGCCGCGCACGCGTCGCAGGCGCTCGGCCGACCGACTACGGATTTGTTCCCACCGCTTCTCGCGGACTGGCCCGCGTGGCCGATCCCGAACATCTGGCTCGGGGCGTCCGTAGAGAATCAGGAGTACGCCGAACAGCGCGTTCCGCTTCTCGCCAAGATTCCGTCAGCCGTGCGCTTCCTCTCGTGCGAGCCGCTGCTCGGGCCGCTCGACTTTCGGATCGACGCTGAGGCTACGACGAATCGGTATGGCCTTCTCTCGTGTCCGAATTGCCGCGAATGGGGGGCCGTTCGCGCCGGCGGGACGGACTGGAACGGCGAAGCCAACCTCCGAGATTGCGCGAATTGCCTCGGTAGTGGGTGCGCCGTCGATTGGGTAATCGGCGGCGGCGAGAGCGGCCAACGCGCACGGCCGTCCGAAATCGCGTGGGCGCGGTCGCTTCGCGACCAGTGCCGCGAGGTCGAAATCTCGTTCTTTATGAAGCAACTCGGAAGCAACGTTCACGGCGAATGGGGCGACGACAACGCGCCGACAGTGACCGTCGACGACATCACAAGCGGAAAGCTTGTCCACGTGAGCCAACTCGCCCGCCACAAGAACGGACGCTGGCGGCTTCAGAGCCGCAAAGGCGGCGACATGGCCGAGTGGCCGAGCGACCTGAGGGTCCGCGAATTTCCTGAGGTGACGCCGTGAGCCTTATCTTGGCGGGCGAAATGCCCTGGCTGCCCGAATTGCCGAAGTCGCACGGACGGCCGATCGAGTACCGGAAGCCCGTAAGCGATATCTGCCGAGTTCCGCAGAAGCAGCGTACGGCGCGAGTGAAACGGGTGCGTGGATTTTGGAGGACGTCGTGAGTTCGACAAAAGGCGGCACGTCCACATCCGCGTCTCTGCACTTCCCGACGCCCGACTGGGCGATCGACGTTATTCTTCCGGAACTTCCGATCGCGCAGTCCGAAAAGATCGTGGACGCGGGGTGCGGCGAGGGGGCGATTTTGGATCGACTGAAGCGGGCGACGTCTTCCCACCAGACGCTCGTCGGCATCGAGCTTCAGCCGGAGCTCGCAAACACTGCCTGGAAGCGCTTCGAGGGTGAAGAGCGAATCGTTGTTCTGGTCGACAACTTCGTCCATCGCGCAGGTGAATACGACTGGCTCGACGGTGGCGCTGACATCGTCATCGGCAATCCCCCGTTCGTTCACGCGCTCGACTTCATAAAGTGTGGACGCGAGTTGGTCGCCAACCGAGGCGGAACGGTCGCCATGCTCTTGCGACTCGACTGGCTAGCCCCGAACAGCGACGGGCGCGGCGCATTTCTTGACGCGTTCCCGCCGGACGTCCACATCCTCGATCGGCGACCTCAATTCCGTGTCGGGAAGGATGGCAATAAGGGCACCGACTCTTGCGAATACGCTTGGCTTACCTGGCGCGCCGGAAGTGGCGGTCGCTGGAAACGGCTTCGCTGCGAGCGCCCTGCGCGCTCCAGAAAGGCGGCCTGAGATGCGCGGAACCTACGGTCCGGAACTACCGAAGAAGGCCAAGCTGCCAAATCCGGCGACGCCGCAGTCCCCTTTCGTCGCCTGCATCGCCGGAGATCCTGGTCGCTCTCGATGCGGCAGAGATCTGGACGTTCGGGAGTACGTCTTCAATGACGCGGACTACACGATCGCGACGAGGGAGAACGATCCGCATCTGCGCGTCTGCCCTGCGTGCGTGGCGAAGGTTCAGGCGAGAAAGGTGGTCGCGTAGATGCTGCCCGGGAAGATCGTTCGTCAAAACCTGGAACAGACTGGGCTACTCAACCTCGCGACGCGTGTAGCGGCAGACCATCACGTGGCTCTCGCTGACTTACTGGGGCCATGTCGACTCCGTGGCGTAGTCGCGGCGCGCGGTCACTTCTGGGCGTTACTCCGCGATACGCTCGTCATGAGCTACCCGGAGATCGGCGCTCTCTTCGGGGCCGACCACACCACGGTGATTTACGCCGTGAAGCGGAGGCAGGCGGAGATCAACGGGGAGCGCGGGCCCGGCGTCGTGGTCTGCGCCGAGAATAAATTCCGCTGCGGCTCGCAGTCGGTTGCCTGACAGATACAGAATGGGGTGCATGGCGTTCCTGGAAGTTCGGTGTTTGTTCGCAAGAACATATTAGAACATGCGGTCTTGTTGCGAAAGTCTTCGAAGGGACAAATGAAGGGTGAACACGAAAAACCTTACGTGTGTGTGGACATCGATTTGCCGAACCACCACCGCCTGCAGGCATGCTCTGACCCGGCCGGGTGTCTTGGACTTTGGACCGCGATGACGTGCTACTCGCGCGAGCACATGACTGATGGGCTCGTGCCGAAGCGGTATGCCGAGACGCTTTGGGGAGATCGCAAGAACAAGGTTCGGCTGGTAGAGATGGTACATCACCAGCTCCTCGGAGAACGTGATGGATTCTACGAGGTTCTCCGGTACGCCCCGAGGAACCAGACGAAGGCGATGGTCGAAGAGGCGAGAAAAAATGCCAGGGAGAGAATGTCCAAACTGAGAGCGTCTCGTTCGGCGAATGTTCGGGCGAACTTCGGGCGAAGTTCGGGCGAAGTTCCGAAAACATCACATGATCAAATCAGTGATGTTCCTATCTCTATCTCTTCTCTCTCTCCTGTCTCTTCCCTTCAGGGTGATCCGGAGAGAGAGTCAGGGGTACTCTCTACGGGTGACGGGCCGGAGCGCGAGTCGGGGGTCTGGCCGCCGGCGCGTGCTGGGGGTCCAGAGCTTGTGCAGGCCTGGTGCGACGGGCTGAGCGAGCACCGCGGGACGACCTACCCGATGCCGTGGGGCAAGCCGCTGCTCGCGGTCACGGAGGCGCTTGAGCGCGAGACGCGACGGCTCGGGCACACCAGCGCGATGGAGTCGTTCGCGTGGGCGAAGGCGCTCGGCGGCGAGTACTCGGCGGCATGCGCGGGACGCGAGGTCTCGACGCTTCGGTTTCCGGAGTGGCTCGGCTCCGGGCGTCCGAGGGCGGTCGCGAAGGCGGCCGTGCAGCCAGCGATATCCGAGCCAACCTGGAAGCAAGCGGTGCCCAATGAGTGATCCGCGCGACTCCAAGCCGGTCGAGGATCGGAGCTTTGGCGACCAGCTCGACGAGCTTCGTCGCTTGGCCGAAGACCGCAAGCGACAGCTCGCGGCCGAGGACTCGGCGCCCGCCACCGTATCGCCGCGCGCTGCGCCCCCGAAGGTCGTGGGGCGGACCGCGGAGATCGTCGCCATGGCGCGCGCCGCCGCGGAGCGGGCTGCACGCGATCCGCGAATCGCCGCGGAGGAAAGCCGGCGCGCTCGCGAGGCGGCGCCAGTCGCGGCGCCGGCGGTGGTCCCCGCGCGTTATGCCTGGGCGACGTTCGACGCTCCCGATCTCGCGGCGCGGGTGGCGTCGAAGGCAGCGCTCTCCGGCGCCAGGCGGGCCGTAGGCGCGCCGATCGTCATCCTGACTGGTCCGAGTGGCTCCGGAAAGACGAGCCTCGTGGCGGCGATGCTTCGGGCCCGCATGGCGGCGGAGCGGTGGTCTCCGTGGCGCGTCCTGTTCGCGGAGAGCTGGGCGCTCGAGCGCGCGAACGCTGGGCACCCCCTCGGGGAACCGGGGTGGGCGTCGCTCGTGGAACAGGCGATCACGCGCCGGCTCGTGGTGATCGACGACATGGGCAGCGAGAAGTCCGCGCCTCAGCCCGCGGTTGCCGAGGTGATCAACGTCCGGTTCTCGGCGGCACGCCCGACGTGGATCACGACGTGGATGACGCCGCAGCAGATGGCCGATCGCTACGGCGACGGGATTCGCCGCCGGGTCTTTGGACGAGATACCGGCGCGGTGTGGCTCGATTGCGGAGCGAAGCCATGACCTGGCCGATATCGCTGACCGAAATGGTCCGAGAGGAATTCGCGAGCGCGCGGCGGCGTGGGCGCGGGGTGTTCGATCGCGCCGAGGACGAGCCGATCGAGATCGAGCCGCGCGTGGACATCGAGCCTCGTGCTCGGCGCCGCGTCGTTTCTGGCCGGAGCTCGCCGTGAGCTTCGCCAACTTCGAAATGACCGACGAGGAGACCCGTCGCGACGAGGAGCAGTTCGCCTATTACGCAGAGCGAATGCTCGACGTCTGCGGGAATTGCGGACTACGTATGGGGACGAAAGAGCAGTGTGAAGCCTGCGGCTCTCTCAAGCATCCGGAGCGAAGACCGGCGAAGCCGTGGAGCTGGCGGGACCGTGTGCCGAAACCGCCTGGGACCGAGGCGATCGCTGCGCACGCGGGTCCGCTCCAAGAGTCCGCCACGATCGTGGTCGAAAAAGTGGACACGGCAGTAGCAGCGGAACTGCCCAATGTGGCGAAAACGCGGCAGAAACACCAGGACAACCGACCGGACATGGAGCCGATCAAGGCGCGCGGAGCCAGCTCCGAAATACCACGGACTTGATCCCCTCTTGTGGCCCGTAAGCCACGATGATCTGCTGATCAAATTGGGTGAAGCATCGGACGAGACCGGGGTTCCGACTGAGCGTCTGCGACGGGCCGCCAGGAAAGGGGACCTGTGGTCGGAGGGCGGACGTAATCTTCCGTATATGACGACGTGCGGCGACGTTCACGACTGGCTTCGCTGGCGAAGCCAAAGAAGGAAGGAGCCATCGACGTGAGAGCGTTCGCTCGGATGTAGCTTGCACGTCGAGCCCGCTCGGCGTAGGGAGATCTTGGACCCGTGAAGTTCGTCCGCGCTGGTCGCGGGCATGGAGGGCGACGATGGCGGTAGTCGAGTTGACGCAAGATCGCGCGGCTAGGTCAAAGTCCTATGTCGCGAAACAAACGACATCCGATCGCGTCAGCTTCCGGCTGCCGCTCGCTCGTATCACCGAGCTCCGGATTCTATTCATCGATCTGGAAACTATGATGGGGGCCAAGAGCTGCAACCTCGAGGCCGACTGCACGGCCGCGACGGTGCTCTCGACGGCGACCGGAGTGGATTCGGAGGCGCAGCTTTCCGGGGCGGAGATCTGGTGCGCCCTGGACCGTCGCTCGAAGCGACTGCTCGCGAAGGCATACGACGCGCTGCGCCTTATCGATCGATCGGACTGGATGGTCCTTTGGTGGGAGTACGGACCTCGGCAGCCGAACGCGATTGCCACGGCGGACTTCACGGCCGAGCTGTCGCCGCTCGTGCGGTTTACGGAGATCGTCGAGGCGCGACGGCGAGAAATGCGGGACGCTCTCGTCGAGCAACGGATCGAGCGAGCGGATCGCGCCGCGGTCGAAGCGCACGAGCGGTCGGAGGCCGAATGGCGGGAGGGCCACGCCCAGCGGGAGCGGGACGAGATTCGCTCCGCGCACATCCAGCAAATCAGAGCGTGGCGGCGTCAGGGCGACCCGGGCTACGCAGATCTCGACACGAGGGACCTGAATACGGAGAGGATGTGCATCGGGCATCGGCGCGCCCGTCTCGACGCGATGGGTGAATCGCGGCGCATGTACGCCACGCGGCTCACGCCAGCCGCGCGCCAGTCCGCGCATGACGCGATTCGTCGGGGCACAGATGCGGAGGTCACGCGAGGCATGGCGCTCGAGGCGATGCTCAACGCGAAGGAGTCGGGGGACGCAGTGGCGAGGCAAGCGGTTCGAGACGCGCGTCGCGCCTTCGTTGCGACCGCGGCGAGGCAGGCGGATCGAATGCTCGCCAGCGCATCCGTGAGCTTTCAGACGATGTGGTGGACGTTGTGAGCGTGTCCGTCGAGGAGTTCCGGGCGAAAGCGCGGGCGTGGTTCGATCGGCCGCTCACGCGGGAGTTTCCGCAGTTTCCGAACGGGGAGCGATTTTGGGTGATCGGTAGCGAACCGGAGATGTGGGACATGCGCGGGCCGAATCCGGTGCGACTGTTCGATCCAATGATTATGGCGCAGGCCGTTCCGGTGGCGGGCCCTGAGTTCGACTTCCCATTCAAGTTCATTCCGCCGCCGCCGCGACCGATGGCGCAGATCGTCCACGACCCCCCGATCGGACCGAGCGCGGGCGATCTGCTTCAGGCCGTGCGTGATCTTGCTGCTGAAGCGGGCGTCGAGCCGGACGAGCGGGCGCAGTGAACGCCGGGACGCATCCCGACGAGGAAGTCGGGGTCCGGGAGCTTGCGGAGTCGTGGGGCTGCTCGCGCCAGCACGCGAGACGGAAGCTTCTCGCCCTAGATAAGGCGCATCCTGGCATCGTGCGGCGCGGCCCACGATCGCAGCTCCGCGTGAAGCCCGAGGATGTCGCGAAAATCGGGAAGCCCGTTCCGGAGCCCCGCGTCGTTGTCGACGCCCGATTGCTCCGGGGTCGCGTGAAGGAACTCGAGGACCGGCTCGACGCTGTGGTCCGCGAGAAGGTCGCGCAGGAAAAGCGCGAGGCAGAATTCCGGAGCACGGCGAACGGGTGGTTCCGGCGTGTTCAGATCTTGGAAGATAAGCTCAACCGGTAGTCATGCGAACATGCTCCCCGGTTGAATTCAGGCCGAAAGGTCGAATTATTGGGAACATTCGCAACATCGACACCTAACTCGCGCGCGCGCGCGGAGACTCCAGGGCCAGCCCGTTTCCCATAGAGAGAGCAGAAGCGGGCCAGCGGAGACGAGCCCCGAGAGCCCGAGCCGAGGCCCTCTCTATAGGGCCCGATGATTTCGCCGAACCAGGCCGCCTGCCACGTCCAGGTCACGACGCTCGAAGAGTGGGAGACCGTCTGGCCGTCCGGGTCGGAAGCCGACCGCGAGTACGCACGGCAAGAGCTCACCGGGCGAACGTGGACGTACTACCGGGCCAGCTGCCGACACCGACGGGCGCGCGGACTCACGCAAGCGCGGCTACCTGGAGAGCGGAAGCAGAGCCCCGTGAAGCGTGGAGCGCCGATGGGGAAGATGGGGCCGACGGTGGGCGAGTTGGCCTCGGTCGAAGACGCGCGAGGCGCTGACCACCTCCCGCGGCTCGGAAACTTTCCGGGCGCGAAACGATAAAGCGCCGCAAATTCGCCATCGAAGCGATAGCGGACAACGAGGGTCCGGAGGGTCGAGAGCGATTCCGACCGGGCTGGGAAACATTCTGTGCCGCGACCGAGAAAACTGAGTCCCAACCTCGAACGTGAGGTGCTGGAGCGCTACGCGCGGGGCGTCCGAACGAAGGACCTGATTCCGTGGCTCCACGGTGAGCATGGGATCGAGATCTCAGCCCAGGCGCTCAACAAGTTCCTCCGGGAGACCCGGGAGGAGCGAAGCGCCGTCGCTCAAGCCGTCGTCCGCGAGGCGATGGCCGAGCACGTCACGAGCGACATCGACATCATCGGCAAGGAGCTCCGCAAGGCGGTAGCGCTGTCGGACCGGCTCCACGCCCGCGTGCATGTGGCATTCGACGCCAGGGACGAAGTGGACGCGGCGCTCGCCGCTGGCCAGAAGGCGGACCCCGACACGGTGCTCACGGCGATGAACAATGCGCTGGAACTCGCCGAACTAGCCCTAAAGGCCTGCGCCCGGGCGACGACGATCGCCGACCGAAAGCTCCATTACGCGGGCGCGGACGGTGATGGCGGCCCCAGCGCCTCGCACACGGTCATGTTGCCCCCGGAGCGCACCGACGAGTGACCTGTGAACACAGCATCGTTCCGGGAGACGTGCCCGAAGTGTAAGCGCCCCACGATCCGGAGCGCGACCGGGCAACCGCTCTTCCAGTGCGAGAGCGGTCACACGTGGTGGGCGCCGAACCCGGGCCCGCAGACCGACTTCCTCAGCCGCAACTGCTTCGAGGTGATGTTCGGGGGGGCCGCCGGCGGCGGCAAGTCGATCGCACTCCTCATGGGAGCCGCGCGTCACCTGAACCGAGGGTACGGGCGCCACTTCCACGCGCTCCTCTTTCGAAGGACGTTCCCAGAGCTCCAAGACACGCTCATCAAGGACGCGTGGACGCTCTACCCGCAGCTCGGCGGCCACTACACGCAGGATGACAAGACCTGGGAATTCCCAGGGGGCGAAATCATCCAGTTCGGCCACATGGAGCACGAGAAGGACGTCCAGCGAAAGCTGGGTCTAGGCGTCCAGTATGTCGGCTTCGACGAGCTCACGACGTTCACGGAGCGGCAATACCGCTTCATGTTTTCGCGTATCCGGTCCGGCCACGGTGTTCCGTGCTCGCTCCGGAGCGCGACGAATCCGGGCAGCGAAGGCCACGAGTGGGTCTTCAAACGGTGGGGCCCTTGGCTCGATCCGGAGTCGCCGGTCAAGGCGAAGCCGGGAGAGGTTCTCTACTTCCTTCGAAGTAAGGACGACCAAGACGTCGTCGTACCGAAGGGAACCCCACTCGCGCGCGGGCGCACCTTCATTCCTTCGAAGCTGGAAGACAACGCGCCCCTATTCGCGGGCGGCGAGTACGAGGCGGGCCTCAACGCGCTCGACCCCGTAAGCCGTGCGCAACAGCGCAATGGCGATTGGCTAATCAAGCCGGCCAAAGGCCTATACTTCCGGCGCGACTGGTTCCACTTTATCGACGCGAGCCAGGTCCCCGGCGATGCGGTGCGAGCGCGCTACTGGGACCTCGCCGCAACCGAAGCCGAGGCCGGTAAAGACCCAGACTGGACGGTCGGGTGCAAAGCGGCGTTCGACTCCGAGAAGCGACTGTACGTCGAGGACGTCGCGCGCATGCGTGGCAATCCTGGTGACGTCGAGAAGTTCGTTCGGGCCACTGCCGAAATGGATGGGAACGAAATCCCTGTCTACTTCGAGCAAGAGCCTGGCGCGTCGGGCAAGTCTGCCGCCGCGGCATTTATTCGGCTCCTTGCCGGCTGGACGGTGCGCGCGGTTCGCAAGCGGACGGATAAGGTCGTCAGCGCGGGACCGGTCAGTGCGCAGTGCAGCGCCAATGTCACAGCGACAAGCGCGAGACCGGGCAACGTCTACATCGTGCGGGCGCCTTGGAATGAGATTTTCATTCGGGAGCTCGAGCAGTTTCCGGAGGGGTCGCACGACGATCAGGTCGACGCCCTGAGCGGCGTGTTCGATCGACTGACCAAGCAGGCGCCCATCATCCGTGGCGGCGGAGTCAACCGAGGCGCGCCGCTCGAGCGGAGGTCCTTCGGAATCTGACGTCCGCAGGCGGCGCGGAGAAGCCGAGCGAACGTGCCCAAATCCTTCAAACCCAAAGTCGGCGGTCCGCCGAAACGGAAAGGGCCGTCGTCGGGCTGGGCCACGCCAAAGGTCTATGGCGCACCGGGTACGGCGATGCCGCCGTCGAAGGGCGCTCCACCCCCAGTGCCTCCGATCGCGGTCACCAGCGCAAGTCGACCGCTCGCGCCGATTCCGATCAATGACCGGTACCCGGTCGTCATTGGGCACCGGCTCACCCTCGAGTACGTCTCAAGCGTCTTTCGCCTGGCGACGACTGGGTATCGGCAACAATTTGTCGACCTGCTCAACGAACTGCTCGAACAGGATCCGCACCTCTTCTCCGTCCTCTCGAAGCGCATCATGTCGACGGCCAACGGCCGCGTCGACATTATTCCCGCCCAGCTTCCCGATGACGATCGGGAGCGAGACGCAGCCGACGAGCTTGCGCAGTTCGTCCAGCGCGAGATCGGGCGTATCCCCAATTTCACCGAGCGGCTCGCGGAGCTGTTATGGGGCCTCTACCACGGGCTCTCGGCGCAGGAGATCTTCTGGACTCGCGACAGCGACGGCTGGCACGTCGAGCGTCTCGGGTTCATTCATTCACGTCGGCTCGCTTACCCCGATGGTCAATCCTGGTCGCTCTACGTTTGGGACCAGGGACAGGTCTACGGATGGCAGTCCGCGTGGGGCTCTCCGACCAACTCCGGCGTCTTCGGCCTTCGCGTAGCGGACTACCCTGGGAAATTTCTCGTCTACGCGCCGCAGCTGCGCGGTGACTACCCGACGCGCGACGGGCTCGGTCGACAGACCGCGACATGGGCGTCGTTCAAGCGCGTCGGTGCGCGCGGCTGCCTCGACTACCTGGAAGGCTTCGCGCAGCCGTTCAAAGACGTCACCTATTCGACGCAGGGTGGGCCGCCAGGCGAAGGCGGCGGTACCCCCCGGCAAGCGGTCGACGAAGACATTGCGCTCGCCGGCGTTATTGCGGCCGACAAGATCACGGGCGGAGCCGGTTACCACCATTCCGACGCGGTCAAGATCGAGCTCAAGACCCCGGATGGCGGCGGAACCCCGAAGCTGACGTGGCCCGAGTGGATTCAGATCTGCAACGCGGAGATGAGCAAGGCTGCCCTCGGCAGTACACTCGGAACGGACGGCGGCGTCGGCGGGGGAAGTGGTAGCCGCTCTCTCGGTGAGGTCCAGGAGCGCGGCGAAGTCGACATCGAGCAATACGATGCGACCGTGCTGGGCGAGGCGATTCGCTCCCAGCTCGTCTATTGGCTCGTAAAGCTCAATCGGCCCGAGCAGCTTCATCTGCTGCCGCACGTCTACATCCACGTTGACGTCCAGCCGGACCCGAAGTCGCTCACCGCAACGGCGCGTGAGATGACCGACATGGGTCTCCCGGTCGACGGCGACGCGCTCGCCGAAGAGACGGGGATTCCGCTCATTGCGAACGAGGCGGACGCTGAGGGCAACGTGAAGCCGCGTCGCACGACGCGCGCGGGAGAACTTCTGGCCACGCTCAAGGGCGCGACCAGCATCGACATCCCGATCGATGTCGACAAGGCCGCCGCGCTGCTCGGCGTCCCGGTCATCGCGATCGAGGACATGGACAAGAAAGGCGTGCGCCGAACTCGCCTCGTCGCGACCGAGAAAGAAAATCCGATCGAGCCGACTTCGGACGATCCGAACGACCCGAACGCGTCGCCGCCGCCGGAGCCTGGACCGGCTGCGCCCCAAGACGCAACCCCAACGCCCGACCAGGGCTAAGGAAGCTCTCCCATGAATGGCAACTATCTTCCCGATGTCGCAAACGCCGTGGTTTCCCAGGAGATCAAAAGCTTCGCTTTCCCCGCGACAGCGGCGACAGCCGACCTGGCCGAGGTGCAGGTGGGAACGGTCGGACCCGGAGCATCGATCGCGCTGGGGTCCGTGCAGATCTGCACGGGCGGGACGCTGACGGCGAACAACTCGAATTATTACACGATCACGATCAACAAGCGCACCGCTGCTGCCCCTGGCACGGCCGTGCCGATTGCTACGGGAACAACGCAAATCACGGGCACCGGCAGCTGGGCGGCGTTCACTGCCGTGGCGCTGCCCGTTGTCTCGGGCGCATTCGTGTCGCCCGGCGATGTCATCACCATCGCCGCCGTTCACACGGCCAGCGGTGTTGCCATTCCCGCGAGCACGGTCGAACTGTTCGGGAAGCTCAACTGAGCGAGACCCAGCGCGACGCCGCGATTGCGATCGTTCGCAACGCGGACGGTCACGTGCTGGCGGTCTCGCGCGCCGAGCCGCCGAACGAAATGGCACTCCCCGGGGGCGGCGTCGAGATTGCCGAAAGCCCGGAAGCCGCAGCGCGTCGCGAGCTTCTCGAAGAGACCGGCCATATCGCCAATCGACTGCGGAAGGTGCACGAGACGACATCGCCGGATGGCCGTCATGTGCACGTGTTCCGCGTCGAGGACTGGGGCGTCAACCGGGGTCGCATCCAGAGTCCAGACTACGAAGGCCAGCGCGTGGAGTGGCTGCCATTGGATGCTCTGCACGCGCAGTCCTCCTTGTTTCGTCCCCAGTTGGAAGAGCTGATGGCCAAAGGCGCGTTCGCGATGGACCTCGGGCCAGGCGACGTCCACACGCCAGGATCGCCAACGCGGCCACCGAAGGAAATCGACATGTCCGTACTCGACGCGGCCAAGCGCAATGCGATCCCGTCCGGATCGTTCGCTTGGCCGGAAAAACGGAAGTACCCGATCGAGAACGCGGCCCACGTGCGGAATGCAGCGGCGCGCCTCGCGCAGGCCGTGAAGCAGGGCCGCATCGACGCGGCGACTGCCAAGAAAATTCACGCGCGCATCGCGGAGGCCGGCAAGAAGTTCGGCGTCGAAGTCTCCGCGTCCGACGGTGCCGCCAAAGGCGGCCGCGTCCACGTCCGTGCCGACTTGGCCCCGGGCGGCGCGCTTCACGTGAGGCACCACATGAGCGAGCGAGCGTTCAGCGACGTCGAAGGCGTGCTTCTGACGGACGCGGACAAGAGCGATGGCCCGGTCTGGATTCAGATCGCCAAGCAGGGGGCTTTCGCTGGCCATCCAGCGGGCCCGTTTCGGCTCGACGCGAAGATCTTCGGCGAGATCATCGCCAACTTCAAAGCGACTGAGAACCGCCGCGTCGCGATCGACTACGAGCACGCGAGCGAGCAGGACCCGACGAGCGGATCGATCCCGACGAGCGGGGCGCCGGCGCAGGGCTGGATCACGGACCTCAAGGTCCGCGACGACGGCAACCTGTGGGGTCTCGTCGAGTGGCTCCCGCAAGCGCGCGAGCAGATCCGCGCCGGAGCGTACCGCTATCTCTCTCCCGCCATTCGATTCGGCTCGAAGGACCGCGTCACCGGCAAACCGGTCGGCGCGAAGCTTTCGAGTGCCGCGCTGACCAACGAGCCGTTCCTCGACGGAATGGCGCCGCTCGCCGCGAAGGATCTGGCGAGTGGTGCACGGTCACTGAACCTCGCTGGCAAAGGGCTCAAGGGCCTCGTGCACTCGCCGCACGAGTACATGCCCGCGATGCGCTCCGCGCTGAAGCTCGACGGCCTTGCTTCCGCGAAGGAGTGCGCGGACAAGCTCGATCGTCTGCGGGACGCGTGCATGTCGTCCGGAGCGATGGACGGCTCGTACCAAGGCGAGAACCTTTCCGATTACACGCGTCCGCTGCGCGATCTGGTCGGCGCACAGCCGGGCATGACCATCGAGGACTTCTTCGATTGCGTCGAAGACCTTATCGCGCACGCGATCGACCAGCACGTCGAAGAGATGCATGGGGGAGTGTCTCCTATGACCGCGACGATGGACGACGATGGCGATCCCACGGGAGACATGGACATGAGCGACAAAGAGATTCAGGAAAAACTCACGACGGCCGAGACCGAAGTGCTGACCCTCACCGGGAAACTGAAGACGGCCTCGGGCGACGTGACATCGTTGACCGACAGACTCACAGAAGCCACGACGGCGCTCAAGACGAGCGAAGGCGTGATTGCGGCGATCAAAGGCGCCGTGACGTGCCGAGACGGGGAAGCGCTCCCCGCGGCCATCGCTCGCATCGTCGGCGAGAACGCGACGCTTCTGGCCGAAAAGGCAAAACGGGACGAGGCGGATCTGAACGCCGACGTCGAAATCGCGTTCGACACGTACAAGGACAAGATGGGCCTCACGCCCGACAAGAAGGGCGCCATGCTCGCTTTCGCGAAGACCGACCGAGCGGCCTTCAACATCATGTACCCGCCAGTTGCGCTGTCCGAGCGTCACCTGCTGCGAAACATCGTGCCGGGCGAGCCGCGGGACAAGGTCAGCGTGCAAATGTCGCAGACCGCACTGACGCGTCGGCTCATGAGCGAAAAAAGAATGCCGTACGCCGCGGCCTACGAAGAGGCCGGGAAGATCATCGCCGGCAAGATCGAGAGTCCGTTCAAGGACTAGCCGCTCCGATCGCCCTCCGACGTTTCCCGAAACCGCGAGAAGCCCCTATGCACGTTCGAGACACCAACGGCAATTCTCTGTTCGTCATGGACGGGGACGTGGGTCGCGACGAATCGGGAAAACCGTTCCTAGCGCGCACCGGAAGCGACGACCAGTGCAAGCAGCTCTGCGCCTACGCGGGAGCTTGGCTCCAGGGCAAGCGGGCCCCCGCGATGCGTGAGGCGGACGGCAAGATCCTCATGGATCTAGGGGTCGCCGACGTCGCACAGCAAGCGACGCGCGCGCAGTTCGCGATTCCGAGCGGCGACTTCGTCGCCGATGCCGTGTCCGAAGTGCGGATGATCTCGCACGATCGCGGCTACCTGTACGTCGAGAACGTCACGGACGCGATCAAGATCGTGGCGCCGAACGCGCCATCCGACGGACCCCCGCCGCTGATCGCCCCTGGCTACGCGAAGACCGCCTTCGTGACGACTCCATACGCGCTTGCGTCCAAGATTCCGCGCGATGTCGCGGCCAACGGGGACTGGGACGTCACGCTCGACACCGTCCACCTCTTGGTCAACGCGCTACGCCTCGCCCGCGAAGTGCGTCTCTACACACTTCTGACGACTGCGGCGAATTGGGCGACCGCCAATCAGATCTCGATTGGCGTCAACAAATGGAATGGCGGCACAGCCCCCGCGCCGCTCGCAAACGTATTTTCGGGTCTCGCCGCGAGCTACTTGCCGGCCAACATCATCGTCCTACCCGAAAGCGTCGCCCCATACTTTTACGGCAACCCGTTCTCCACCAACATCACCTTGATGCGTGACTACGTGCAGTCCGGCGGCGAGATGCCGAAGGTACTCTTCGCTCGAGCGAAGCAGTTCACGGGTGGCGCGCCCGCGTACGTATGGGCTCCTTCGATGCCAGGCAACGCGTCTCCCACCAACGTGGCGCTGGTGCGCGCGCCCGACTCCGTGCCGACAACGGTGACCTTGCGATGGCTCGGAAATGCCAAAGACGGGGAAGCCGTCGATGGTGTCTTGGTTCGCCGATACACGGACCCGGTAGACAAGTCCGATTACGTCGTTGTGGCGCACAACGACGTCGAGTTGTTCGTGAATAACAAGGTTGGCGCTCTGCTCGTCGGCGCAATCTCGTAGCCACAAGCCCCAAGTAACGAATCGTAAAGGCGCGCCAGTCGGTGCGCCCGGAATATCCGAATTCATGGCGGCCGGCATGGCTGCTCGTGTCCGCGGTCCCACCACCCGTTTCAGGAGAGTTCTATGAGTGCAGCCACCGATCTGTTCGACGCGAATTATTCGCTCGGACTTCCGTATTTTCCCATCAAGAACACTGGCGCGAGCGCCGCGCTCACCGTCGGCATGGTCGTCAAGGTCGACGCGAGCAATGTGTTGAGCGCGTCCCAGCCCGCGGTCGGCGTCATTCCGACTGCAGCCCTCACCGACGTGCCCTTCGGCATCGTCGTGGAGACAAGCATTGCGGCCGGCGCATACGGCACGTGCCGGGTGATCGATGGGACGGCCGCTTGGTGCGTTGTCGACGCCTCGGGGAACATTGCCGCCGGCGCGCAGGTGATGCCGTCCAGCAGCGTTTCCGGCGCGGTCCGTACCTACGTGGCTAGCGCAGGCAACTCCGTCGTTGGACAGGCGCTCACCGCCACGACCGCTGCAGCGGATCCCGTCCTCGTGAAGCTCCAGCTGCGCGGACCCTCCACCTAATCGAGCCAGGTCGCACAACAACTTTTCACCCGCCTACGGGCAGGGAGTTCGACATGAAGAATCTGATTCAGATGAAGTATGCGCCCGAGGACCCGCGCGCCAAATACCTCGGCACGCACGAGGTCAGCTATCTCGATCCGACGACTGGTCGCGAATACAAGGACGAAGGCGGCATGCATCTCCTGCGGGAGATGGAGCCCACCGAGTACTTGCTCGGCCCTGGCGCGATTCCCATTCGCGACGAAAACGGCAATATGGTGCACACGTCGCACCTCGCGAACGTTGCCGCAGACCATTACCACCGAAAGGTCGTGGCGCTCACAGGTCGCGATTGCCGGTACACGATGCGCGAGCGTGATGGGCGGCTCGTGAAGATGGACCTCGGCGTGGCCGACGTTCATACGCCGTCCACGATGCCCAACTACGCGGCAGGTTACCGGATCGCCGATGGCGTCGCCGACGTGGCGAGTCCCGTCGTGCAGGTCAGCAAGCAGTCGGACGTCTACTACACGTGGAACTCGTCCAACGACTTCAACCGGAAGATCCCGAATGTCACGGCTCCCGGTGCACCCGTCTCCGAGGTCAACCCGGGCCTGTCTCCCACGACGTACAGCACCGTGCAGTACGGGCTCGGCGGGTTTCTCCCGACCGAGATCATGAGCAACGCGGACGCGCCCTTGCGGCCGATGGAAAAGCTCATGCAGGTCGTGGTGGATGCGCTCCGGCTCGAGCGCGAGTACCGCGTCGCCACGCTTCTCCAGACGAGCGCCTCGTGGAACTCGGGACTCGTGACCACGATTGCCGCCGGATCGCAGTGGAACGGCGGAGCGTCGAGCGACCCGATTGCCAACCTCCAGGCGGCGGACGACGCGAGTTACATGCCGCTCACCGGCATCGTCTTCTCAAAGAAGATGCTGCACGCGTTCCAGAAGAACCCTGCGGTTCAGAAGTACATCTACGCGAAGGCCGGCATCAAACCGATTCCCGCCGAAGGCGACATCTCCACCGACTTCACGCTGCCCACGATCTACGTGGCGCAGATGAAGTACATCGTCGGCGGCGCGCTGACGTACGTGTGGGGCAATCACGTCGTGCTGCTTCGCCAGCCCGCGGAGACGCCTCCCACGAGCCAGATGGACGTGGCGTCGAGCTACACCTTCCGGTGGATCGGCGGCACCGCGCCGGACGGATCGCAGCAGGCCGGCGGCCTCCTCGTGCGCTCGTTCTTCGATCCGAAGCGCGGCCCGCGCGGCGGCACGACGGTGGTCGCAACCGTCAACGACACGGAGCTACAGACGTCGGGCCTCGTCGGCGGCCTCCTGCTCAATTGCCTCCAATGAGCGCGGACACTCCGTCGCTCGCTGGTCGCTACGTGCTGGTCGGCAGCCTGTTTCGCGATGGCGTCATGCACGCATCCGGGACCGAGGTGCTGCTCGGACACGAAGACGCGGAACGAATGCTCGCGCAGCAGACGGCGAAGCCCGTCGCCGCACTAGTCGAAATCGAGCCGGCAGCGCCGGAGTCACCGCCAGCGCTGCCGGCGGTCCCAGTCCAAGCCGAACCCGCGCAGAAGTCGAACGAGAAAGGGAAGCAGAAGTGAAGAAGCAACCTTCCAAGACTGCCGCAGCTTCTGCCGCGGAGGTGCGTACGGCACCGGGTCCGGTTCTCGATGTTGCGACGCGCGTTGCGAGAGCCGCATACGAACGCACTCCGGCGCGCATCATTGAGCGCAAAGCGGTCGTCTCGGCCGAGGAGAAGTCCGCCAAGGAGCGTGCACAGGGCGGTCGTTACCGAGTCATCCACGGCAACGTGTCCATCGCGGTGCCCCTGTCGGATCGGCTGTTCCCCAACGGGGCCCTGAACGAGCACATACCCGCCCAGATCCTCGTGCATCCCGGCGACATCATCGAGCTCGACGACATCGACGCCGCATCGATGCTCGACCACGGGCTTATCGAGCCGCTCACCGCACGGCCCTCGCGCGAAGGCAAAGTGTGGGACGAGAAGACTCGGCAGAACGAGCCGTGGGACTTCAAAAAGGCGCTGGCCTGGCGCGAAGCCGCAGCTACCGCAGCGGCAACGGTCCGTCCGTAAGGCGCCGTGGCGATCTGGCTGGACCAAGCCGACCTGGAGAACGCGACATCGGTTCAATCCGTGATCGCTTGCTGCGACGACACCAACGTCGGAGTGGCCGACCCAGCCATCATCGCGTCGATCATCGATCGAGCGGAGCAAGAGATCCTTTCGTACCTCGTCGGCGAATACGGGCCTGGCCCCATCTCGGCAACGGTCATGGCCCAGCTCGAGGCCGACAACTTCCTGAAGTACTGCGCGCTCGATTACGCCGTTGCCTTCATGTACGACCGGCATCCCGAAGCGGTGCCAACGGACCGCGGCAATGACATCCAGGCTCGCAAGAAGTCGGCGAACGAAAAGATGCAGCGGGTGATGGATGCCCGCCAGCGCGCGCCGACTGTCGCAACGCCGCCGGCCAATGTGGGCGGAGTCTCCACGCCTGTGATCGACCGCGTGTACATCTCGGGCCCAGGCGCCCGACGCAATCACGGGGACTACTGATGTTCGACGCCTCGCTCGATCTCGACGACTTCTACGCGCGCGCGGCCGCGACCGAGAGCCTGATCCGTCACGGGCTCGGCCCGGCGGCGATGGACGCGGCGGCGGAGGGCGCGGGCGAAGCGATTCGGGTCCACCACTACCAGGATCGCCACCCGGGCACAGGCCTCACGTCGCGCATCTTCGCGAAGATGACTGCGCGCACAGGTGACAGCGCCGAAGCGGAGATCATCGCGGACAAGCCGTACGCCGCGTACGTCGAAAACGGCACGCGGCCGCACGTGATCGAAGCGAAGAGGGCACAGGCGCTTCGCTGGGAAGACTCGGGCGGTGGCGTTCACTTCGCAAAACGCGTGAATCATCCCGGCACGACTCCGCGGCCCTTCATGGGGCCCGCGTACATCCACACAGAGCAGATTTTGGAGAGGAATTTGCTCATGCTCGCGGAGCGCGCGCGCGTCGTCTTGGAGGGCGACAGCGAATGACGGACCGCTGGGGCGGCTTACCGCTCCCTCTCCCGTCCCCCGACGCGCTGCCCGCCTCGTCGCTCCTCGATCAGGGCGATCCGCCGACCACCGATCCGGCCATCGGATTCCTGCTCCCGTTCCTGCAGGCCTTCCTCGTCAACGACAACAACGCGACCGCGGCGTGGACGGTACCCGGCGTTTCGCCGTCGACCCCTCCTGTCGCAGCGACGTATCCGTACGACCCGCGCGCGTTCACGTTCTCTTCGGCGGCGCTGCCCGCGCTCTTCGCTTGGCGCGAGGAGGGCAAGCTCGAACGAATCAGCGACGAGACCGTCCTGCACGAGTCGACACTGATCGTGCTCTGGGTGTTCCCGCTCCAAACCAAGAGCGATTCCGGAAAATCCAGACAGCCATTCGTCAATGGCCTCGTGTCCGCCGTCATGACGGCGATCGAGCGAGGTCGCACGCCCGCGTGGGTGCAGCCCGGGGACGACGATCCACAGGCGAGCTACGCGGGCTCGTATCTCGGCAAATACATCGGCTCGTGGTCGCTCACCTTCGAGCGATGGAAGTCGACACGACTCTGGGCGCAGGGCGCGGACGGCGGCCGCACGGAGTGGCCGGCGATCGAGATGACGATGACGCTGGTCGAGGACCAGGTGCGCGACATCACGCGCAACCCGCCGTACTTCCCGCTCGCCCAAGACACCGGCGTTCAGATCACCACGGTCGACGGTGCGTCCGGTGAGACGACGGGGCAGGCGCAGGGGTTCATCTTGACGCCCTGGGCGCCGAGCACGGCCTACGCGATTGGCGCGAACGTCTCCCCGCTCACCGTCAACGGGCTGTTCTTCGGCTGCATCGTGAACGGCACGAGCGGCACGAGCGAGCCGGTGTGGACCTCGTTCGTCGGATCGACCGTCACGGACGGCTCCGCGATTTGGATTTGCGTGGGCGCACTGCCCACTGACCAGTAGCCGCGGCGCGCGTCGCCAGCGGCCCCCGCTTCCTCCGACCCGGAGACGAACGCATAGCCATGCCCAGCAAACCGAAATCTCTGCGGGTTTTCATCAACCCGTATTCGAGCGTGGACCACAACGGCAATCCGTCCGGATCTCTCCTGGCGGACCCGGTGGGCCACATCAAATACCGAGACGCGCGCCAGGGCGACACCTCGCTCGAGCCGTCCGAACGGTTCGATCAGCGCAGCTACGTCGGCGCCCGCGTCGTCCGCGGCGCGATGATCCGCGACGCGCAGCTACTGCCGCTTGCGCGCGGCGGCCAGATCCTGATCGGCGCCGAGCACGAGCACTCGTGGGACTTCGACAAGGAAGTCCAGACCGTGCCGTACACGCTCTACTACCACCGCGCGATCCTCGACGGGCACGTGTTCGCCGCGGATGCAAAGACGTGGAAGGCGCTCAGCAAAGACCGCCGCACCTTCGTCGAGCCGAAGCAGCTCCTCGCGTGGGCGAAGGAGGGCGCGATCGCCGCGCACCTCGCGATGCACGGGGAGCTCGATCGCGATCCGGAGGACGAGGACACCGACCACGAGGACGAGCGGCTACAGCGGCTCGCAACCCACTGGGACGACCACGTCGAGCAGACGCACCCGATGGGCGCGAAGGCGGCGGCCCACTTCCACGCTGCGCGCGCCGCGGAGCTGGCGGAAGCCGTGAAGGCGGACAAGGGCAAGCCGGTTACCGTGGACGAAGTTGGTAGGGCCGCAAAGCTCGTTGCCGATGCGAACGCCGCTGCGGAGCGGGCCAAGCGAGCGCACGACATCCACGTCGCCCATCTCGAGCGCGCTGCGAAGTACCACGCCGACCGCGCCGCGGAGTTCGCGACCGCGCGTCACCCCCTCGAGAAAGAGGCGATTGCGCTCGCCGAAGCCGCCGCGAAGGCGCTCGACGACGCGAAGCAGGTCGCCGACTCCAAGGCGCCGGCGGTGCCAAGCGCGCCCCCGGCCCTCACGACCACGGAGCACTGATCCATGTCGAGCAACCTCGTCTTCGCTGCGTTCTCGCCGTCGGACAAGGTCCCCGGCTTCTACGGTGGCATTCAGTACGGCGTGAGCGGGCAAACCGCCGCCGGCCTCCCGCTCGCCTTGCTGCTCGTCGGTCTGATGACGACGGGCACGCTGCAGCCGGACAGCCAGGTCCAGCAGATCTTCCAGTCGGCCGACGCGGACACGTACGCGGGGCCCGGAAGCGAGCTCGCGACCATGGCGTACGACGCGTTCAAGAACGCGCCGAATACGCCCATCTACATCACGAGCGCCAAGCCGGCGAGCGGGGGCGTCGCGTCCACCGCGACCATCGCGCTCGGTGGCACGTGGAACGTGGCCGGCTCCCTCACGGTTCGCATCGCAGGCACCGCGATCCCCCTCACCGTGGGCGCGGCCGACACCCCGTCGACGGTGGCCACAAACCTCGCGCTCGCGATCAATGGCACGCTCTCGGGGCGACTCCCGATTTCCACGACCGCGTCAGGCGCCACCGTCGTCATCACGTGCAGGACGCCTGGCGTTCGCGGCAATCAGCACATCGTCTTCCTCGACGCGTCGCTGCAGCCGAGCGGCATGACCGCGAGCATCGTGGGGAGCACGTGGGCCGCGACCACCGCCTACACGACGACGCAATTCGTCGTTCCGACCGTCGCGAACGGCTTTTATTACAAGTGCACGACGGGGGGCACGAGCGGCTCTTCGCAGCCGACCTTCCCCACGACGGTCGGCACGACGGTGACCGACGGCTCGGTGACGTGGACGTGCTGGGGCACGATCGTCGCGCAGAACACGACGACCGGCATCACGCTCGGCGGGGGCGTTGGGCTCGAGACGTACACGAACCTGATCAACACGCTGACGAACGCGAAGTACGCGCGGCACGCGTTTGCCGCGAACGACGCTTCGAGCGCGTCCACCTGGGAGGGCAGCATCGATTCGCAGGCCCTCATCACGAGCGGCATTCGCCAGCACGTCGTCGTGGCCATCAACACGACGCTCGCCGGCGCCGAAAGCCTCGGACAGACCACCCTCAACGATCCGCGGTTCCAGTGCCTGTTCCTTCAGAATAGCGAGACGCACCCGGCCCGCATGGCGGCCGGCGTCGCCGGCGCGCGCGCGCTGAAGGAAGTCTCCGATCCGAATGCCTCCTACGACGGCGCGGTCATCCCGACGATCATGCCGCAGTCGCAGACGACGGACATCCCGCTGCATTCGCAGCTCGTCGCGCTCCTCAACAACTCGGTTACCCCGCTCACGACGCAGGGCGGCCAGGTCCAGATCGTGCGGAGCATCACGACGAAGTCGCTGACGAACAGCGCGCCTGATTACTCGACGCTCGACACGGGAATGGCGACGACGCCGGACTTCGTTCTCGACCAGCTCTCGATCGTCTGGTCGAGCAGCTACGCGAACCCCGTCACGGGAAACACGCGCGTCGAGCCGGATCCGCTTCAGAACTCCGGAGAGACCACACCGCCCCCCGGCGTGGCCTACCCGCGGACGTGGACCGCGACGGTGCAGGGACAACTCCAGGCGATGGAGCTCGGCCGGTTCCCCGGCACGTGCCCGCCCATTCTCTACAACGTCGAAAACGATCCGCCGAGCACCACGTTCGATGCGGTCAACAAGCGACTGCTCACGATCGTCCCGTGCTGGCCGACTCCGGCTCTCCATCAGGGGCTCGTGGCCCTCAACCAGGCCTCCTGATCTCCGCGCTCTGCGCCTGACAACTATCTGAAATTGCCAATTCACGCGCGCGGCCATCGCCGCTGCGCGGCGGGAGCGTCATGGCCAATTATCGAATCAAGGCAGCTTCGCTGCTCGTCGGCGGCAAGAAGATCGGCCAGTTCGAGACGAATCAATACACCGTCAACACGGGCGATGAAGCCCAGTTCGGCGACGGCGGATACGCCGGGCATTCCGATGGCGCCGGCACGACCTCTATCAGCGCGACCGGCTTCGTCCCGATCGTCGGGATGGACTTCGACTTCGAATCCGCGATGGCTGCCAAGCAGTACCTCAGCATCCTCGTCGAGCCGATCAACGGCGGCCTCCGCAGCATCACGATGCGCTGCGTGAAGGCGGAAATCACCAGCAACCACCGCAATGGCGAGCAAAAGGGCACCTTCAATTTCGAAGGCGGCCCGGCCACGATCGTCAAGGTCGGCTGAGCGCGTGGCCCGATTCTCTACTCTCCCGCGTCCCGGCCTTGGAGCCCAAGAGCTACGCCGTCCGATCCGGCTGCCCGGCGTCGAGACGGACGTGGAGGTCATCATCCGTCCCATCTCCGCGCTCGAGCGGATGGACGCGATGCGGTTCGCCATCGACCGGGCGCGCGCGAAAGGCGCGACCGACCCGAAGGCGGGACAAGATCTATACGACGAGGCGTTCTTCGCTGCCGTCATTGCAGCCTCGATTCTGGACGCCGAGTCGCCGTCGACCGCGCGACAGCCGTTCTTCGACGGTGGTCCCGAGGCCGTGTTGAAGGGACTCACGCCCGAGACGACGTCGTACCTGTTTCAGATTCAGCAGGCGCACCAGGAAGCGTGCGCGCCGACCTACGCGGCGCCAAGCGTCGAAGCGCTGACCGCGGCGATCCGTCGGACCGCCGAGAAGGACGGGGCGCTTTTTTTTTCAGGGTGCTCACCAAGTACGCAGGTGATCTTGGCCACTTTTATGGCCGGCCTGCTTGCCAGCTCACCGAGTACGAAGTGGCCTGGTGGCTCGCCATCAAGCTCATCGACCGCGACGCTTCCGAGCGAGAGCAGGCCGAAGCGAAAGAGCGCGCACGGGAAGCCGAAGCGCGCCAGCTCCGAAGCGGGGAGTCCGTGATCGTTCGATAGGCGCGAGCCGACCTTCATGCCCAACTTCTCCCAACTGACGGCGCCGACGAAGCAGCCGCGCAAGGCTCCTCGCCGCGTCGTGCTGCCGGTCACCGCGTTCGCCGACACGCGCCCCGACAAGCCCGATGCCTCCGTGGCCATCGGGCTTCGTCTCATTTCGGACGACGATGTCACGTACGCAAACGCCGCGTCGGACGCGCTCGCGCACAAGCTGTACCGGTGCGCGCAGAACGAAGACGAACTGACGAGCGAAGAGGGCTTCGATCAGGCACGTAACGACGCGTTGATGCGCTTTTGCGTGGCGCGCGCGGCGTGCGACGTGAACGACGTCACGAAGGATTACTTCCCTTTCGGCGAGGACCAAGTTCGTGCCTCGCTGACGAGTGAAGCCGTCTCGAAGATCTGGGACGAACTCGTCATCCTGCACGCGCTGAATGGGCTCCGGCTCGCCCCCGCCAACGACGCGCAGATCGAGCGGTTCGCTCGCATCCTGCTCGACACGAGGGCGACGTCGGCCCTCAGCGCCCCGAACGCGCACGAGCTCCGCAAGCTCGTCGCGCACTGCCTCGCGATGCTCGAGGCCACCGGACACGCACAAGAGATGGCGGGCGATAGCGACGGCGACGAGCACGGCTACCGCGTCACGCTCGCGTCCTGACGGGAACCAATGGCCGCACCGATTCGAATTAAGATCGGGGCGAGCGTGGACCAGTCGGTCCAGACTTCGTTCACGAGCATCATTGACGCGGCGAAAAAAGCGCGCGCGGCGATCGAGTCGGAGTTCAAGGCCGCCGGCACCGCGATCGGAACCGCGCTCGCTGGTCCCGGTACGCGAAAGAATCCATTCGGCCAACTCCCGGCACAGGCAAAGGAGTCGACCGAGCGAGTCAAGCGCAACGCGCGGGAAACGTCCCAGGCGATGGGGCAGTTGGCGGATGGCGCCGCAGCCAAGTTCAAGAGTCTTGCCGATGGTCTGAAGGGTCTTCCAGCTGATCTAAAAGTGGTATCGCGAGAGGCGACGAAGGCACTCCAAGCGATGGAGCGTGAGAAGGCGCGCGCGGCACTCGGCCTCCCGAACCAGAATCCGAACCGCCTCTATTGGTCGGCGATGGGGGGCAACCTCCAAATCAAAAAGCCGACACTCCACACCGTGGAGATGGACCCGATCCGGGGCGCGGCGCGCTTCGGCATCGGGGCCGGCCGCATGCTCATGCGGACCGCGCAAGCGGCGGGACTCGAGACCGACTTCGGCGCCTTGGTCGGAAAGAACGTCCAAGATGAAGCGCTCGCTCAACGCATTTCGAGCGCTGGCTACATGCCGGGCCAATCCGGCCCCAACGGTCAGATCGTCGACCGAGGAACGATTCTCGGAGAGACGCGAAAGATCGCGATCGGCACGGGGCAGGAGCGCGGCGACGTACTCGCTGGCCTTGACGCCTTCGTCTCCAAGACGGGCGATCTGGAGACGGGCCGCAAGTCCCTGGAGGACATGGCGCGCCTTTCGAAGGCGACAGGCTCGAATCTCGAAGACGTCGCGAACGCGGCGGCCGAGGTGTCGAACAACCTCGGAGACGTCCCTAACAAGGGAGAACTGATCAACCGCGTGATGCGGCAGGTCGGCGGCCAGGGAAAGCTGGGCGCCATCGAATTCCGCGATCTCGCCAGCCAAATGGCGAAGCTCGCCTCCGTGTCGCATGACTTCCAAGGAGGAGCCGCACAGGTCATCCCCTTGATGGGCATCCTCGCGCAGGAGTCCAAGCTTCAGGGCGGCAGCGCGAGCGCGACGCAGGCCGCGACGAGCATCATGGGACTCGACCGTGGCTTGATGAAAGGCAAGACGTATGAGCACTGGCGCGCAATGGGGCTGAACCCATTCGCGGACGCCAACGAGACGAAGCTCAAGGATCCACTAGAACTCATTACCGACGCGCTGAAGGCGACAGGCGGCAACAAGTTGAAGATGGCGCAGTTGCTTCCGGAGGCCTCTGGTCAGCGCGGGATTCGCGGCTTCGCCAACATCTACAACGAAGCGGGCGGCGGAGCGAAGGGCCTCGCTGCAGTCACCGACGAGTTCGAGCGATTCCGGGCCGCGCAGCTTTCGACTGAGGAGGTGACGCGCGCGCTCGGGGCCGCGATGGACACGGACAAGTCCAAGATCACCGTCATGAACGAGCAATTTGCGCAGGCGGCGCAGCAGATACAGACGGCGCTCGTGCCCGCGCTGCAGTCGCTGGCGCCCATCGTGCTCGACGTTGCGACCGACCTCGGTAAGTTGCTGGCTAAATTCGCGCCCGATACCACGGGCGCGGAAGGTCAAGCTCTGGCTACAGACGATCCAGAAATAGCCAAGCTAAAAAAGAATGCGCACGTCGAATACGACGAGCGCGGCGAGCCCGTCACGATGTACGAGGGGGCCGACGTCGATGCGTTGATCAACCGCGGCTCCAAGCGAGACGCGCTCGTCGACAAGCTCCACGACAAGATCAAAGACAAGGGCTTTCAGGGGGCCTTCGGTGGCCTGGGCGCCGAGACGCAAGAGTACGAAACGAAGCCGACGGATTCGTTTTGGAAGCAGCTGGTGACAGGCGATTTCATGTTGCGCGCGTTCGGTGGAACTCCGGAGCGCGACGCGGACAAGGGCAACCTGGCCAGGCAAGTCGAGCAACAGACAAAAACGAACGAAATCCTGCAGCGTATCGCTGACGGAATCGACGACAACGGCGGCAGTATCGTCGTCAATCGCCCCGTAGCATCGCCGCCATCGATTCCAACCGGCGGCACGGTCGGCCCCGACGCCGTGACGACGCCCCCGTGACCCCACTGAGCCTTTCGAATGGCAGAGCTCTTCAACACCTATTTCGACACGCTGCCGTTTACGTCGTTCAACGGCATCGTGTTCATGGCGGAGCGGATCAAGCTCTACTCCACCGGCCGCCAGCATATCCACGAGTTCCCGCACGCGCCCGGGGGCGCACCGGAGAAGCTCGGCCGCGGACTTTGGTATCTGTCGGTCCAAGCGAATTTCCAGACGACGTTTGCTGCGTATCCGAACTTGTACCCGGACGCGATGCTGTCGCTTCGGCGCATGTACGAGGCGCAGATCACGGGCACCTTCGTGCATCCGACATCGGGCCAGTTCGACGCGTTCATTTCGAAGTGGGACCAGGACTACGAGCCCGGTCGCATCCGAAGCGGCGAGAAGGTCCAGATCGAGTTTCTCGAAGACCAGCGCTCGCTCTTTCTCACGCAGGCCACCGAGAACGTCGCTTCGACGCAGATGGCGATGGCGCAGTCCAACGTCGACGCCGGGCTCGCGGCGCTCAAGGACACGCTCCGGATGACGCCGACGGATCTCAGCGTCTTCGACGCGGTCCGTGCCGCCGTCAACACGGTCCAGTCGCTTCAGTCCACCGTCTCGCTCTACTCGCAGATCCTGAACGCGAAGGCGCAGGAGCTCGTGAGCAACTGCCAGCAAGCGGACCAACTCTTCTC
>DATHQY010000230.1:0-11816 GCA_035482215.1 Polyangiaceae bacterium | reverse complement strand
CGGCGCCACCGCCCCGACAGCCGCGGCGCCGGCGATGATCGCGCGGCCGTCGGCCTCCGTGATGCGGCCCACCGTCTTGCTCTTGGCGCCGGAAGCGGCGACGGGATGGGGAAACACGAAGAGCGCGTTCGCGGCGAGCGCGTCGATCTCCCCGCCGACGAGGTTCGTCGCGCTCGTGCCGGCCGCCGTGACGATGACGACCGCGGAGATGCCGATGAAGATCCCGAGGACCGTCAGCGCCGCGCGCAGCTTGTTTCGTAGAATCGCGCCGATCGCGACGCGAAACGCGCTGAGCAACGTGGCGATCACGGCGCGGGCCCTTCGAACGGAGCCGGACTCTCTTCGACGGCCCCCGCGAAAGCCGGGCGCCTGGGTGCGAAAGCGACCATGAGGCCCCAGCGCAGAACCGTCGCGACCGCGGCGGCGAGCACGACGACCGGCAGGAGTATCGCCGGCGGGAGCGGCAAAGGCACCGGAGCGCTCCCCGCCGGACGCGCGAGGAGGGTCCAGAACCCGAGAAAGGCCGTGACGACGAAGAGTCCGATCGAATACATCACGGAGAGGCGGAGGCTCTCGCGCGAGGTGAGCGCCCGTCCGCGACGCGAAGCCGAGCCGCGCGCGGCGGCCAACGCTTCGAGCACGACGCTGAGGAGCGCCGGCAGCCAGAGCTGGTGCCAGCCGAGAGCGATGTTGAGCAGAATGCCGGCGAGCTGTCCGGCCCCGGTCGCGACGAGCATCGCGGCGTAGACCACGGTCGCGTCGGAGATCTCTTTGAGCCAGGCGTCGTCGGCTTCGTCGTGCACGTCAAGTCCTCGGTCGGAAAAGCGAGAGCAGCAGATACCGGAAGAGGATCGCGACGGCGATCCCGAGCGCGATGATTCCCACCGCAGACACGGGATGGGCGGCCGCGCTCTCCACAAGCGCGACGAGCGCCACGGGCCGGCGCGCCGCGGGCATCGGAAGACCGACGAGGGCCGCGGTGGCGAGGCCGCCGAGGCCGCACGTCACGACGAGCGTATACACGAGGGCCATTCGCACGCGCTCTTCGTGGCCGGCAGGCCGCCCGAACGCCCGGCGCGCCGACGCGGCGCCGAACCAGGCGAGCCCGAGTTCGCCGATCACGACGCGCAGCCAGAAGAGATCCACGGGGGTGCGGCGGAGCACGAAGGCGACGTAGGCCGCGGCGATCGCATGGCCGAGAAGCTGGCCCGCGAACATCATCCCGTAAACGCCCGCGGGGATGGGGCGCCCGAGCTCGGCGCCGCGCGAAGCGCGCGTGCCCCCGTCCGTCTGCGCGATGGCGGGGCCCGCCTCCTCCGTGCTCGGCAGCGCGGCGAGCGCCGCGGCGGCGTCCATCGGCGCGGCCTGCACGACGTCGGTCACGATGCGGCCGTCCCTCATCGTGACGACGCGCGAGGCGCACGCGGCGATGTCTTGCTCGTGCGTCACGAGCACGATCGTGATGCGCCGCTCGCGATTGAGCCTCTGCAGGATCGCCAGCACTTCGAGGCTCGTCCGGGTGTCGAGGTTGCCGGTCGGCTCGTCGGCGAGCAGCAGCGGTGGGTTCGTCACGAGCGCCCGCGCGATCGCGACGCGCTGCTGCTGGCCGCCCGACAGCTGGTTCGGCGTGTGGTCCATCCGGTCGCCGAGCCCGACCGCCTCGAGCGCCGCGCGCGCACGCCGGCGGCGCTCGCGCACGCCCACCCCGCGGTACTGGAGCGGCAGCTCCACGTTCTCGAGCGCCGACGTCCGCGGCAGGAGGTTGAACCCCTGGAAGATGAAGCCGATGACGCGGTTCCGCACGATCGCCCGCGAGTCGCCCGGGCGCGCGCCCACGTCGATCCCGGCGAGCGTGTAGGTTCCCCGCGTCGGCCGGTCCAGGCAGCCGAGGATGTTCATCATCGTCGATTTGCCCGATCCGCTCGCACCCACGATCGCGACGAACTCGCCCTCGGCGATGGAGAGGTCCACGTCGCGCATGGCGCGCACGAGACTGCCCCCCGTGTCGTACTCCTTCGCGACGTGCGTCAGCGTGAGGAGCGGCAGCGCCTTCTCGAGGGCGGCGACGGCGACCATCAGAACCCCTTCTTGTTCTTCTTGGCCGGATCGCCCTCGTCGGTCTCGTCGGTGACGACCTTCGTGCCGGCCGCGATGGACGGATCCGTCAGCTCGGTGAACATTCCGTCCGTGATCCCGATCGAGACGACGCGCACCTCGTCCTTCTCCTCGCCCGGCTTGTCGTCCGTCAGCACCCAAAGGCGCGCCTCGCCTTTCGCGAGCGGCGGATCCGGCGGCTGCAGAACCGGCTTGTTGTCCGGCCCGAGCGGCGGCGACGGCCGGTAGCGGAGGGCGGCGTTCGGAACGCGCTTCACGCCGCGCGCGTCGTGGCTATGCACCGTGATGGTCGCCGTCATGCCCGGACGGAGCTTCTCCTCGGGGTTCGCCACGTCGACGACCGCCGAGTACGTGACGACGCCCGACACGTTGTTCGGGCTGTACCGGATCTGCGAGACGGTGCCGCGGAACACGTCGCCCGGGAACGCGTCGACCACGCAATCGGTCTCCATGCCCTCCTGGATGTGGCCGACGTCCGCCTCGTCGACGTCGGCGAGAACGCGCATCTTGCGGAGGTCCTGCGCGATGACGAAGAGCACCGGCGCCTGGAAGCTCGCGACGACGGTCGCGCCCGGATCGATGCCGCGGGTGACGACGACCCCGTCCACGGGCGAGTAAATCTTCGTGTACCCGAGGTTCGCTCGCGATTGATTCAGCTGCGCGCTCTGCGCGGCGATCGACGCGCGCTGGCTCTCGACGTTCGCCGCTGCCGCGTCGTACTGCGCTTCGGCCGCGTCGAAGCTGCCTTGCGCGGAATCGAGATCCGCGTGGCTCGCGAGGTTCTGCTCGAAGAGGCGCCGCGTGCGGTCCAGCACGACGCGCGCCGTCTCGCGCTGCGCCTTCGAGCTCGCCCCCGAGGCGATCGCCTGATCGAGCTGCGCGCGCTGCGCGGCGAGGGTCGCGACCTGGGCGCTCACCTGCGTGCCGTAAATGAGCGGGTCGATCTCGGCGAGGACCTGGCCCTTCTTGACGACCGAGTTGAAGTCGACCATCACCTCGGTCACGCGCCCGTTGACCTGCGCGCCGACGTTCACTTCGAGAAGCGGCTGCACCGTCCCGGTCGCCTGCACTTTCTCCGCGACGTCTCCGACGGCGACCTGCGCGCTGACGTACTTCGCGGGCGGCGGCGGCCTATGTTTCGCGCTCCACACCACGCCGCCGGCGACGACGAGCGCAGTGACCCCCAGCGCGATGAGCCTTCGCACCCATCGCCGTGCCCCCTCTTCGTGCGCCAGAGCCGCCTTGAGCTCCTCGGTCACCGCGGTCGTATTGCTCATGGGAATTCGGGCCAACGAGATACGTCTTCAGATGTGTTTAGCGCGAGACGGGTCGCGCGGGCGTCGCATGAATTGACAAAGCGGCCCGGCTCCGTATCTTGCGCGTCCCTCGATTCGAGCCTCGGAGAGCCCTCATGGTGTCGTCCACGCAACAATTCGAGCGCATTCGAAAGCGCAAGATGACCACGAACGGGAAGCGCAACAAGCGCGAGCGCCGTCGCCTCGGAACGCCGATTTTCCCGATTCATATCGAAGGTTACAGCGCGACCGCGCCCGACGCGCCGGGCAACGCAAACAAGAAGAGCTGACGGCTCGCGCAGGCGAGAGACCGCGGCCGCGGCGTCGCTGCGCGTGCTCCGTGCGCGAGCAGCCGGCACGCCGATGGCTGCGTGCATGCAGGCGCTAGCCGTTCGCGGCGGCTTCGTCTTGCAAACGTAGAATCTCGAGCAGCAGGCCCCGCGAATCCCATTCGAGCTCACGCTCGAGCTCGGAGAGCTCGCCGACCGAACGCGCTTCGAGCGCGAACTGACCGCTGTTCCATGAAAGAATCTCCGCGAGAACGCCGCGGATTTGTTCTTCGAAGGCGGACCGGATCTCCTTGAGGGACAGAATCTCGCGCTCGGCGAGTTGCAGCGCCAGGGCACGTCCGACTGCGGGGCCGTTCGCCATCGCCACGGCGGCAAGCTCGCGTTCCGTCGTCGCGCCCCGGAGGACCAGAACGTGCTCGAGCTCCTTGCCGCCGGCCACCGAGGCCGCGATGACGGTGCCCATGCGAAGCTGGATCGTTCCGCGCCGCTCATCGGCCGCCGTGCATGTGAGCGTGCCCGTGCGTCGCGCGTTTCCAAGAAATTCGAGCAAATCGACGAGCGGGAACATCCTGAGATCGCCGGTGAAGGCGGGAGCTTCGCCCGACGGCGCCGGTGGGGGTTCGGAGAAGTGGATGGGAATCGACGATTCCGAAAACGGATACGTCGCCGATTCCAGCTGATCGAAATCCTCGGATTCGGACCCCGCTTCGGCGCCTGCCGTCGCTTCGGCGCCTGCCGTCGCTTCGGCGCCTGCCGTGGACGCGCGTTCGGCGGACGCGGGCGCATCCGCTGGTTCGCCGGGACGGAGTGTGTCGTTCGGTGTCGGATCTTCCCAATCGAGCCCCGAGGACCAACCCGCAGACCGGAGCGCGGATTCCACCGCATCGGTCGGATGGTCCGCCTCCATCTCGACCCCGATGGCCCAATCCGCATGCGAGCCGACCACCCACGAGCTGCCCGCGGAGCGCGTCGTCACGACGTCGAGCGAACCGAGCCCAAGGCGCGCGCCCGCGCGCGCCAGCTCGGACAGAAGCGCGGCAGCGCCCGACGCAAGCTCCGCTCCACGGTCGCCGGCGCCCGTCTCTTCGAAGACGCGACCCGACGTATCGCCCACGACACACCCTCGCACACCCGCCATCGATTCGAACACAGCTGACGCGCTCATCGGATCTCGTCCAAATCATACGGCTCCCCGACCGCCGTCGTTCATGACTCTTACCGTAAGTGCCGTATTGCCGTAAAACGAAGACGAGAAGCGCTCGTTCGCCCACCTCGGCCGCAAAACGCCCGACCATGGATGCCCCCCTTCAAGCCCTGCGAACCGCCCCGGGCGTCATCGCGGCGGTCGTTTGCGATCGGACAGGCCACGTCGTGGCGAGCCAGGCCGAGGAGACGTTCGGGACTTCATCGATCGAAGAGGTGGGGCGAACGGTGATGGCGTCGCTCCGCGTCGTGAAGAATCTCCGCCCGGACTGGGAAGTGGTGACGGCGCACTTCTCCGAAGGACAGCTCCTCATTTGCCGACTGGATCCCCACCCGTCCGCCCCCTTTGCGGAGAACTCGCTCGCGGTCGTCGCCGGACCGGCGTTCGAAGGCGTAGCCGCCCGAGCCGCGCTGGCCGCGACCCTCGCCGAGTTGAAGGCGCTCGCCGCCGCGGCCGGCCCCACCGGGCGGCCGTCGCGGAGAAGCTCTTCGCCGGAGATTGTCGCGCGTTCCGTGGCGCCGGGCGTGGATGCGGAGCTCGAGGAGTACCTGGAAGACCTGGCGCGCGTGTCGAAGGCGAAGAACGCGCTCCCCGACGTCCGCTGATCCGGGGCCCCCTCAGCTGCGTTCGCCGCGCGCGAGAGCCTCGATCGCCACGAGAAGCTCCATTTGCACGCGGCCGCGCTTCTCGTTGCCGATCGGAGTGCCGTTCGCTTCGACGATCGTGAACCGATCGACGACCGCGCCGCTCGTCTGGGTGTCCGCTTCGGAAGCGATGATCTGGACCCCCGCGCGGTGAAGCGCCTGGGTGATGACCAGCAAGAGCCCCGGGCGATCGAACGTCTCGACCGTGAGCACCGTGAGCCCCGCGCCATCACCGTCGTCGAACCGAATGCGCGTCGAAGCGCCCTTCGGTACGGGCTTCGCGGGCGGCAGGCGCCGCACGACGTCCGCAATCGTGGTCGCTCCCGTGACGAGCTGCACGAGCACGTCGGTGATGCGGGTCACGTCGGCTTTGAGTACCGGCAGCGGAACCGAGTGGAGGCCGCCCGCACGCGCGATGGAAAGAAAATCCACCGCCTCGGCCGGCTCGTCCTTCGCGGCGACACGCGTGTAAGCCTGCGCGGCGAGGATATCCATGCCCTGCGCGACGAGCGACGCGCTGATGAACGAGAGAAGCCCGAGGCGATCGTCGGCGACGACGCAGAGAATGACGCCGCCCTTCGGCAAGCGCCGCCAGACCTCGACATGGACCGGCTGCGACCCCCGCCGCGCGACAATCGCGGCGTGTTCGCGCGCCTCGCTCATGTCGAAGACTTCGCGGTAGCGGTCGGGCATGGACGCGTAGAAGGGTGCCATTGCAGACAGAGGAAAAGCCGCGCGGAGCATGGTGACCGTCGGAGTGTGAAGCAAGCCTTACGCGTACGCATTGCGCGGGCGTTTCGCAGCGATTTCTTCGATCTCGGCGTACAGCCCACTCCCGGTGATGAAAAGCGCGCGGCTCGGCCATTCGGATCTCGAGAGGCACCCATGAATGCGAATAGGGGTCGAGGCGATCGTACAACGTCGGTGGCAAGCGTGTTGGCAACGGGGCTGGCAGCGGCGATCGCGACCTCCGCATGCCAGAGCATGCCCAATATGACCAGCGCCGGGGCGACGAGCGGCGGGTTCTCCGGCCCCCCTGACCTCGCGTCCTGCGGGAACGCAGGCCCGTGCTCCACGGCCGACGCCGGCGTGGCGGGGCCTTTTCAGCCGCACCTCGGCGCCACGACGACCGCAGCGGTCGCACCTCCTCCCATTTCCGGCGGCACACTTCTCGCTCTTTCCGATGGCGCTACGGCGGTGGCGAGCGATCCGGATCGCGACGCCGTCTACGTCGTCGACCTGGCGAGCGGCACCGTGACGTTCACGATTGCGCTCCAATCCGGGGACGAGCCGGGTCGCCTCGTCGAAGACGGCGCTGGGCGCGTGCATGTCGCGCTTCGCGGGGGAGGCGCGCTCGTCACCCTCGATCCGGCGACCGGAACCGTCGTCGCGCGCCGCAACGTGTGCCCTGCGCCGCGAGGCGTCGCGTGGGATTCCTCTCTGGATGCGATCTGGGTCGCGTGCGCAACCGGAGAGCTCGTCGCCCTACCGTCCTCGCCCGCGGCGGCGGGCGACGGAGGCACGGCGCTCCAGTCGTTCGTTCTGCAGCGCGACCTGCGCGACGTCCTCGTCGAGAGCGACGGCTCGCTCGCCATCAGCGTGTTCCGCGCGGCGGAGATTCTGCGCGTCGACCCGGCGAGTGGCGCCGTGACGCGCACGGACACGATGCCGCCTTTCGCAACCGCGGTACCCCATGTCGCCTGGCGAACCATAGCGACGCCGCAAGGCGGGACCCTCACGGTGCATCAGGAGCACACGACGGCATCGCTCGAGACGGACGTTCCCGGCGGGTACGGCGCGACGTTCTCCGCGGGCAGCTCGGCGACGGCGAGCATCGCCTCGGTGCTCGACACGAACGGAGCCTTGGTAACCAACCTCGCTTTGCAAGCGGTGCTCCCGGTCGACGTTGCGCTGTCGCCGGACGGGGACACCTTCGTCGTGGCAGCCGCCGGCAACGCGTACGCGCCGAGCCTGCCCGATGTGATCATCTCGAGCATCACCGGAAACGACGTCTTGGGTGCCGTATTCAAGCTGCCGAGCACGGGCGGAGAGCAGGCCATCGCGGTCGCTTTCGATCCCGCGGAGGAGATCCTCGTGCAAACGCGCGAGCCGGCCACGCTGCAAATTCTCGACGCGACGCATGCAAGCTGGAGGACCGTGGTTCTCTCGAGCGATTCGCGCGCCGACACGGGCCACGCGCTCTTCCATTCCGCGGCAGGGGCGCTCATCGCGTGCGCTTCATGCCACCCGGAGGGCGGGGACGACGGGCACGTGTGGACGCTTGACGGCGACACGCGCCGCACACCTTCACTCCGGGGCACCGTCGCGGGCACCGCCCCGTACCACTGGCCGGGCGACGAGCTCGACATGCCGACGCTGCTTCAGGACGTTTACACCAGCCGGATGAGCGGCCCGCCGCTCAGCACCGACTCGATGAGCCGGATCGCCGCGTGGGTCGAGGCCATCCCGGCCCCCCCCGCTCCGAGCTGGGTCGATCCCGCGGCGGCCGCCCGGGGACAAGCGCTCTTCACGAGCGCGAGCACCGGCTGCGCGACGTGCCACTCGGGCGCGAAGTTCACGAACAACGCAACCGTCGACGTCGGCACGGGAGGCAGGTTTCAGGTCCCGCCGCTCGTCGGCGTCAGTTGGCGCACGCCGCTCATGCACGACGGATGCGCCGCCGCCATCGCCGACCGCTTCGGGGCCTGCGCCACCGCCGGGCACGGATCGACGCAGTCGTTGTCATCCGATCAGATCAGCGATCTCACGGCGTACCTCGAGACGCTGTAGACTCGCCTGCGTGAGGATAGCGAAGGTCGAAAGCCGCGTTCACGTTTTGAGCGTCGCGAGACGCCCCGCCGCGGTGCTCGGCGCCACCGGCTTGGGCCTCGTCCTCGCGCTCGGAACGAGTCTTCCCCTCGCGCAAGGCGACTCGAAGCCCGCGATCATTCTGCCCTCGGAAATCAAGGAAGGCATGAAGGGCTACGGCCTCACGGTCTTCCGCGGGACCGAGCCCGAGCGCTTCGACGTCGAAGTCATCGGCGTGCTGCAAGACTTTCGCCCGGGGCAGCCGCTCATCGTCATCAAGACGCCCAATCCTCGTCTCGACGTCGTGAAGACCGTGCGCGGCATGAGCGGCAGCCCGATCTACCTGGATGGGCGCCTCGCCGGCGCGTACTCGTACAGCCTGTCGCAGTTCGAGGTCGAGCCGGTCGCGGGCGTGACGCCCATCAACATGATGCTCGACGAGATGCGCCGCCCGATCCCGCCCGGGTTCTGGCCGCTCGACTCGGGCTCGCCGCTCGGCGCGCCTCCACGCACTGCGCCCAGGTCGCCGACCGCGTCGCTCACGACGTTCGACGGCCCGCCCGGCACCTACGATCTGCAAACGCACGCGAAGCAGCTCGCGGATCGCTTGAGCGGCCGAGGCGGCGATGCGCACGGGTTCATCCCCGCGGCCACGCCGCTCATGCTTGCCGGCGTGGGCGACCGCGCGGCCGAGGCACTGCGCGCGCTCCTCGAACCGCTCGGCCTCGATCCGCTGCAGGGCGGTGGCGGCAGCGCGAACGATCCGAGCGCGCCCACGCATTACGTCAACGGCGGCGGCCTCGGCGTGCAGCTGGCGCGCGGCGACGTGTCGATGATGGGCCTCGGGACCGCGACGTACGTCGACGGCGCCGGCAAGGTCGCCGGTTTTGGTCACCCGATGTTGAACGGCGGGACCGAAGCGCTGCCCGCATGCATCGGCCGCATCCTGTGGATCAATGCGAGCGCCATGGCGTCGCACAAAGTCGGCGAATGCGCCCGCGCCCTCGGGACGCTCGTGCAGGACCGGCAGCCGGCGATCGTCATCGACGAACACGTCGCGGCGCCGGTCATTCCTGTGGACGTCGAGGTCGTCGGCGTACCCGGTGCCGCCAAGACGCACTGGCACTCCGAAGTGGCGCAAGACAAGTTCCTCGCGCCGGGCCTCGCGGCGACCGTGCTCGGATCTCTCGTCGAAGCGACGACGAGCGAACGGCGCGATCTGACGTGGAAGCTCTCGACGCACGTCGCGATCGAAGGCCACGCCGCGCTCGACCTGGAAGACGAGGGGGTGGCGAGCGGCGGCACGCCGGACGCGGGCGATTTCCAGCGCGCCAAAGTCGTGACCGCACTCGGCGACGTGCTGAACAACCCCTGGGAATATGCACGCATCGAAGGCGTGCGCGCGCGCTTCGAAGTGCGCTATTCGCACGACGTATGGCGGCTTCGCGGCGTGCAGGCGCTGGACTCGGTGGTCGACGCAGGGCAGCGCGCGCGGTTCGCCGTGCACCTCGTGCCGGAGCACGGACCGGAGGTGATTCGCACGGTCGACGTGGTCATGCCCGAGGAGCTCGTCGGCAAGGACGTCGAAGTGGAGTTCGTCCCTGGCTACGAGCTCGCTCCGGAGCTTCCGGCGCCGGAGAACCTGGACGAGCTGCTGGCGAACGAACCGCGGGCGACGGTGACGGCACGCTCGCTCGTCGTGCAGTTCCGCGTGCCGTCGCAAGGGATCGCGTACCGCGGGCACGTGACGCAACGCCTGCCGTTCTTCACGCTCGACGCGCTCCGTCCGCTGAGTGGCGACACGGGGCCCGATCCGTTCCCGAGCTGGTCACGCACGGTCGTGCCGATGGAACTGTTCGTCGAGGGCAAAGACAAAGTGAAGGTGAAGGTTCGCAGCGTGCTCCGTTGACGCTCGCGATCACGGCGCGTAACCGCGTCGGTTCGACGGCACGGGTGACACAGAGCCGGGCGCTCGCGCCGCGATCGACGGTCCGTCCGACCGAGGGGCGGACGACGCAGCAGCCCGGCGCGACGAGCGCGACGGCAGCGCGAGGCGTTCCGACTCGCGTCACGTTCAAGTTCGGCGAGGCGCAGCATTTATGCGCGGCGCTCGGCCACGGCGACGCGCAATCGGCTGCAATAGCGCGCTCCGCGGACGACGATACCGTGGCCGGCACCATCGAAGTCGACATCTTCATTCCTTCGCCCCGCGAAGCCGTGTTTCGGTTTTTCGTCGAGCCCGCGCTCGTCGCCGAATGGCTCGGCGAAGTCCACGCGCTCGATGGACGCCTAGGCGGCGTATTCCGCATCGAGACGGCCTTCGAGGGACACGTCACGGGGCGGTTCCTCACGCTTTCGCCACCCGACCGTGTCGTGTGGACATGGGAGCGGGACGACGCTGCGCTCGCTCCTGCGCGGGTCGGCATCGAGCTCGTCGTCCACCACGAGGGCACGCTCGTCCAGCTCGTTCATCGCGATCCACCGGTCGACGATTCACGCCGACATTCGCCCGTCGGTGTTTCGCGTGGCGGTCGTTCGCCCAGTCCCCGAGGCGACGACCCGCGCAGCTTTTGGATGCAAGCGCTGGCCAAGCTCTACGCAGCCGTCTTGCGAAGCGGCGCTTAGAGCCTCGCGGGAATACACGTGTCGGCGAGGCAGGCCCCCGTGGTCCCGAGGAAGCCTCCCCCGCCGGCGTCGTTCGGTCCGCGGTTCACGACGCGCACGTGTCGCAGTGACCCTTCACCTGCACTTCGACCGAACGCGACGCGATCGCGCGCGGAACGCCGCGCGCCGACACGAAGCGCACCGTCCCGCCCGGGAGGCACGTGACGCCCCCGCAGGTGACGCAAAGGAAATGCGGATGCTCGCTCGCATGGTCCGCGGTGCCCCGGCGGATCTCGAAGCGCCACACGTGATCGCCGAGGTCTCTCCGCGTGACGAGGTTCGCTTCGACGAGGTCGATCAAGTTGCGGTAGATCGTCGCCCGGTCGAAGCCGAGGAGAGCCAACTCTTCGGCGATCTCGCCGTGGCTGAGCGGCGCGGGGGCGCCCTCGAGGAACTGCATCACGGCGACGCGCGGCGCCGTGCGGCGCAGCCCCGAGCTCCGAAGCATGGCCGCGTGCTCGCGAGGTGCCCTCGCCGCCGTGATTGCTGCAGGCGTGCGCGTTCGGCGTGCCATGTCCGTGGAGCGTATCGCGGAGACCGATTGCCTTCAACCGGGGGCCCGGCGCGAAGCCAACGGCGCATTCCGCCCCGCCGGCGTCGCGAGCCCGCGAGCCAAATGCAATTGAGTTGCTTCTAGTAGCGCGCTTGGCTCCCATTTCCGCACGAAATGGTTTACGCCGGGGCGGACGTTCGGGTATGCATCCCTTATTGCAATCGAGTTGCTGATAGACCTGGCTCTTCGATGACGACCCCCGAACGATGATCCCGCGCCGCGCGCCCCGCTCCGTTACGCCCC
>DATHQY010000229.1:0-14338 GCA_035482215.1 Polyangiaceae bacterium | reverse complement strand
GACGAGCTTCGGCGCAGCCGCGCCGGTGACGAGCACGGCGCCGATCACGAGGTCCGCCCGCGCCACGCATTCTTCGATGTTCGTCGCGTTCGAATAGAGCGTCTCGATCGCGCCGCCGAAGAGGTCCTCGAGCGACGCCATCGACCCCGCGCGCACGTCGAGCACCGTGACTTGCGCGCCCATTCCCACGGCGATTGCCGCGGCGTTGCGCCCGACGACGCCCCCGCCCAGGATGACGACGCGCCCGCGCCGCGTCCCCGGGACGCCGCCCAGCAGCACGCCCTTGCCGCCGCGCTCCTTCTCGAGCCACGTCGCGCCGACCTGCGCTGCCATGCGGCCCGCGACTTCGCTCATCGGTTTGAGCAACGGCAGCGAGCCGTCCGGCGCTTCGATCGTCTCGTACGCGATCGCCGTCACGCGCTTGTCGACGAGCGCCGCGGTGAGCGACGGCTCGGCGGCAAGATGCAAGTAGGTGTAGAGGATGAGTCCCTCGCGGAAGAAGTCGTACTCGCTCGGGAGCGGCTCCTTCACCTTCATCACCATTTCGGCGCGCCACGCGTCGGCCGCGGTCGGCACGAGCGCGGCACCCGCAGCGAGGTATTCGCCGTCCTCGATGCCGCTGCCTTCGCCCGCGCCCCGCTCGACGAGCACGCGGTGCCCGCGCGTCACGAGGCTGCGGACCCCCGCGGGCGTCATCCCGACGCGGTATTCGCGGGTCTTGATCTCTTTCGGAACGCCGATGATCACCGGGAGTTGCCTTTCTCCGAAGGGACGTCGCTATCTCCGCCGCTCTCGGTCGATCCCGGAGAGACCTTAGCAGAGGCGACACGAGCGCGATCGACGCCGGCGGACGGCCCTTGCGGCGCGAAGTCGGGGCCGCTAGCAAGCCAACGCTCGTCACGCTTGCACGCTTTGCCACCATGTCCGGGGAAATCTCCGTCTACGACCGGGCGCTTCGGCCGCTTTTGTTCGGCATCCCTCCGGCGGCCGCCCATGCCTTCGCGATGGCGGGGCTCGGGGTCGTGGAGCATTTGGCCTGGCTTCGCGCGCTCGTGCAAAAGGCGGCACGCGTTCCGTCCGACGAGCGCCTCGTCGTCCGCGCGATGGGGCTCACATTTCCTTCGCCGCTCGGGCTCGCGGGCGGCTTCGACAAGAACGCGCGCCGGCCCCGCGCGCTCGCCGCGCTCGGCTTCGGCCACGTCGAGCTCGGAACGGTCACGGCGATCGCCCAACGCGAGAACCCGCGTCCCAACTTGTTTCGCTTGCCCGAGGACCACGCGCTCATCAACCGGCTCGGATTCCCCAACGACGGCGCGCTCGAGATCGCCGCGCGCATCGCCCCCGTGCGGCACTCGGTGCCGGTGCCCATCGGCGTCTCGATCGGCAAGTCGCGCGTCGTGCCGGTCACGGACCTCGCGGCGGTCGTTGCCGATTACGTCGCGGCGTTCGATGCCGTACGCGCAGCGGCGGATTTCGTCGTGGTCAACGTCTCTTCGCCCAACACGGCCGGCCTTCGCTCGATGCAGGCCCGCGATCACATACGTACGCTCCTCGCGGCGCTGCGCGATCGGAGCGATCGCGACGAACGACGAATCCCCCTCCTCGTGAAGATCGCACCGGACCTCTCGGACGAAGAGCTCGACGACGTCCTCGTCGCCGCGCAAGAAACGCAAGTGACCGGCGTCGTGGCCACGAACACCACCATCGCGCGCGGCGGGCTCGCGACCGACGCCGCGCTCGTGAAAGCGATTGGCGCCGGGGGGCTCAGCGGACCACCGCTGCGCGCCCGCGCGCTGGCCGTCGTGCGGCGCGTGCGCGAGCGGCTCGGGCGGGACGCCGTCGTCATCGGCGTCGGCGGCATCGAGAACGGCGAGCACGCCGTCGCTCTGCTGCGCGCCGGGGCGAACCTCGTGCAGATGTACACGGGCTTCGTCTACGGGGGACCGTTTGCGCCCGCACGGATCGGGCGCGAGATCGGGCGCATCCTCGAGCAGTGCGGCGCGCGCCACGTCGGCGAGGTCGTGAGCCGGGACGTATGAGGCGCGATCACCCGTTCTCGCGTGCGCTCGCGCCGGCCTTCCCGGCGGCGGGATCGGTTGGTTCGCTCGCGGGGGAGGCCTGCGCTTCTTGAATCGCGCTCCGCATCGCGATCGCCATCTTCACCGACTCGCGCTCCTCCTTCGTCCGCGCGACGTGCTCTTCGAGGACGATGGCCTTGCACTTCGTGCACTCGAGCGCCGGTGCGGCGACCCGGTGGGCTCCATCCCCCGTGTTGTATTCCGTGGCGGTGAAGTGGCTCCCGCCACAGACCGTGCATCGCATTTGCGCCCTCCCGTTCCTCTTCAACGTGACTCCATTCGCAAAAAAGGCAGAGACAATTTTGGTGGCTGGGGTCGCCGGCCAAGGCGCGCGAACGCCCCAGCCGGAGCACGGTGCTACCTTTCCGCATGGAGATGGTCGATGCGGCGCGAAGTGACAAGCACCCGACGGAGCGCATGACGCTCGCGCAATGGGCTGCCGTGCCCGCGGACGAACGCGAATTCGTCGATGGGGACCTCCTGGACGAAGAGGTGCCCGAATACGTTCACGAGTTCATCGTCATGTAGCTCGGACGAATCCTGGGAACGTGGGCCGAATCGCGCGGTGCATGGGTCGACCCCCAGCTCGGCAACTTCGAGATTCTCGAGCGCGGGCCCGACGGACGGTACGCCCACGCCATCGCGGTCTCCGAACGCGTGACCGTGGACCCCCGTACCGGGGTGCGACGGGCTCGCGATCGATCTGGCTGCGCTAAGGGCCGCGGTCGATGCTCTCGGCGACGGCGAAAATCAGTAACGGAACCACACGCAACGTTCCGGCTATGCCCCCCGTCACCGACAACGGCTTTTCCGGCGGCAGCCAGGTCAGTTCCGGCGCAGGGATTCGAACCCCGATAAACGGATCCAAAATCCGCTGTCCTGCCATTGGACGACGCCGGAAAGGCGCGGAAGGGCTCCGCGCGCGGGGCAGGAGACTACGTAAACGCGGAGCAAACGCAACCGGCGTAGCGAGTCGGTGCGAGTCGGTACAAGCCGGTCGCGACCGCGGCCGTCCGGCGGCACGGCGTCGCCCTGCGCCGTATCGCGGCTGCGGGCGGGAACTTCTCGGCGCGGCGACGGTCGCTCTTGCATGGCGCGAAAAGCGGGGAGCGGGAGCGCGCTCCAGCAAGGTTTTGCGCCATCGAACGGTGATCAGGCACGATGGGCTGGCGTGGCTGTCGCCAACGATGCGGAAACGGCACTCGTCGCGCGGCTCGTGGCCCGCGACGAGCAGGCGTTCAACGCGGTCGTGCGGACGTATCAGCGGCGCGTGTTCGGGCTGCTCTTCCGGATGCTCGGCAACCGCGCAGAGGCGGAAGACCTGGCGCAGGAAGTGTTCGTCCAGGTCTTCAAAGCGATCGGCTCGTTTCGAGGCGAGTCGAAGCTCTCGACCTGGATTTACCGGATCGCAGTGAACCTCTCGAAGAACCGGACCAAATACTTGCGGGTCCGGCACTCCGGCGAGCAGGACCCACTCGATTCGGTGGCGGAGCGCGTGCCGCTCGCCGATGCCAACGCGAGGAGGGCCAATGTGGCGTACGTCGCCCGCCCCGACGACATGGTGGCCGGCAAGCAGATGGAGCGAATCGTGCGCGACGCTATCTTGCAGCTCGAGCCGAGCTTTCGCGAGTGCCTCGTGCTGCGCGACGTGGAGGACCTGAGCTACGAAGAGATCGGCTCGATCACGGGCCTGGCCGAGGGAACGGTGAAGAGCCGCATTCATCGAGCGCGCGCGCAGCTGAAGGACCTCGTTGAACACGCGCTCGGGGACGCGGGGAGCCCATGAGCATGGCCGACAGCGAGCTGGAAAACCGCGCGAACGAGACCGCCGCAGGCGAGAGCGACGACGAGAATGATCCGCTGCGCAAGTGGGTCAAGCAGTCGCTCGCCGCGAGCGAGCCCACCGAGGCACCGCCGGATCTGCTGCCCGGCGTGCAGCGACGGATCCGCCTGCGGTCCCGCGGCAAGTTCTTCGCTGACGGATGGAGCACGACGCACACCCGAATGAGCTATGCGCTCGTGGGGATCACGACGCTCATTCTGGTCGCGCTCGCGTGTTTCGTCCTTTCGCCCTGGTATTCGCAATAGCTCGGCAAGCCCGCCGAGGACCGAGGCGAAATCAGACCCAGCGCGCCAGGACGACCGTGATGTTGTCCGGACCGCCGTTCTCGTTCGCTCGCGCGATGAGGCGCGACGCCGCCGTCTTCAAGTCGGACGACGTGAGAAGGATCTCGGCCATGTCCGGATCCGAGCACGGGCCCGAGAGACCGTCCGAGCAAAGCAAGTAGACGTCTCCCGCGCGCGGCTGTTCGAGCCGCGTGTCGACCTTCACGGTGTCCTTCATCCCCAGCGCGCGGACGATCACGTTCTTGTGGGGGAAGTTCGCGATCTCCTCGGGCGTCAGCCGCTTCATCTTGATGTAGTCGTTGAGCAGCGAGTGATCCTCGGTCAGCTGCTCGAGCTTCGCCTCGCGCATCCGGTACCCGCGCGAATCGCCCACGTGCGCGAGATAGACCCCGTCTTCGACGGCGAAGAGCGCCACGATGGTCGTGCCCATGCCGCGCTGCCGCGGGTCGTGCTGCGCGCTCTCGTAGATGCGCAGGTTCGCGAGCTTGATGCCGGTGACGAGGCGGTTCTCCTCGTACCCCTTCGAGCGGTCCATCTTGTAGGGCCACGTTCGCTCGGGGTCGTTCGCCGTCAGCGCGAAGAACTCGCGCATCGCGTCGACCGCCATCTTGCTCGCAATCTCGCCGGAGGCGTGGCCTCCCATGCCGTCGGCCACGATGTAGAGACCGCTCTCTTCGATAATCGAGAAGTTGTCCTCGTTGTGCGTACGCTTCATGCCGACGTTTGTTTCGCCGGCGACTTCGATACGGAGAGGGCCTCCCACGATGATGGTGGATCGTCGCAAGGACCGGCGCGGCGGTCAACGCCAACGTGCTCGCGCGCTCGCGCTTGCGGGCTCACGACGCACTACGTGTGTGCACGCACCGTAGGCGATACGGTCATGCGAGGCGCTTCGCTCGCCATCCCCGCTACGGAGCGGCCCGCAGAACCGTCGTCACTTCGCGGAACTTGCCGCCGCCGAACACGAGGAGCTTTACGGAATCGCCGGCCGCATGTTTGCTGATGGATTCGCCGAGTGCGTCCGGCTTGTCGATCGGACGACCGTCGACCGCGACGATCACGTCCGCGCCCGGTTTCAGTCCGGCTTTCTCGGCGGGGCTCGAAGGCGCCACGTCGACGACGCGAACTCCGTGCATGCCGCCCGCATCCTGCGGCTCGCCACGAATGCCGAGCCACGGCCCCGTACCCGCGCCCGAAGCGTCTCCCGCACTCGCGGGTGTGGCCGCCGGCGGCGCGGCGGCGCTGCTCATCATTTTCGTCAGAAAGGAGCGCACGGTCGCGATCGACGCGCCCACGAGGACCGGCTGGCACGCCGTATCCGCGGCGGGTTGTGCGCGCGCGGCGGGCGCAGCGCCCGGCCACGCCCCAGGCAGCGGGGAGTCCGGCGTTCCGACGTGCGCCACGCCTTTGCACGCGCGAACCAGGACGGCCACGACGTTCCCCGCCGGATCCAGCAGCGGAGCTCCGACCACCGGGATGCCCTGAACGTCCACGTCGAGCATACGAAACAGGGGAGCGCCGTCGCGTGCGTGGGCCTCGGCGGGGCCCTTCACGCCGACGTTCGAGGGTCCGAGATGCCCGACCCGTCCGGGCAACATGGCCCGGATGAGGGTCGTCGCCGGGTCGGATTCGCTCGCCGTCAGCCCCTCCGTGCGGGTCGCCTCCGCGGTGCGATGGGCCGTTTCAGGCGCGACGAGCGCCAGGTCGACCGACGGGTCGCTGTACGCGACCTTACCGTGAACGGCGGTTCCGTCGGCATAGCGAACATCGACGCTGGTCGCGCCGGCCAACCCTGACAGCGCGGTCAGAACGCGTCCGTCGCCGGCAAGGACGGTCCCGAGGGCGGCCGGCATCCCGCCCCGCTCGAGGACGACGACGCCGCGCCGAACGTGCTCGTAGAGCTGCCGCGGATTCATCGCGGCCAGCGGGACCGCCGGAGTCGCCGCCGGGGCCGAAGCGTCGGAACGTGCCGAAGTCCCCCGGGTTTCCGCCGCCGGCGGCGCGGAGTCGCTGTCGCTCACGACGTCGCTGTCCGGGAGCGCCTGCAGGCGCGTGGGGGTTGCGCCGGGCTGACCCGCTTGAGCGGCCGCAGGCAGTGTGAACGCGAGGGCGAAACCGAGGCCCGCGCCGGTGAAAAGGCGCCTCCCTGCCATCATCATGCGGGGCGCCCGATGCAAACGGTGGTCCGGACGTCGGCTTGGGGTTTCGCCTGGCGTGGCGCCCGGCGTAGCGCTCATCGTTGCCGGGCCGCGCATCGCGCTCTTGACATGTTGTTCGTTCAAGGGGAGAAGCGTGCCCGCGCTCATGAGCGACCTCCATAGTCCTGCTGCACGGCTCGACGACGAGCCGAGGACACCACTATGGCTCCCCGCGCTGGGTGCTGCCCTCTTTATCGCCGTTGGGGTCGTTTTGGCCGCAACAGCGTCGTCGGGCGCCCCGGCCGAGGTCGGCTCGACGGCGTCTCCGGACGATGCCGGAGCCGCTTCGGCCCGGTGATCCCGGCGATGGTTCGCCGAGTCGCCAGGACGCCGAAGATTGAGCCGCGCGCGAAGCCCGAAGCGAACCAACCCGTAGGGTAACCGTGCAAACCCCGCGAGGTTTTTCATACGCCGGGATCCATTGTGGGATCAAAGCCGCGCGCAAGGACTTGGCCCTCGTGTACAGCGAGGCCCCGTGTGCGGCCGCGGGTCTCTTCACGGTGAACGCCGCGCGCGCGGCTCCCGTTCGCGACGCGGCGGTGCGGCTCCCCGCGACCGGCATTCGCGCCATCGTCGTCAATAGCGGCAACGCGAACGCCCTCGTAGGACCCGAGGGGGAAGAGGACGTGGGCGCCGTCCGCGCGGCCGTCGCGGCTGCCCTCGGGGTCGACCCGGGCAGCGTGCTCGCGGCGTCGACGGGGGTCATCGGCGTGCGCCTTCCCGTGCAGAAGCTCGCGGCGGCGGCGCCAGCCCTGGCCGCGGCGCGCTGCAAGGCCATCGAGCAAGCCGCCCAGGCGATCATGACGACCGACACGCGCGTGAAGCTCGCGCAGCGGACGGTCGTGGTGAACGGGATCGAGGGCACATTCGCGGCCTTCGGCAAGGGCAGCGGGATGGTGGCGCCCGAGCTCGCGACCGTCCTCGCGTTCATCACGACCGACCTCGCCATCGCGCCGTCCGCGCTGCAGGCGGCGCTCGCGGCGGCGGTTCGCACGAGCTTCGAGATGCTCACGATCGACGGCGACATGAGCACGAACGACGCCGTATTCGCCCTTGCGAACGGCATGGCCGGCAACGCGCTCGTCGAAGACGATACGCCGGAGCACGCGGCCGTCGCCGAGGCGATCGAGTCCATCTGCATCGAGCTCGCGCGCGCCGTGGCGGAGGACGGCGACGGCGCGACGAAGATGATCGAAGTTCACGTGCACGGCGCACCCGACGCGACCATCGCGCGCGACGCCGCACGGAGCATCGTCGGGTCGAATCTGGTGAAGGCGTCCGTCTTCGGGGCGGATCCGAACTGGGGCCGGGTGCTGTCCGTGCTCGGCGCGCGCGCGGGGTCGCGCAAGTGGCCCGTCGATCCGACCCGCGCCGTCGTCGCCGTGCAGGGGACGTGCGTGTACGACGGGCGGCGACCGGGGGAGATCGACGCGCTGGCTCTGCGCGCCAAAATGCGCGAGCCCGTCGTTACCATCGACGTGCGCCTCGCGGAAGGGAACTGCGAGGCCACCGCGTGGGGTTGCGACCTCAGTTACGACTACGTCAAGATCAACGCGGACTACACGAGCCTCACGCACGCGTCCGCGGACGGGACGGTCGCACGCGACGACCGCCTGACGAACTACACGCCCGCCTTCAAACGGGCGATCCTCGTCGAAGCGCTGAGCTACATCGCGCGCTTTTCGAACACGCGCGCCGTCGTGAAATACGGCGGGGCCGCCATGGTGAAGGAGTCGCTGAAAGCGAGCTTCGCCAACGACATCAACTTGCTACGGACCGCGGGCCTTCTGCCGGTCGTCGTCCACGGCGGCGGTGCGGAGATCACGCACACGCTCGAGGAGCTGGGGCTCGGCAAGGGCGAATACGGCGACACGATCCGCGGCACGGGACGCGACGAACTCAAAGTCGTGGAGATGGTGCTCACCGGCAAGATCAACACGGAGCTCGTCTCGCTCTTGAACCAATCGAGCGCGCACGCCGTGGGCGTCTCCGGCAAAGACGCGGGACTCCTTCGTGCGCGAAAGCTCGCGGGCGAAGGTGGCGTCGACCTCGGGATGGTGGGCGAAATCACGAGCGTCAACCGCGAGCTCCTCGACGTGCTTCTCGAGCGGCGGTACGTGCCGGTCGTATCGCCCGTGGGGCTCGGCGAGGACGGCGACGGCTACAACATCAACGCCGACGCCGCGGCCGCCGAGATCGCGATCGCCATCAAGGCGGAGAAACTCATTTATCTGACCGATTCCGCGGGCATTCTCGAGAACGGAGAGCTCGTCAGCGAGCTGTCGGCGTCCCATCTGCGGCGCAAGATCGCGGACGGGTCGATCAAGGGCGCCATGGTGGCAAAAGCGAAGAGCGTCCTCCGCGCGATCGAAGGAGGCGTCCCGCGCGTGCACATCCTGGACGGCCGTACGCCGCACTCGGTCATCGCCGAGCTTTTCACGGACCGCGGCGTCGGCACGCTCGTTCACGGCGACTGACGAGGCCGAAAACCGGTCCGCGCTTTCGGTCGGAGCATTTCTGACGTCGACGGGTGCGCCCGTCTCGCGGAGAGACCCGTCCGCCGGCTCGACGGGAGCGCCTGCCCGCGCGAGGAGTGACCCTCCCCGTCGGACGAACGGGTCCCACGAATCGGCGGACCCACTTCTTGCGAGCATGCGAGCAGAGACACGCCGGCCTGCAAGAGAAACGCGTCCAGAAGAGCGGCGGACGGGTCCGGCGGACGACGAACGCGTCCAGCCATCCTTAGAGACGCATTCATCGAGCGGAGGAGCGCAGTCTCTCGTGGAGGTCCGCGGTCCTCGCAACGAAATGCCGACGCCATGGGATCGCGCGACGAGCCTAGATCGTTCGGCGATGACGCGCGTACAAGGGACATGCGACGCTCCCTCCTCTCGGTTCCCCTGCTCTCCGCCCTCGCGTTCAGTGGCCTGCACTGCGCGTACGCCGACCAGAACGCCAACGGTTGCTGCGTAGTCCGCCGGCCCGCGCCAGCGCCGCGCCTCGAAGTCGTAGACGAATGCAGCCGCCGCCTCTCCACGTTCTCGCAAGGCGGCCGCACCTATGTCCTCGGCGAGCGGGGACAGCGCTACCAGCTCCACATCGTGAACCCGACGCCCGGTCGTATCGAAGCGGTGGTCTCCGTGGATGGCCTGGACGCCGTCGACGGCAAGCCCGCGAGCACTGACAAGCGCGGCTATGTGGTCCCCGCCTACGGCGACGTCACGATTGACGGCTGGCGGACATCGTTCGACACCGTGGCGGCGTTCCGTTTCTCGTCGGTCGGCGAATCGTACGCCGCCCGGACCGATCACGATCGCAACGTCGGCGTCATCGGCGCGGCGTTCTTTCGCGAACGCCCGCGGCCGCATGTCGTTTACGCTCCGCCGCCCCCCATGGTGCCGGAGTCCGCGCCCCCCGCCGACGGCCGCCGCGCCGAGGCGGATGACGCGCCCGGAACGGGCGCTGTCGGCTCCGTGGGCCCTGCGGCTGCGGCCGCGGCTCCGCCGTCGTCTCCTCCGGCGCGCTCCTCGGCCGTCGGCGGCGCCGGCGGCACCGCGATGAAAAGCGCGCCCGCGCCGTCCTACGCGCCGCAGGCACGCGAAGCGTACCGGGCGCCGGCCGACGAACGCCCGGGGCTCGGCACCGAGTTCGGCGAAACGGAGGCCTCCAGCGTCAGCGAGACGCGCTTCGTCCGCGACGCGACGCGCCCCTTCCTCGTCGCCGAGCTCCGCTATGACGATCGCGACGGGCTGGCGTCCCGCGGAATCCGCGTGGACCCGCCGCCCCCGCCGGTGATGCCCGAAGCGACCGAGAATGGCCTGCGAGACACCGCCGATCCGTTTCCCGCGTCCCGCTTCGCGGAGCCCCCGACGCACTGACCCGCTCGCATCCGCTCGCCACGCCGCGAGCGAGCCGCATCAACGCGGCACGGGCGGGCTTGCCGTCGCGCAGCGGCCCCCGATGCATTGCATCCCCTGCGCGGCGCCGCAGCACTGGCTGGTCTGGGTGCATTTGTCGAACTCGGTCGAGCACGAAGGCGGTTGATCGCTGCAGACCAGGCCCCCGTCGACTTCACTGCAGTAACCGCCGCAGCATTGGTCGCCGGTCAGGCACGTCGTCCCGTTCGCCTCACACGCGTCGACGACCCAATACCCACGCGAATTGCCCGCGAGGAGCTCCTGCGCCGGGAGGTAGAACGCTGGGTGGCTCGGATCCGTGCCGGGCGCAGCGTTCAGGTCGATCGCGGCCACCCAAAGCTTCTTCGTCGTGGGGCTGGAAGTCAGATCGAAGTAGCGCGGGTCGCTCTCGTACGGATCGATAGTCGCGATGTTTCCGTAGAGGCGCCGGCTCGTGAAGACGACCCACGCATATCCGCCGCCCGCCACCGGGTTCACCGTCGGATCGTAGTTCAGCACCGTGTCGTCCGGGTGTCCCGTGCCCGGTGCGGTAGGCAGATAGGTTGCCCCGTTGAGCGACGCGAGAGGGGCCGCCCGCTTCGTCGCCACGTCGACCCACCACAGCTGCGCCTGGGTCCCGGGGTTCGAGCACGTAGCGCTGCCTGGACACTTTCGCGTCTCGCCCCAATAGCTGCCATCGGACACGGTCTCGAGCTCGAAGATCACGGCGGCGCCGGTCGGCAAGAAGGACGGCCAGACGGAGGTGCCGAGAGGAGGGGTGTAGAGGATCTGGAAATTGGAGAACGTGCTCGTCGCCGCGTCGTAATCCATCATGGCGAGCGAGGTACCGTCCGCCGCGCCGCCGTCCGACCCCGCGCCGCCGTAGAAGTTGAACGCGACGTGCTTGCCGTCCGGAGAAAAGACCGGCGAGCCCACTTGCAAGGTCGGCGGAAGCCCCGTCGACGGCACGATTCCCCCGTCGCCAACCGCGATGAGCTGCGTCGGTTGGGTGAAGCCTGCGCCGGCGATCGGGGCATTGTTGGCGAGGAGGAATGTCCCGTCGGGATACAGCGCGGCCCAATTGAAGCGACCGTCTTCCGGCGAGAGCGAAGTCTCCGCCAGCGTTCCCAGGTCGTAGGCGGACGATCCGAAGTAGTTCGCCGATTCGCCCTGGCCCGTCACGAGGCGTGAGCCGTCGGCGCTGACCGAGTGACACACCCGGCATTCGCTGTCGCTCCCGGCGACGAGCACCGGGGACGTCGCACCGTGGCGAATCGCCAGAGTCGCGCCGCCGAACTCGGCGCCGCCGAGCGTGCAGCAATAATTGTGGGCCAGATTGGTGCCGTACGAGTTGTAATAGACGGTCCCCGTGAGGGACGTCGGCGCGAACGTCCAGGTCTGGGTGAGCGGACCGTAGGCGACGCCGCCCGCCGCGAAGACCAGAGTGACCTTCACCGCTTCGCCGCCGTTCGAGTACGCGAGCGCGTCCCACGCCGCCTGGGGGACGGGGTGGTGGACGAACGGCGTCGCCGTGCTCGCGAAGTATCCCTGGTACTCGAAGGCGCTCTCCTGAATATGAATGGAGACGGCGTCGTAGCTCTGGGTCGTCGACCACTGCAGAAGCGGCGCGAGCAAGCCGCGCGGCCACACCGTCTGATCGTAGGGATAAAGAAATTGCAGGCTCGGATCCGCGACCGGTGTCGTGCCGAGCGCAGTGATCGTCGCCGGATCCGGCGCGGCCCCCGGACCTTCGCCGCCAACGCCGCCGTTGCCCCCCAAGCCTCCCCCCGCGTCCGCGGCGCCGCCGGTTCCCGCGTCCGCGTCGGCGCCGCTCTGGACCCAATGAACGGTAATGCTCACGCTGGCCGTGGCGACCTGGCCCGAGAAGGTCGCGACGATGGTCACGACTCCGCCGACCGCGCCGGTCGGCGTGAAGACGCCCGTCGCCGCATCGATCGAACCGAGTTCGCCCCGGTCGACAGTGAAGGAGGCCGGGACCTGAACGCCGTTGATCGAAGCTATCGCCGTGACCGTGGGGCTTTGCTGGCCATAGGTGACGTCGATGGCGCTGGCGGACGTCGTGATCGCCAACGACCCGGCCTCGTCTCCCGGCTGGCTCGCGTCCCCGTTGTTCTGGCTGAGAGAGGCGCTCCCGCTCGTTCCTGCCGCAATGCCGGAGCTGCCGGTGACGAAGCTGCTGCCGCTGCCGCCGTTGCCGCCGTCGAACTTCGAGCCGGAGTTCGCGCCACAAGCCGCGGAGCCGCCGGCGATGACGATGCTTCCGGCGAGAACGAGAGTGAAGCGCGAAATCCGCATGACCAAGGACAGCACGTCGCGTCCGTCCACGCGAGCGACTGGCGCTTCGCGCACCCTCGCCCACGGAAGGAGCGAGAGAGCGAGAAACCGGGAGGGGAGGAGGAGAGGAGGGAGAATTGGGGCGAGGAGGAGATCTCCCTCTTTCTCTTCTTTCCTCGCTGTTTCTCTCTCCATCTCAGGCACAAAAGCGCTGCGGGCGCGATCGTCACCGACCGTGCCCGCAGCTTTGGCCCCTAGGGCGCCTGATCAGCCGATGTTCGTGATGTACGCGCCCGCCGGAACGGCTTGCTCCGCGCCGACGATGGGCAGCTTGCGCTTGCCTTCGAGCGACATGGGTTTGTTGCCCGCGTACACCGCATGGCGGCCGCGCGCATCGAACCATTCTTTCGTCTTGGCCACCGTGTGCATGTTCTCCACGATTTGCCGCCAGCCGACGCCCGTGTTGTACGCGCAGAACGAGATCTCCCCTTCCTGCGTGGCGTACGGAATGACGCACATTTCCGTGCGGCGGAAGTCGTAGGTCCAGAGATCCTGGAACCACATGCCGCCGACCCAGATGATGCGCCAGTCGGTCTCTTTGATCTCGCGGCCCATCGCGCCGCGCATCTTGCCGTAGAAGAAGAGCTTCACGAACTCTTCGATGGTGAAACCCGGCGGCGTCTTCGTCGAGTCGAAGCTCCGCATGAAGGCGAGCGCGATCTGCGTGAACGTCAGCGCCTTGCCGCGAGCCGTGTCGCAGATGACGTCGATGTCCTTCATGAACTGCGCCATGTTGAAGAACTGCGTCACCGTCGACCACTCTTTGGTGTTCTTGTTGGCGACGAGGACGACGCTCGCTCCGCAGTTCGGGTGGCACGAGCAGCCCACTGACCCGAACGTCGACGGACCGGTCGGACCGTTGAGCGAACGAATGTGATCCGCGAGCCATCCGAAGGCGCCCATCGCGCCGAGCGGATACCAGTCGCGGTGCATGTCGATCTTGCCGTTCGTGTGCTTGTGCAGATCGTGTGCGAGAGTCGACGTCGTGTAGCGCTTGGCGTGGCGCTCTTCGTCGCTGACCTCTTCGTCGCGACCCGTGAACGAGACCGGCTGGAACGAAACACCGTCCAGCTTGTCGCAGTTCGCGAGGGCGAAATCGACGAGCGGTCCCACCTGGTCGTCATTCACGCCCTTCACGACCGTGGTGACCGGCAGTATCTGGATGCCGGCGGCGTGCATCACGTCGATCGCCTTCTGTTTGACGTCGAACAAGTTCGTGATGTGGCGATGGCTGTTCGCGTTGTTCGTGACGCCGTCGAACTGAAAGTACGCAAGGTCGAAGCCGGCGGCGACTGCCTGGTGCGCAAACTCCGGCTCGAGAGCGAAGCGGAGGCCGTTCGTCGCGGCCTGGACGTTGAAGTAGCCGACCTCTTTCGCGTAGCGACACGCCTCGAGGAAATGCGGGGACATCGTCGGCTCGCCGCCCGAAAACTGCACCGTCATCTGGCGGCGCGGCTTGAACGAGATGGACGCATCGAGGATCTCTTTGATCTCGTCGAGCGAGAGCTCGTGAACGTACCCGACCTGATTTGCGTCCATGAAGCACGGGTCGCACATCATGTTGCAGCGGTTCGTGAGGTCGATCGTCAGAACCGTGCCGCGGCCGTACTTGATGGTCGACGTTCCGTGGCGGTGAACGAGCTCGTCGCCGAGCGTCCGGTAGTCGCGGCCCGGGTAGCGCTCC
>DATHQY010000228.1:0-3334 GCA_035482215.1 Polyangiaceae bacterium | reverse complement strand
GCCGCGTGTTGGGTCACCTCGAACTGCAGGGGCGTCAGCTTGCGACGGAGCTCTTCTACAGGCGGCTTCGTGTACGTGCCCGCTGCGGCGCCGGAAGGCCCCCCGGCGGACGCCGCGTTCGCGGGAGCGCCGTTCGCGGGGCCGGCGCTCACGGTGCCGACGTCGCTCTCGGAGGTGGCCCGCGTGGGCGACACGCCCGTCGTCGCGGAAGCGGGCCGGCACGCTCCGGAGAGCATCGCGCTCGCCGTCACCGCCGCCGTCAATAACCAGCGCTTTCGGGAATTCTGCACGTCGCGTCGCATCGTGTCCTCCGGCTTGAACGTAGCTCCGAGCAGTACGCGCTGCCCGGCAGGCGGTTACGAAGCGACCGCAGCCGATCTGGATTATCGTCCGGGGGGTGCTAGCCCCGTGGCCGCGCGTGAGCGACGAAGTGCCCGAGCCGCCCCAAGTCGCCGCGCTGCTGGAAGTCTCCGTGATCGTGCCGGCGCTGAACGAGGCGCCGACGCTCGCCGAGCTGGCGTCGCGCATTCACGCGTCGCTCGCGTCGGTGCGGCTCTACGAGATCATCATCGTCGACGACGGCAGCACCGACGACACCTGGGATCGCGTCGCGCAGTTGCACGCATCGGACGCGCGGGTCAGCGGCATCCGCCTGCGGCGCCAGTTCGGCAAAGCGACGGCGCTCTCCGCGGGGTTTCGGCGCGCGCGGGGGCGCACCGTGGTCATCCTCGACGCGGACCTGCAGGACGATCCGAGCGACATGCCCGCGTTCCTCGCGAAGATCGAGAGCGGCTACGACGTGGTCGTCGGGTGGAAGAAGCAGCGCCGCGACCCGTTCGGCCGCCGCGTGCAATCCGCCGTCTTCAACGCGGTCCTGCGCTGGGCGACCGGCCTCGCGCTGCACGACGCCAACTGCGGATTCAAAGCGTTTCGAGGCGAGGTTCTGCGCACGCTGCCCGTGTACGGCGATCTCTTTCGCTACATCGCGGCGTTCGCCGCGGCCGAGGGCTACCGCATCGCCGAAGTGCCGATTACCCATCACAAACGACCGTTCGGGCGGTCTCGCTACGGGCTCGAACGGATTCCTCGGGGGTTCTTCGACTTGCTCTCGATCGTCTTCCTGACGCGGTTCGCGATGCGGCCCATGCACCTCTTCGGCGCGATCGCGCTGGCCCTCGCGAGCGTCGGCGTCGTCACCGAGAGCTACCTGACGGTGCTCTGGTTTCAGGGCCACAAGATCGGCGATCGCCCGCTGCTTCTTCTCGGAGCGCTCGAGATCATCCTCGGGATTCAGTTCTTCTCCACGGGTCTCGTCGCCGAGTTCCTGACGTACACCGCGTACCGGCGCGACGTCCCCCAGTCCATGCCCATCCGCGAAGAGATCGGCCTCAGCAAACTCTAAATCCGCGATCGGGATGGGCGCCGCGATGAAACTCGTGGAACGAACCCAAAGCCTCCTTTTCCTCCTCCCCTCCCTGTTTCACTCTTTCTTCTCCACGCGCATCGCGTAAAGCGCCAGTGCATCGTGGCTCGCGAGCAGCACGAGATCGCCCCGCGCGACCCGTGCCTGCTGATCGGCCGCCTGGTCCGGCGTCAGCTCGATCGCGTACACGAAGGCGTACGACGCATCGAGCCTCTTCGGGTAGTCGTAGACCTCCCGGCGATTCGAGACGAACGGGCCCATGGTGGGAGTCGCGGCCACGCTCGCGTCGGCCGGAATGCGTGCCACGGCTTCGCGGACCCACGCGTACTGCTCGCGGTCCTGATCGTCGAGGGAATGCGCGATCGGGACGAAGCCCGCGTCGAATTCGTGGGCGGGATCGCAGGGCCCGAACTTCCAGAACACGAGCGCCGTAGAACCCAGGGCGAACGCCAGGAGGGACCTTCGGGTGCGCATGCCGTCGAGCCCGAAGAAGGCGAGAACGCGCCATCGCGGGCATTCGGCGAGCGCATGGATCGCGGCGACGAACGCCACGGGCAGCACCATCGTGGCGTAGTGAAACGCGATGGAAAAAACGGCGGGCTTGCTCGCCAGGAGGCAAAAGACCGCGCCGTAGAGGAGCATGATCGCGGCACGCCCCGAGAAGAGGGGGAGCAGGCCGAGCGGTAGGAGCAAGAGGAGCGCGAACTCCCATTTGGGCGCCGTGAGGACGCGGCCGGCGACATAAAGAGGATTGCCGAAGATCGACAAGAGAAGGCCCTCGGCTCCGTTGTGATTCGGAATCAAGTCGCGGAAGTAACCCGTGAAACTATAGGAATTCTGCCCGGCGTTCAGCGGATCGGGCGAATCCATGAAGACGAGCTTGACGGCGCCGAAGTACAGAATGGCGACGAGGCCCGTGACCCAGCCGATGCGGCGGTGGCGTGTCCCGGTCCGCGTCCCGGCCGGCCCCATCGCGTAAATCGCGATGCAGAGAACGAGGAGGGCCACGTCCTCTCGGCAAAGGAGGGCCAGCGCGAGAGCCACCCCATAGGGCCGGGGGCGCCCTGTTTCGAGGAAGTACAAGAGCCATACGAGGAAGGGGCCCGCCATCGCGAGCGAATGAAATTCGTAGAGCGCGGTCCCCGCCGCGGCGGGATGGAGAGCGTAGATGGCCGCGAAGGCGACGCCATACCAGGCATTGCCGAGTTTGGACGCCGCGAGGAGATAAATAGGCACGACCGTGGAGGCGATCCACACGACCTGCAGAACGAGGAGCGTGTCGGCGCGCGGGTGCAGGCGGTAAAGCGGCGCGAGGAAGACCAGGATGGGATCGAAGTGCGCCGATCCGTGGTGGCTGCCCTTGAGGAGGGACGTGCCGAGCCAATCGCCGTGTGCGCAATGCCAGACGAGGTTGTCGTAAAGACCGAGATCATAGGTGCGCGTGTGGAGCGCGGCGTAGTCGAGGAGGGTCGTGTACGTGAGAAACCCGGCGAACCCGGCGAAGAGAAGCCCGACGAGAACCGGCGGGATCGCCCGAGGCCACGCGGCCACGGCGCGCGCGAAGCGCGGTGCGGTGGCGGGGAGGGAGTAGACGGTGACGGCGACAGGAGCCGCGGCGGCGGCCGCAAGGGCCAGGACAACGAGGCCGCCGTCCCGGTCCGCGCTTCGCGCCGCGAGGGCGGCCGACACGGGGAGAGCGACCAGGATCGCCCCGCGGACGCGGACAGCGCGGAGCACCGCCGCGAACGCGTCGAGCCGATCGCTTCCCGTGGGTTTCGCCAGTCTCTCCGCGCGCGCGGCGCACGCGAAGGTCGTTACGAGCACGCCCGTCGCGCTGAAGGCGAGCATCCACCAGGACTGTGCGCGCGAAACCTGATTCTGGAGGAGCGCTTCGCGAAGGGCGGGATGGGT
>DATHQY010000227.1:0-2657 GCA_035482215.1 Polyangiaceae bacterium | reverse complement strand
CGTGAAGCACCGCCGGCGCGTATGCCCATGCCCACCGGCACGGCGGGCTCCGCGAGGAGCCCAGAACCGGCGCGCGACGGCCGCGCTGGCCGTGCAGGCCGCGTGGCACTTCGCTCGGACGAGGCGATGCGGGGACATGGGCGGGAACATGACAGTCGGTTCAGCGTTCCTGGGCGTGGCTTCCTTCCGGTTACGGACGCCCTTATTTGCCCGTCGCCACGTCCACCTTGGGAACGTGAATGTCGTCCTCCGTGCCTTCCTTCTTGTCGGGGCCGGGCGAAGTGCACGTGATCTCGTCGGCGTCGCAGGTCACCTTGTAGAGGCCGCCCCACGGGTCTTTCGCGCTGAAGCCCGTGTCGAGATCTCGTTCCGTCTTGAGGATGTCGACGGTCGGGCAATCCATGCCGGGATGAACGGCCATCCACTGCATGGTCGCCTGGCGAACGGTGTTGCAGGCCGTCGCTGCCGCACCCATGTTGGCACGCTTCTGTGCCTGGAGGACGCCGATCGAGATGGCCGCCGTCAGCACGCCGATGATCGTGATGACGATGACGAGCTCGACGAGCGTGAGGCCACGCGACGCGGCCCGCGCGGCGATTTTACCTTTTTGCAACGTTGCAAGCGGAGAGCGGTGCAGCAGCGTATCCATGGCTTACTCCCCCTTTCATGGGGTTACGGTCTGACGTCGTGTTTTCGTCTCGTTCAGGTCTTGCCGGGTCGTGTGCGGGTCGTGTCACGTTCGCCCCGCGTGTCATTCCACGCGATCGAGGCCGAACGGTTCGCCGTCCGGCCCATCGCTCGCGATATCGAACGGGCGGTTGCGCTTTCGGCCCGGGCAGCTGACGCGGAGCGAATGGCCCCAGGCGTCGCGCGGGATTTCGTGCAGGTACCCTCCGGCGACGAGGTCGGTGAGCGACGCCGGGCAGTGCTCGTCGTGATCCGCGCGGAACGCCTCGATCGCTTCGCCGGCCACCGTGATCGTCGCGCGCGTGGCGCGGATTTCTCTCGCGCGATGCTCGCGCTCGTAGATGAAGACGAACGCCGCGGTGATGCCGACCAGAGCCAGCACCTGACGCCCGCGTGCGCGGCGGAACACGGCGCCGAGGCCGCGCCGTCTCTCCCAAGGGAAGAAGACTTTCGGATCGTGGCGGTGGATGGGCATCGGGGGCTCATTGCTGCATGAACTCGTTCATCTGGATGAGCGGCATCAGGATCGCGAATGCGATGAATCCGACGCCCCCGCCCATGACGACGATCATGAGCGGCTCGAGCAGGCTCGTGAGCGCCTGCACGCGCGTCTCGACCTGGGTGTCATAGGCGCGCGAGACGTTCTCGAGCATCTGCTCGAGTTGGCCGCTCCGCTCCCCGACGGCGATCATGTGCGTCACGATCGGGGGAAAGTCGCCGCTCCGCTTGAGGGGCCCTGCGATCGATTCGCCCTCGCGAATGCTCCCCGCCGCCGTCTCGATGACCTTCTCGAGCTTCGCGTTGTCGAGAACGTTGCGCACGATCTCCATCGCGTTGAGGAGCGGCACGCCGCTCCGCAAGAGCGTCGCCAGCGTGCGCGCGAAGCGGGAGACCGCGAGCATGCGGAGGAGGGTGCCGAGAACCGGTACTTTGAGCAAGAACGCGTCCTTCTTGAGGCGGCCCTCGGGCGTCGCAAGCCACGCCTGGAGCCACGAAGCCCCGAGGCCCACGACGACGCCCGCCGCGACGCCCAGCGCATAGAGGCCGAGCGAATCGACGCTGAAGGCCGAGACGACGAGAAGAGCCCCGAAGCCGAGCGCCAGGCCCGCGTAAATGCGCTGCCGGTTGCGTTCGCTCTCCTTGTAGTCGCGGAGCGCGGTGCGGGTCAGGTTGAACGTCAGGGCCGACAGAATGAACCCGTACATCCCCACCGATCCGATGAAGTGCGACGTGCCGATGAGGAGCTCCGTGTACCAGGGGAGCGCCTGATCCATGCTCTCGAAGATCGACGTCACTTTCGGGACGACGACGACCATCATGACCGTGATGAGCGCCGAGCCGATGACCATCATGAGGGCCGGGTACGCGAGCGCCGCACCGACCTTGCCGCGGAGCTTCGATTGCGATTCGAGATAGTCCGCGAGCCGTTCGAGCACGGCCTCCAGCGTGCCCGATGCCTCGCCCGCGGCCACCATGCTCACGTAGAGCTTTGGAAACACTTTGGGGTGGGCTTCGAGCGCGTGGGCGAGCGAACTGCCTTCGTTCAGCCGGTCGACGATCTGCGTGAGCACGCGTTTCAGCTCGAGCTTGTCCATCTGCTCGATGAGCGCCCCGACCGCTTCGACGAGGGGAATGCCGGCGCCGACGAGCGTGGCGAGCTGCCGCGTCATCATCGACACGTCGGCCATGCTGACGCGCCGGAAGAAGCTCCCCGCCCCGGCAGACCCTGCGAGCGCGCCGGCGCGCGCCCTCTTGTCTTCGCGCGCGCTCGTGAGAAGAACGCCTTCGCGCTTGAGGACGGCGCGCAGCGTGCGGTTGTTGTCGGCGTCGCGAACGCCGCGGACGTGCTTGCCCGTCGTCGACAGGATGCCTCGGTACTCGAAGACAGCCATGGCTACGCGCCTACCGCCGCGCCCGCCGCGCCCGTGGCCGCCGTGCCCTTGCCCGCGGCGGTGCCCGGCGTCGCGACT
>DATHQY010000226.1:0-26207 GCA_035482215.1 Polyangiaceae bacterium | reverse complement strand
CGACGAGCTGAAGGATCAGATCCGGCGCAGCCACACACGGCTTGCCTTGCTGAGTGACACGATTCTCGGGGGCGGATCGGCCGGTTCGCGAGCTGAAATCGAATTCGAAAACGAGATGTCGAGCGCCTTCTTGCTGACCCGCGCGCTCTTCGTCGTCGACGGGCAGATCCAGTACAACCGGGAGGACGATTCGGGGGCGCTCGCCGAGCAGAAGGAGATCCCGATCTACAACGGATCCGTCCCGCCCGGCGATCACACGATTCAAGTTGCCCTCACGTTCCAGGGCAACGGTTACGGGGTCTTCTCGTATCTGCGGGGGTACAAGTTCGAAGTCAAATCGAGCCACGCGTTCACCGCGCTCGAAGGCAAGGCGCTCACGGTTTCCGCGACGGCCTACGAAAAAGGCGGCGTCACGACGCCGCTCGAGCAACGGCCCACCGTCGATTGGCGCGAACGCATCGCGCCGTTGGGGGCCGCTGCAACGCCCGCGGCATCCCCCGCCGCGCCGGCCGCCACCGTTTCGGGCAGCTTGTCCATCGGGGCCGGGAGCGGGCAGAAATGAAGCTCGCTCGCCTCGGCGTGGTGGCCTCGTGCGCCGCGTTCGTGGCGGCGTTGGCGCAGGACGCGCGAGCCGGCACGGACGAGGCGCTCGACGGCGCCCAGAAGGATCTCGTGGTGATCTCCCAGGGCCTTGCGTCCGTGCAAGCGGCGGTCGCCGAGGTGAACGCGGATCGGCAGACGCCGGAGAAGCGGCTTGCGACGGGCGAGCTCCTTTTCCGGATGAAGGACTATCCGCGCGCCGAAGTCGTTCTGAGCGAGATTCTCGAAGAGTTCCCCGGAACCCCGAGCTACCCGGACGCGCTGTGGCTACGCGGCGAAACGTTCTACGCGACCGGCGATTATCTCGCCGCGCGGCGGGATTACCACGGCGTGGTCGATCACGGCACCGACCCGCGTTTCCAGGTGTACTACGCGCGCGCGCTGGCGCGGCTGGTCGACGTGTCGCTCCGTCTGGAGGACCCGCCGGAAGCGTTGGCTCCTCTCATCGAGAAGTTCAACCAGGTTCCGGTGGGGCAGGTCGACGCGGGCCTCATCTACTCACACGGAAAGGCGCTGTACCGGCTCGGTCGTTGGAACGAAGCCGGACAGGAGTTCGGGCAGGTTCCGGTCGGCTCGGCGTACACGCACCAAGCGGGCTATTTCCAGGGCCTCGTCGCGATGAAAATGGCGCGGACGGCCGCCGCGAACGGCGCGCCTGGTTCGAAGACGGAGACGGCCGGCGTCAACTACAAGCAGGCGATCGAAACGTTTCGCACCGTGACGGAGCTGCCGCCCGACACGCCGGAACACCGTCACGTCATCGACCTCGCCTGGATGGCCATAGGACGGCTGTTCTACGAGATGGAGCAGTACCAGCAGGCGAGCGAGGCGTACGCGAAAGTCGGGCGCGATAGCCCCGAGATCGACACGATGCTCTACGAGCTCGCGTGGGTGTACGTCCGCCTCGGGGACGTCGAGCGGGCGGAGCGTTCGCTCGAAGTGCTGATGGTCAGCGATCCGAACAGCGAATACATCGGCGACGGCACGCTGCTTCGCGCGGATCTGCTCCTCCGCACGGGCGCCTTCGATCGCGCGCTCGCTCTCTACCAGGGGATCCGCGCTCAGTACGATCCGGTGCGGGCCAAGGTCGACGCCTTTCTCGATTCGACGAAGGACGTCTCCGTCTACTACGACAAGCTCGCCCAACAGCAGCTCGACGTTCTCCAGCAAAACCAGGAGCTTCCTCCGATCGCCATCCGCTGGGCGCGCGAGGCGGAGGACGGACCGCTCGCGTTTGCGGTGGTGGACAACGTCGTTGAATGCAAAGCGCTTCTGCGCGAGTCGTCGCGGCTCATCGAGAGGCTGTCGATGCTCACCAACGCATCGACCCGTATCCACGCCTTTCCCGAGCTCGAAGCCGGCGAGCGCACGGCGCTCGGCTTCATCAACCGCCTTTCGCGCATGCGACTGTCGCTCGCGCGTGCGATCGATACCGTCGAGCCGGGCGACCTCTCCGGCGAGATTGGCACCGTCCGGCAGCAGCGGCGATCGATGATGGGCATCATTGGCGCGCTGCCCGTGAGTCCCGAGGACTTTGCGGCGCGCGATCGGCAGGGGCAGGCGCAATGGACGCACCTTTCGCAAGAGCTCACGCGGCGCGCGATGGAGGTGGACTCCCTCCAGGCGACCGTCAACGGCCTCCGGCGTGTGTTGACCGACGCGCCGATCCAAGGGGTGTCGCGCGATCCCGCTAGCTTGGTGCGGTTTCGTGCGGAGCTCGATGCGAACGAGGCCGATCTGCGGCGCTACCAGGACGCGATGACGGAGGCGCGGCGCGAGGTCGAAATCGGGCGCGCGCAGATCGGCTTGGGAGACTCCCGCTATCAAGCCGATGCCGTCGCTCGCGACGACTTCCGCGACGTCTTCGATCGTGAGGTGACTCTCGCGTTCGCCGACGCGGCCGGGCAAGACGCGGCTCGCTTCGCACGGCAGGCCCAGCCGCTCTTGCAGCAAGCGCGCGGGTACGAAGCGCAGCTCGTCGCGTCCGTTCAGGGCATCGAGGTGCAGGTAGCGGCTCACTCGGGTGAACTGCAGCGAAAGATCGAGGGGGAGCGCGCGAACGTGGCGGCGTACCAGCAGCAGCTCGACGCGCTCGACAACGACGGTCGCGATCTCGTCGGTCACGTGGCGCAGCGAAATTTCGGGCTCGTGCGCGACAAGCTCCAGGGGATCGTTCTTCGGGCCGACGTTGGAATCACCGAGCAGGCGTGGGAAGTGCGCGAGGAGGAACTCGACCGCGTGCGCAGTCTGCAGTCGGAGCGGGCCCGCCAGGAGCAACTTCTCGACGAGGAGTTGAAAGAAGTGAGAGACGATGGCGTCGAGCCTTCGCAGCCGAGCCCGTGACGGCGGGTCGACACCGAGGATCACTATGGGGCGCGTAACGTCGAGATCTTTTCAAGTCCTTCGCGGAACTGCTGCGGCGTTTCTTGTCGCGGCGGTCTTCGCTCCCATGGCGATCGCGCAGGCCTCCCCGGCGGACGCGGGCGCCGACGGACCCCCCGCCAGAGCGGGCACCACGGCCAGCGATCCCGACGCGGGCGCGGTGACGGCCCCCCCCGTCGCGACGGCGCCGACGACGGCCGCGCCGCAGACGACCGGGACCACGCCGTTCGTTCCTACATACCGGCCGCACGCTTCGCCGCTTCCACCGCCGACCGCCGGGCAGCTCGCGGCGTACGACGCGATGAAGCAAGAAGCGGTCGCCTACGAGCGCGGCGCGCGGGACTACAAGGACGCGATCACGACGATCGTCACGCTTCATTACGAAGAAAAGAAAAAGGCCATTCTGAGCGGGCTCGATCGCGAAGTCGGCATCGAAAAGGAGGAGCTCCGCAAGGCGCGCGAGACGGCGATCAAGCGACTCGAGGACTTCGTCGCGACCTACAGCGGGCCGAACGCGCGGCCGGACGCGACGCCCGACGCGATGTATCGCCTGGCAGCGCTCTACGAAGAAAGAGCCCGCGGCGACGAGGACCCGAACTCCGATCTGGCGGTGACTCTGAAGCCGGCCATCGCGCTCTACAAGCGGGTCATCCACGAATTCCCGGCGTACACGCAGCTCGCCGGCATTTACTACTTCCTCGGCCATGCACTGAACGATTCGCGCCGCGTGGCGGAGGCCCAGCAGGTATGGCGCTCGCTCGTCTGCCACAACCAATATCCGTATCCAACCGCGGTCGATCCGAAGAATCCCGACGGGGACCTCGTGGGGCCGCTGCCCCAGGATCACGACGAGGCGTATTGGAAGACGTGGCGCGCGAAGTACCCACGCGCCGAAGTCCTGAAGAAGGGGCCGAAGGACGAGACGACGTTCGCCGATCCGTATCCGTCGGCTTGCGAAATCATCCACCAGCCGGACCAGCTCGCGGGGCAGGACCCGAAGTACGTTGCCGAAATCTGGTGGCGCATCGGGGATTGGGAGTTCGATCAGGACGACATCGGCGGCGGGGTGCTCGACTACGAGCCGTCGGCGGTGTGGGACTACAACCGCGCCGCAAGCGCGTACACGCGCGCGATGCAGTACAGAAAGCCGCCGCTCTACGGCGTCGCGCTCTACAAGTATGCGTGGACGTTGTTCAAGCAGCAGCGCTACGAGGCGGCCGTCCACGAGTTCGTCCACTTGCTCAATTACACGGACGAGCAGCAGAAGCTGACGGGCGATCCCGGCGCCGATTTCCGCCAAGAGGCCTATACGTACATCGCGGGCTCGCTCGACAATTTCGATTTCGCGGGACCTCCTCCGGAGGAACCTTTCATTACGCGGCCCGACGTGCTCGACACGGCGAAGAGTCCTACCGAGGCGGAAGCCAAGCTGCACATCGCGATCGATCGCGTGCAGGACGGGCGGCTCGTCCCCCAGGACAAGCCGTGGACGATCGAGGTCTACAAGGCTCTCGCGCTCGAGTACCGCGCCATCAATCAATACAAGAACGCGCTCGCCACGTACCAGCTGATGCTGGACAAGTGGCCGATGGATCCTTCGGCGCCGGATACGCAGAACTCGATCGCCGAAGTGTTCGACCTCCTGACGCGCGAGACGAAGCAGGGCGACGAGCGGCGTGACTACGAGCGCAAAGTGCTCGAAGCCCGCACGGCGCTCTCGAAGTACACGGGCGACACGCCGTGGGTCGACGCCAACAAGGAGAACCCGGCGGCGTTGCAGCGCGCGGAGGAGCTCGTACGGACGGGCGTCAAGGGCGCGGCGATCACGCATACGCGCAACGGGCAGGCGGCGCTCGAGCAGGCCGATCAAACGGGGGACCCGAAGGAGAAGCTCCGGCTCACGAACTTCGCGTTGCAAGAATACAAGCTCGCAGCGATCGGGTGGCTCGGGTACCTGAAGCAGGACGAGAACGCGCCCGACGCGTACAAGAGCCGGTATTTCTATGCGGATGCGCTCCACAACCAGGTGCGTCTCGAAGTGGCGCTCCACGAGTTCGACCCGAAGCAGTATCCGGAGCCGATGTCGCAGGAGATCAACACGGCCGAACAGGCAGCGATCGACGTGCGCGATTCGGACGAGGACGATCAGTTCATCGACAACGCAGGTCTCTTCGTCGTCGACCTGGCGGACGTGGACCGTGACCTCGCGTTCGCGCGCTGGCAGGACTCCGGCGGCGCAATTGGCGTCGAGCCGCGCAAGCTGCCCAAGCTGGAGGGGGAGACGGGCGATCAAAAGGTCGTGGTGGATGCGTTCCCAGACGTGATCCAGAAATCGATGAGCGCGCGCGACGAGTACGTGCAGCGCGTTCCTCCCGAGCGGGACAAGCAGAACCGCGCTTCCGACTACGCCTTCTACGCGGCGGACCAGTACTACCTGTATGGGCACTTCGCGGACGCGAAGAGCCGCTTCGAGGTCATTTACAAGGAAAAGTGCGGCAAGGACCCGCTCGGATACGAGGCGTGGAAGCGCCTGATCGTCATGAGCAACCTGGAGAGGGACGCCGCGCGCTCGCGGGAGCTCGCCGAAGCCGAGAAGAGAAGCTCCTGCGCCCGCACCGACCTGCAGATCGCCGAAGAGAAGAAGGGCGATCTCACGGATCTCGTCCTCCAGAACGCGGCGTTCGAAGACGCCAACCGGGTCTTCGAGCAAGCGAAGGCGGCGCCTCCCGGGCCCGCGCGCGATCAGCTCTGGCGCAAGGCGGGCAAGATGTACGAGGACGCGCTTCGCGCATCGCCTGGGCACAAGGACGCCCCGGCTGCCGCGATCAATTCGGCGTTCTGTTACAAGCAGGTCGGCGAGTTCCAGAAGGCGATCGATCTCTACCAGCTGTTCATCAACAACTACGGCAGCGAAGAGAACCTCGACCGCCTCGAGCACGGCGGAATCGATCCCGAAAAGAAGGCCAAAGTCGGCCCCAATCCCGACGAATACAAGGAACGCATCAAGTACCTGGGGATGGCGTACGACGCGCTCTCGACCACTTACTATGGCTTCTTCGCCTACCAGCGCGCGGCGGAGTCCTTCGCGCTCATCGCGAACAACCCGCGGTTCGACGAGCAACGCCGCGCGAACGCGGCACGCATCGCGATGGTGCTCTACTCGAACTTGGGTGATCGCGGGCACATGAACGCGATGTACGGGATCCTCGTCGACCCGCGCAATCACCTTCCGGCCGACAAACGCGCGGAAGCGGATTACCTCAGGGCGGGGTTCGACTACGGGCAATGGAACCCGACGGGCGGCGACTCCGGAGGCAACGCAGCGGCGCGTAGCCAGGCCATCGGGGCGCTCACCCAGTTCCATACCCAGGCCAAGGGGAAGCCGGAAGCCGCCCGCTACGCGCTCGAATCGGCGTTCCACATCGCGAAGATGATGCAGTCCGCCGGCGACGGCGGATACCGCAACTGGTTCAAGACGGTCATCGCCGACTGGGAGTACTTCAAGGCGCATCCGGCCGCAGCGACGGGCGCAGGAGGCAAAGCGACCCAGATCACGGCGAACGATTCGCCGTATTCCGACTACGGCGGGGAAGCGGACTTCGCGCTGGTGGACGAGGACGTGCGCGCAGGCTTCGACTACGCGACGGGCCACCACCACTACGCCGGCAACATCGTCGACGTGACCAAGGCGGTCGACAAGGATCTTGGAGAGGCCGAAAAGAAATGGCGGCCGCCGCTCGAGCACATCGCCACGCAATACGGGTCGTTCGAATGGGCCGCGGCGGCGACGGCGCGGATTGGTTCGCTCTACGATTCGATTCGAACGGGGCTCGATCTCGTCGTCCCGAAGTACTTCACGCCGCAGCAAGACGCGCTCTTGAACAAGCTCGACGCACTCGCCAACAAGCTCGACGCCGCGGGGCAGAGCGACAAGGCCGACCAGATCCGCCAGCAGATCGACGACACGAAGGATCAGGTCCGGAGCAAGTGGCGCACGACGAAAGACCAGTACATGGAAGTGTGCAACCAGAAGATGGTCGGCAAGTACGTGACCGCTGCCATGACGGCTCGCAAGTACAACGTGAAGGACGCGGCGGTGCAGAGCGCCGTTGCGCGCCTCGCGTTCCTCAGCGACTACCTCGGCGACGACAAGATGAAGGCATACGTCGAGAACACGCCCGACCCGCTCAGTCCGAGCGACAAGCTCGTGTACGTCAACGGCGAGTTCCTGCAGTGGCGCTCGGGTCTCGTACTGTCGCCGCCCCCGAGCGGAGCTCCGGCGCCGCTACCGGCGTCGCCATGATGGGCGGCATGCTCGCGAAGAGAGGAGCCTGCATCGTGAAGCCAAAGAAGCGAACGGTTGCCGTCGTCGCTGTTGTCGCGTTGGGCTCCGCGCTGACTGCAGGATGCGGAGACAGCACACCGCCGCCGAAGACCGCGGCGGCAGAGACGTCGAGGTCGACGCCGAAGCGTGCGTCGAACGGCCTCACGCCGAACGCCGACGCCGTGCTCTCGGCGACCTCGGCCCCCTCGGCGGCCACGGAGCTCTCGGGCGATGCGAAAGCCGCGTATGACCGCGGGTTCGCGGCGTGGTCCACGGGCGACCTTCCGGCCGCCCGTGACGCGTTCAAGGACGCCATAAGTCGGGCCTCGAGCGCCGCGAGCCCGCAGTACTCGCTCGGCTGCGTGCTCGAGCGGCTCGGCGACACGCAGGGCGCGCTTGCCGCGTACCGCGCCGCGTTCACGACCAACGCGAAGTACGACGGCGCGCTCGGCGCGTACGCCCTCTTGCTGGCGCGAACGGGCCACGGATCGGACGCGGAGTCGTTCCTCGCGGGCAAGGGCGCCCAGGATCCCGACTCGGTGGGCCCGAAGACGTATCTAGCGGAAGTGAAGTCGATCGAAGGCGACAGCCCGGGGTGCCAGCAGCTCGCACAACAGGTGCTCGCGAAGTCGCCCGACGCAAAGGCGGCAATGGTCGCCATCGCGCGCGACTTTTACCGCAACCACAAGTGGGACCTCGCGCGCTACGCGCTCGGCGCGATTCTCGACGGGGCGGACGACGGGTCCATCCCGCCCCGCGACAAGGACAATCCGGAGGCTCTCCTGATTCGCGGCCTCATCGAGCGCGAGATGGGCCAACGCAAGGAAGCCATCGCGGATTTCGATCTGGCGACTTCGCGGCGGCCGGACTTGTTCGAAGCGCACGTCAATCTCGGCGAGATGAAGCTCGAGGCCGGCAACGCGACCGAAGCCCAGTCCCCTCTCGAGCACGCCGTGCGTTTCGCGCCGAACGCCGCCATCGCGCACCTCGATCTGGGGGATTGCTATCGGCTACTCGGCCGCCCGGCCGACTCGAAGAAGGAGCTGGCGACGGCGCTGTCGCTCGATTCGACGCTTGCGGGTGCGCACTACGACCTCGGCCTGCTCTATCTCTTTTCCGAGTCGGTTCCCGGCGTGTCGGGCCCCGACGATCAACTGAACAAAGCGATTCAAGAGCTGGAGTCGTACAAGTCGATGCGCGGCGCGAAGACCGTGAAGGGCCCGGGTGACGACGTCGACGAGCTCCTCAGCACGGCAAAGCGAAAGCAGAGCGAGCTTCAGTTGAAACAACAGGCCGCCGCGACCGCGCCTTCGGCGGCATCGGCTTCTCCGACACCGCCCCCGGCATCCGCGGCTCCCGCGACGGCGCCGACTCCTGACAAGACGAAGAATAAGGCCAACAAATGAACCGCATGCCGACGAGCCGCCTCGCAGTTCTTGTCATGTTCGCCCTCACTCTCGCGCTTGCATTCGCCGTCGCATCCCCTGCATCGGCCCAGGACGCGAGCAAGAACGAGCGCCAGGTGAAACAGCAGCAAAATGTCCTCCAGATCGGCGAAATCACGATCGTCGGACGCATTCAGAAACCGATCGCCGCGGTCGACGTGGCCAAGATCCAGCCGAAGCTGACCCTCGCCGAGCTGCGCCAGCCGTTCCTCGACCGGATCGAAGAAGCCGTCCGCAAGGACCCGTTCTGATCGAATGGCAGCGGCGCTGTCGGCTCTCGTCGCGATCCTTTGCGCCGCGGCGGCCGCCCGAGAGCTTGCACGCGCCGTCGCGCCGACCTTTTGCGAGCCGGCTCTTCTCGCGCGCGCAATCGCCTGGAGCTGCCGTGTCGAGGCCATGGCGTCCGACGACGCGGCCGCTCCGTCGTATGCCGGCCTTCCCGGGCTCGCGCGGCGGATGGCCACCCTCGCGCCCGGCGGATGGGAAACGGCTCTCTTCGAAGCGTTCCTCGAGCGCGAGCCCGTCGCGCGAGACGCTCGCGTGAACGAGCTCTTGACCGAGCTCGACGGCGTGACCGAGCGCGGCGCGCGCCTCCCTGGCGCATGCGCGCGCATCGCCCTGAGCTCCGGGTTTCTTTTCGCCACGATGGGCCTTCTCGGCGCGTCGTTGCCAGCCGTAGGCACCGGTTCGGTGATATCGATGCTGGCGCCTGCCTTGAACTCAATTGCTCTCGGCGCCGCGGGCGCGGCCTTTTGCGCCGCCGTTCACACCAAGGCGAGAGCGGCACGGCGCCGGAGCCGCACGGCCTTCGACAGTCTCGTCATGACGCTCCAATCGTGTAACCTTTCCGAATCGCGGTGAAACTGTGTTGATCGAGCCGCGCCGCCCATTCGAGACGCAACGAGAGTTCCGCGCATGATGGGATCCCAACCGACCCCCTGGAGAAAGGCGCCGCATTCATGTCCCAAGTGAGCGGATCAGGAGGAACCCCGGGCCACGGTCCCACGGGCGGTCACGCGGGTATCCCGTCGGGGCGTCCCGGTCAGATGACCGCGGTGATGCGCGCGATGCAGCAGGCGACGGGGCCGAAGGTGCTCCGCATCGGGCTCGTCGCCGGCGGACGGATTCTTGAAGAGCGCGTCGTCAAGCAGCGCACTACCGTGACCGTCGGGCCCAGCGAGAAGTCGACCTTCGTCGTCCAGGCCAACGTTCCTCCGCAATTCAAGCTGTTCGAGCTGATTGGGAACGACTATCACCTCAATTTCCTCGATGGGATGACCGGGCGGATTGCTTTGGCCACGGGCATCACGGACCTCGTCGCGCTGAAGGGGCAAGCCAAGCGCGTCGCCGGCGGCTACCAGATTCGGCTGACCGAAGAGGCGCGCGGCAAGATCGTCATCGGCGAGACGACCTTTCTCTTCCAGTTCGTCGCGCCGCCGCCGATCCAACCGCGCCCCCAGCTGCCTTTGTCCGTCAAGGGCGGCCTCGCGAGCCAGATCGACTGGAACCTGACCGTCATCGCGGCGTTCAGCTTCTTGCTCCACTTCGGGCTGATCGGGGCGATGTACAGCGACTGGATGGACCCCGTCGTGAACGACGACATCACGGCGAGCCTGCTCGACATGGTGCAGCGGACCCTGCCGCCGCCCGTCGAGACCGCGGATACGCCGACGGCGACGGCGACGTCGACCGATACGGCTCCCGCACAGACCGCAGCGCCGAAGCCGACGTCGCAAGCGAACGCAAACAAAGGGCCGTCCGCGGCTCCGGACGCGAAGGTCGTCCAGGGCCTGATGAACGAAGCGGATCAAGCGCGCATCGCGATCCTGGCGGCGTTGAACGGCGGACCGAACATTGCGGGCGCGATGAAGGACGACAACGGCGCGCCCGTCGACTTGAACAGCCTGGCCAATCGCCAGGGGGGCATCAGCAATACCGGTGGCAACGGTCTCAACCTTCCGGGCGGCGCTGGCGGCCCGATCCAGCCGGGGCGGGGCGGGGCAGGGCTGCAAGGCCTTCGGGGCGAAAACACCGGCGGCGCATCGACGAGCGCGGGAACCGCGACGAAGGTCGTCCCGGTCGGCGACGTGCAGTACGGCGGTTCGCAAATGAGCGTGCCCGTGGCGAACGCCGAGGCCGTCATCCGAAGCCAGATGTTTCCGGGAGCGAAGCGTTGCTACCAGAAGGGTCTCGAGACCGACCCGACGCAGGCTGGCAAGCTGGTCATTCTCGTGAAAGTAGCGCCGAGCGGCGAAGTCGATTCGGCCACGATCTCGAGCAACAACGGGCTCTCCGCGCAGGTGGCCAACTGCATCACCACGGTCGCGCGGCGTGCGAAGTTCGACCCGCCGGGGGCTGCCGGATCCCAGATCAGCGTTCCGTTCAACTTCGTGAAGCAGGGCGGGTAAGAGGAAACTTTGTATGAATGGTGTGGCACCCTATTGCACCGAACCGCTCAAGAGCCATGCGTGCTTCTGAACTGAGTGTTTGAAGGTGACGTACGGTTGACACACCGCATCCTGATCGTTACGATTCCGCGGGGCGGTTGGTGTGGGGGCTACGGGAGGCGAACGGAATGAGAATCGGTGCGGGATTTAGGTGGATCGGTGTGGGTGCGGCGCTTATGGGCCTCACGGGCTCGGCGCTCGCGCAGCCGAAGTCTCCGCCCGCGCCGAACGGTCAAGTTGGCTTCGAGCGCACCGCGACGCTCAGCCCTCAAGACGAGCTTGCTCAAGCGGATGCGACGATTTCGCGAATGGCGCAGCAGTCGGCGACCGTGCGTCGGCAGCTGGATCAGGCGCGCCAGGGTCGTGACGTGGTGCGTTCGCTTTGCCTCAGCGACAAGCTGTCGCAGGTCGATGTGGCTGCGCGCTCGGCACGTGATCGCCAGGCCGCCCTACAGGCAGCAGTGCAGCGGGGCGATACGGAACTGGCGAATCACGAATTTACGATTCTGACGGTGCTCCGCCAGCGATCCGAGCAGTTGGGCGCGGAAGCCAATCAGTGCATCGGCGAAGAAGTCGCGTTCGTCGGGCAGACGCAAGTCGTGACCGTCGTCGACCCGAATATGCCGGGGGACGACACGACGCAATATCCTGGTAGCCAAGGCATTGTGCCCGTCGGCGCGTACGTGCCGCCGGCGGCTTCCCCGATAAAGCCATGAGATAGCGCCGAGCTTGTTGGTCGCGGCACTGCCGCGCCATCCTAGTCGACGCTTCTGTATTTGAATTCGACAACGTAGTCCTACGTTTCGCAGTAGCTCAACCTTGGTCTGGTGTACCTTTCGGCCCGAACCGATGAAAAAGAGAGGCTTTGCATCGTTCGCCGTTGCGAGCGCCGTGCTGTTTGCACGAGCGGCGAGCGCGCAAACCCAGAACGTGACGTCGACCGACGCGCCGACCTGGTTGGGGGACCGTCGGTACAACGAAGGGATCGGTATCCGGTCGGGCGATCTCGAGTTGCATCCCGGGATCGCCGGCGAGTTTGGCTACGATTCGAACTACTTTCTTCGGTCGACGCAGAACAACGTCGTCAATGGGCCTCCGCTAACGCCGCCGATTCCGTCGCTTCAGCTTCGGGTCACGCCGTCGCTTTACGTCTCGACGCTCACCGGTGAACGTCGCGAGGGCGACGTCATTCGCCTGCCCCCGCCCATCGCGTTCCGCGGGGGGATCAACGGAACCGCGTATTTCCCGATCGGGATATCGAGCGATTCGTCGGTCAAGAACCTGCCGGGTAACGATATTTCGGCCCAAAGAAACGTGAATATCGGGGCGGACGGCCGACTCGAAATCATGCCCGAGCGTCCGGTCTCCGGCGCGGTGTTCGTGAGTTACACCCGCGTGACGCAGGCCGACCCGTCTAACGCGACTGTCGCGTACGATCGCGACAGCATCGGTGGCGGCGCCGAGATCGGTCTCCAGCCCCAGAGCGGGACGCTCGATTGGCACTTCCAGTACCAATACAGCACGACGCTGTTCGAAGCGCAGCTGCCGCAAGCCTTCGACAACATGACGCACGAGGTGTCGACGCGCGGTCGGTGGAAGTTCACGCCGCGAACGTCGCTCGTGTTCGACGCGGATCAGCGTTTCATTTCGTATCCGAGCTCCGTGGCGCTGGCGAACGGGCTTATCGGCTCGCAGCCGATCCGCACTCGGCTCGGCTTCAACGGGTTGATCACGGACCGCTTCGCCGCGACGCTCATGGCCGGGTACGGCGGGAGCTTCTACGACAATACGTTCAACCCGCAGCAGTACGACAGCGTCATCGGTCTTGCCGAACTCAAGTGGTTTCTATCGGCGAGCCCCGGAGTGGCGAAAGCCACGGACCTCGGTCTCGCGCTTTCGTCGATCGCCGTGGGTTACCAGCGTGATTTCCAAAATAGCTACCTCGGCACGTACTACGGAATCGACCGGGGCTATCTCAAGTTCACGTACTTCTTCGCCGGGCGCCTTCTCGCGACGCTCGAGGGTGGCGTGGCGGCGATCGAATATCCGCGCATCCAGCAGCCCGAATCGACCTTGACGGATCCGGCGGATCTGCGTGCCAGCGCGTTCACCGACGTGCGCGCCGATGCCACATTTTTCACCGAGTATCGATTTACGAATACGTTCGGCTTGAACGGGACCTTCCGGTACGGACAAGAGTTCAGCAAGACGCTCGTTCGCGAGCCGGGCAACCCGGTTGGCGCGACAGGCGCTGCGACCAATACCGAATTTGCAATGGATTGGCAGCGCTTCGAAGTGTACGTCGGCGTCCGTTGGTTCCTGTAGGCGTGGCAGGGGCGGGTGGCGCGCGCGCGCGGAGTGCGCCATGATCGGCGCAGGCTGGGTCATGAAGCGTGATTGGCGTTCGGGTCTGTCTTGGGTGCAGGTGGTCGTTCTCGTCGGTTGGTGTGCCGCCGTGGCTTTCGGGTGCAGCCAGCACGTGATCGTGCGGCCGAACCTGCCGCCCCCCTCGCTGAGCACGACCGTCGGTCCGGGTGACGTCTTCGAAGTCTCGATTCAGGGCGAGAAGGACCTACCGAAAGAGTTTCGCGTTCAGCCGGATGGGTCGATCGACTTTCCATACGTGGACCGCTTGACCGTCGGTGGCCTCGAGCCGCAGCAGATCGAGGACCTGATCAAGAGGAGACTCGTCGAGAACAAGGTGCTGGTCGCGCCGCAGGTGACTCTCGTCGTCAAACAGTACAACTCGAAGAAGGTGAGCATCGTCGGCGCGGTGCAGAAGCCCGGCAGCTTTCCCTGGACCGAGGGGATGCGCCTCATCGATGCCATTTCGCTCGCCGGCGGTCTGACCTCGCTCGGGGACGGTGATCGCGTGCGGATCACGCGCGTCGTTGCAGAAAACAAGACGTTGACCGCGACCGTGAGCTTCGACGACATCAGCGACGGCAAGATGGCCGACGTCCTGCTGCAGGCGGGGGACACGATAAAGGTCGAGCAGCGCATCTTCTGATACGTTCGGTCCTCGATGAAAGGCTCCGGCCCAACGATTGCCGATAGCGTGCTCGATTTGGTCGGCCGCACCCCGCTCGTGCGGCTCGCACGCGTCGGGCCTCCGTCCGTGGCGTCGGTCGTCGGCAAGCTGGAAGTCAAGAATCCCGGCGGCAGCGTTAAGGATCGCCCTGCGCTCGCCATGATCGACCGCGCGACCGCGGCGAACCGCATTGGTCCCGGCGCCGTCATCGTAGAAGCGACCAGCGGCAACACCGGTATCTCGCTCGCGATGATCGCGGCCGTGCGCGGTTACCGCTGCATCCTCGTCATGCCGGAGGACATGAGCCTCGAACGGCGTTACGTGCTGCGCGCGTACGGCGCGGAAATCGTGCTCACCCCGGCCGAGGAGGGCATGGCGGGCGCGGTGGAACGCGCCGAGCGCATCGCACGCGAAACGCCGCGCGCGTTCATGCCGCAGCAGTTCGAGAACGAGGCGAATCCCGAAGCCCACGCGCGGACCACCGCGCGCGAGATCCTCGAAGGCGCGGGCAGCGATCTCGTCGCATTCGTCGCCGGCGTGGGGACCGGGGGAACCATCACCGGCGTCGGCCGGGTCGTGAAGGCCGAGCGTCCCGACGTGCGCGTCGTCGCCGTCGAGCCCGCAGCGAGCGCGGTGCTCTCGGGCAAGGCCGCCGGCATGCACGGGATTCAGGGAATCGGCGCGGGTTTCGTCCCCGACATCCTCGATCGCAGCGTCATCGACCAGGTTCTGACGGTCACCGACGTCGCGGCCGAGCGGATGGCGACGCGCCTCGCACGCGAGGAAGGCCTGCTCGTGGGCCCCTCCTCTGGAGCCAACGTCCATGCGGCGTGCGAAGTCGCGCGGCAATTTCCGAGCGGGGTCGTCGTGACGATCCTCTGCGACACGGGCGAGCGTTACCTCTTCTAGCGGCCGATGAACGAGGGGGCCCGCTTTTCGGCCCATGCGGCGACGCCTTCCTGCACGTCGCGGCTCACCAAGAGACGCAGCTGCTCCTCGCGCTCCCGCCGTAACGCGTCCTCGAACGAACCCCAGCTCGCATAGAGCGATCGTTTGATCGCCGCGAAGGCGAGGGGAGGGCCCGCTTCGAGGCTGCGGACGACCTCGAACGTCGCCTCCCGAAGCGCGTCGGCCTGGACGACCTTCGTCACGACGCCGAGCCGCAGGAGCTCCGCCGCGTCGACGCGCTCTGCGAGGAGGATCATCTGCATCGCGCGCGCGGTTCCCACGAGGCGGGGCAGCCAGAACGTGCCGCCGCCGTCGGGCATGAGCCCCAGGCCCACGAACTTCTCCTGCACGTATGCCGTCGTCGCGGCGACGCGCAGGTCGCAGGCGAACGCAAGGTCCGCCCCGAATCCCACTGCCGCCCCCTCCAAGCTCGCCACGACCGGCTTCGGGCAACGCACGACCGCCTCGATGAGCCCGTGGAACGCATCCATGTAGCTCTCGAGGTGGTCCATCAGCTGCGGATCGTCCTGGAAACTCTGGCGCAGGTCGGCACCCGCGCAGAAGTGTCCCCCCGCTCCGGCGATCACCACGCATCGCACCGAGGAATCGGTCCCCGCGCCCCTCAGCGCATCCCGCGCCCGCGCCAGAACGCCGAGCGTCAGCGCGTTGCGCGCGGCGGGGCGGTGGAGCGTGATCCACGTTGCCTGGCCGGTGCGCTCGACGAGCAGGTCCGGGGCCTCGCCGGTCGGGTGTTCGCTCTTTTCCGCGTTCTCTTCATTGGCGCCGGGTGACCTCATAGCGTTCGCGGTTCGCTGCCGCGCCGGTAGAAGGCCGAAGCGAGGTAGGCCCGGACCATCCGGCTGACGAGGATTTTCACTACGGCGCCGAGCGGGACAGCAAGGAGGACGCCGAGAAATCCGAAGAGCGTGCCGGCCGCCATCATCGTGAGCAGCACTTCGAGCGGGGCGAGCCCCACCGATCGGCCGACGATGCGCGGCGTGATGATGAGCCCATCGAGCACCTGGACGCAGAGCATCACCGAGAGAACGCCGAGCAAACGTCCCGGTCCTTGCCAGTCGAGCGTGGCCATCGCGATGGCCAACAAGAGCCCGCAGCTGAACCCGATGTAGGGCACGAAGGCGAGCATCCCCGTCAGAACGCCGATCGCCACGGCCAGGCGCACGTCCACGAAGCGGAGCCCCATCGCGTAGAGCGCGCCAAGCACGATGTTGGCCGTCAGCTGCCCGCGGACGTAGCCGCCGAGCGTGCGGTGGATCTGCCGGGCGACGCTCGCCGCGTGCCGGTACCAGCGCCGCGGAATCAGCTGGCCCGTGCGGTGCACGATGCGGTCGAAGTCGATGAGCAGATAGAGCGCGAACACGGGCACGATGAGCGCGCTCAGGATCACGCCGAGGTAGCTCAGCGTGCCGAAGAGCGCGATGCTCACGACGCTCACGAGGTCCGGAAACTGCGACTGGAGCTTGCTCGTGAGCTCCGTCCCGAGCTCGCCCATCGTGTGCGGCGGCTTGAAGTGGAACGTCTGCCAGAGCCAGGGCTCCGCGCGGCTCTCGAACCCCTTGAGCTCTGATGGCAGCTCGGTCGCCGCGGCGCGGAGCTCGTCGATGAACATCGGGATGGCGAAGACGAGCGCCAGCGTCAAAAGCCCCGCGATGCCCAGCATCACGATGGGCGCGGCGAGGGAGCGGGGGATCTTGCGTGCCTCGAGCCAGTCGACGAACGGATCGAGCGCGTAGGCCGTCAGGAACGCGAAAAAAAGCGGAACGAGGACGCCCCGCAAGAGGTACGCGATCCCCAGGACGGCCCCGATGGCGACGATCGTCAGCGTACGCCCGAACGGGAGCGGCGGGAGCGGCGTGGGCGACGGCGGCGGCGGCCCGTGCGGATGCGCCGGGGACGGGTGCGGCGGCGGCGGGTGCGGCGGCTGGGAGGCGGACGCGGTCGACATTCGCCGGAGCCAATGTAGCTTGCCTTTCGTCATGCTCGAAGCCAAGTCTGGGCCCCCGCTCGAACCGTCTCCGCAGTCGTCTTCGCCGGGCTCCGACCGTGCCGGCATGCGGGGCGAGCCCCCGCCGTTCGACGAGGATGCCCCGCGTCCCGTTCTCCCGGTGCCGGCGCAAGACGGGTCGACCCTCGGCCGTCTCGTGGCCGTGATGCGGCGGCTCCTCGGCGAGAAGGGCTGCCCCTGGGACCGCGAGCAGACGTTCGAAACGTTGCGAAAGTATGTGCTCGAAGAGGCGTGCGAAGTCATCGACGCGATCGACTCGGGCAATCGCGCGGCGTTGCGCGAGGAGCTCGGCGATCTGCTCCTGCAGGTCGTCTTCCAGGCGGAGCTCGGGCGGCGGGAGGGGACGTTCGCCATCGACGACGTCATCGCCGCGATCGTGGACAAACTCGTGAGCCGGCACCCGCACGTCTTCGGGCACCTCGAGGCCAAGGACGCGGACGAGGTGCTTCGCAACTGGGAGAAAATCAAAGCGAAGGAGAAGGGCGCAAGAGGCATTCTCGAGGGCGTCCCGCGCAGCATGCCGGCTCTGACGCGCGCGCAACGCGTGGGCGAGAAAGTCTCGCGCGTCGGGTTCGATTGGGAGGACGCGGCGGGGTCTCGCGCGAAGGTTCGCGAAGAGGTCGGCGAGCTCGACGAAGCCATCGCGCGCGGCGACAAGAACGCCGTGGAAGAGGAGATGGGCGACGTCCTGTTCGCGCTCGTGAATTTGTCGCGGCATCTCGAGATCGACGCCGAGGGTGCGCTCCGGAGGACGATCGAGAAGTTCACGACGCGGTTTGCATACGTCGAGAAGCGCGTGCGGCTGGATCACGGCGGATGGGGAGAGGCCGGTGGCGGCGAACGGCACCTGCCGCTCGAGGTGCTCGACGCGTACTGGGAGCAAGCCAAGAAGGAGAGCCGCGGAACGTGAGCGTTTTTCCGAAAAACGGCGGTCCGCAGGCTCTGCCCGCGCCTCTCGCGCGCACGCCGGAGGAGTGGGCCGTGGCGCTCAAGGCGGCCGGCGTGCGGCCGTTCCACGCGCGCCAGCTATTTCGCTGGATCCAGGCGCGCGGCGTCATCGATCCGGAGCAAATGACGGATCTCCCCAAGGAACTGCGCGCGTCGATGGTGGGGCTCGAGCTCGAAAAGACGTTTGCCGTGGATCAGGTGCGCCGGGCCGCGGACGGTACGCGAAAGCTCCTCGTGCGGCTGCGGGACGGAGCGACGGTCGAGACCGTGCTCATTCCGGCAGTGAGCGGTGGCAAGAACGGGCTGCCTTCGCCGGTGGAGCCCCACGCGCGGGCGCAAGGAGTCGACCCGCCCGGGGCGCCCCAGCCCGACGACGCCGACGCGGCGGCCGCCGTCGACGACGAGGACGAGGAGCCGTCCGCGGGGACGGGCCCTGCCGGAACGGACTTCGTGCGGGTGACCCAGTGCGTGTCGACGCAAGTCGGCTGCGCCATGGGGTGCGTCTTCTGCGCGAGCGGGGTGGCGGGTCTGAAGCGCCACCTGGGTGCGGACGAGGTCGTGGCGCAAGTCGTGGCAGCGCGGGCGGAGCTCTTCGAAGGCGAGCGTCTCCGGAACGTCGTCTTCATGGGCATGGGCGAGCCGCTCCACAATTACGACAATACCGCGCGCTCTCTTCGTCTTCTGACGCACCCCGAAGGGATCGCGCTGTCCGCCCGGCGCATCACCGTTTCGACGAGCGGGCTGGTGCCGGAGATCGCCCGCCTCGGGCAGGATTTCGCCGGCCACATCGGCCTAGCGGTCTCGCTGCATGCAGCCGACGACGAGACGCGCTCGCGGCTCATGCCCATCAACAAGAAGTACCCGCTGCCGGTCCTCATGGATGCCCTCCGCGCGTACCCGCTGCCGAGGCGGAGGCGCATCACGATCGAGTACACCCTCGTCGCCGGCCGGAACGACGACCGCGCCGAAGCCCGCAAGCTCGCGAAGCTGCTCCGCACGATTCCGGTGAAGATCAACCTGATTCCGATGAATCCCATCGGCGCGAGCTCGCTCGGCCCGCCCGGTATGCAACGAGTGCTCGACTTCCAGCAAACGCTCTGCGACGCGGGATATTCCTGCTTCATTCGACGGAGGCGTGGCGACGACGTGAGCGCCGCGTGTGGACAGCTCGCGCTTCTCGGGGCGAAGCCCAAAGTGCGCGGATTCACCGACCGGAAGCCGTCCGAAGCTGGTTGATCCCGCGACGTGCGGCGTGCGCACTCTCCCGGATTGCGATAAAGGTGCGTGCGGCCGCGGACATGGTCCCTTACATCCACATTCCGGATCTCCACATCGGTCCCACGTTCCGGATCTTCGGCTACAAGGTCTTGCCGATTCCGCTGCATCCGTTCGGCTTGCTCGTCGCGACGGGCGTGCTGGTCGGAACGTCGGTGACGACGCGGCGCGCGAAAAAGCTCGGCTACGACCTGATGCAGCTCAACTCGTTCGTGACGTGGATGCTCGTGACGGCGTTCGCGCTCTCGCACATCCTGGACGAGATTTTTTATCATTGGGACGAGGTCGTTCGAAACCCCTTTTCGCTCCTGTACCTGTGGGAGGGCCTGAGCTCGTTCGGGGGATTCACCGGAGCGCTCGTCGGCATTCTGTTGTGGAAATACTTCTACTACGAAGACGGCGTCGGCTTCCGGAAGCGCGTGGAGCCCGCCAGGCTGCTTCCATTCGCCGATCTCGTCCTGTCCGTTCTCCCGCTCGGATGGATGTTCGGGCGCGCGGGCTGCGCGTCGGTGCATGATCACCTGGGCGCGCGGACGACCGCCGACACGTGGGTCGCGGTAGCGCACCCGTTCGGGCCGAACGACGGGACGATTACGCATTTCGGATTCATCGAATTCATCCACGGCCACGATCCGCGGTTCGACCTCGGGTTCCTCGAGCTTCTTTTCACGATCGCGCTCACGACGTGTTGCGCCCTGACCTGGAACCGCAAGCTCTGGACCGGCACTTACGTGATCGTGACTGCTCTGGCCTACGCGCCGGTGCGCTTCGCCATGGACTTTCTGCGCATTCCCGACAGCGAGGGGGGCGATACGCGCTACGCCGGGCTCACACCGGCGCAGTACGGCTGCATCGCGCTGTTTCTCTTCGGCCTCGCGATGATTCCGTACGTGCGGCGTTTGCACCGGAGCGGCCTCGACCCCGCGCGCGATCTTCGGGCGAAGCCGGAGGCTGAACCCGCGCCATCGTGAAGCGGCGTTCCGGCCGGCGCTCCCTTCCGGGACCCGTGCGCGAAACGCGGCGCTACGAGCGGAGATCCTCGCGGAGGTCTTCCACCGTCGCCGGAGCGAGCGGCGCGCTCACCGTGTACACGGGATGATCGACTTGCAGCGCGATGGCGGGCGCCTGCGTGCTCCCGCTCCGCAGAGATTGCGCCAGCTCCGGCGGCAGCTTGAACTTGAGGTAGTGCACCGCCGTCGTCCGGTCCGTGAGGTCGCCGGGGCGCGCAATGGGCCGCGCGGGCACGGACGTCCCGCCGACGACGAGGCTCACCTTGTCCTCGAAGCCGACCGCGGCATGCAAGAATGCGTCGCGCTCGGCCGTGTCGGGGATCGCGATCATGACCGTGCAGGACAGCTCGTCGTCTGCCGGAATCGTCTCGTTGTACGTCTCGATCTCGTGCATCACGGAGGCGGGGCGTGTGATTCGCTCGGTGCGCAGCATCTCCTGAATCTGCAGGAGCACCGTGTCGCGATTCTCGAATAGCGCCGTTGCCTTCGGCCCGAGAGCCACGCGCCGGCGCTTCTTCTCACCGATGACGCGCCCGCGAAAGTGCTCTCGCACGGCCTCGTAGTCCGCGAGGCTCATGACCTCTTTGGGATCGATGGGTTTCATGACGACGACTCCTCAGCGAATGGTCTCACCGATGCCGTAGGCCTTCGCGAGCGCCTCCACGGGATGCATCGCGTGCCGCGCGTTCTCGGCGAGGATGCGCCGCGCCGACAGCGCGCAGTCCGTCACGACGACGGCCGCCTCCGCCGTGTCGACGCCGCGCGTGAGCCGTTGCGCATAGCTCTTGCCCATCTCGTAATGCTGCGCCTTCATTCCCCACGTGCCGTCGACCGCGGAGCACTGCTCGATGATCTCGACCTCGGTATCGGGCAGAGTATTGAGCACGCGCACCGCCGGATAGCCGACCTTCTGCGCCCGCAAGTGGCAGGACGCGTGGTAGGCGATCTTGCCGAAGCCGCGCGCGTATTCGCGGACGAGCGTCTTGTCGCGCCTGTGTTGGTCGAGCAGCTCCATCACGTCTCGCGTGGCCGCCGCGACCTTCGCCGCCTCAGGCGTGCGGAGAAGCTCCGGCCATTCCTTGCGGATCATGTAGCCGCACGTCGGCTGGAGCGACACGATCGTGCAGCCCGCCTGCACGTGCGGCATCATCGATTCGACGTTCGCGGCCGCCTTCTTGCGGGCGGCGTCGATGTCGCCGCCGTCGAGGTTCGGCATGCCGCAGCACGTCTGATCGGGCCGCACGACCGCCCATCCGTTCTTCTCGAGTACCTGGACGGCGCTCGCGGCAATCTGGGGAAAGTTGTAGTCGGCTAGACAAGTGGCGAAAAGCACGATCGTGCCCCGCGTGCCGGCGCCCGGCTGCGGCGTGCGGTGCGCGAACCATCGCGCGAAGCTCGTTTCGCCGAACGGCGGTAACGGGAATTCGGCCGAGATGCCCGCCGCGACCTCCATGGCTTTGCGCACGAGGCGATTGGCATTCACGAAGTTCGCGACGCGCGCGAGCGGGCCCGCGGTGAGCTGGCCGAGCAGCTGCGGTTCGCCGAGCACGCGGTCTTGCAGCGTGACGCCGTTGCGGCGTGCTCGCTGCGCCTTCTCCCGGAGCAGGAGCCGCGGCACGTCGAGCTGCCACGCGTGCCCCTCGTCCTTCGTGTAAGGGCACTTCACGTAGCAAAGCTTGCATTGCCAGCAGAGTTCCGTGGCGCTCGCGAACGCGTCCGCGTCGAGCATTTCGGCGCCCTCGGCGCCGCGCTTCTCGACGTCGTGATCGACGCGCTTGAAGACGTCCCGGAACGTCCCGCAATAGCCCACGCACATGCGGCAGTTGTGGCAGATCTCGAACGTCCGCCGCATTTCGCCTTCGAGATCACGAGGATCCCAATAACGGTCTTCGTTCGGATCGAGGGCGGGAGTCGCTCTCGGAATCAGCTCGATCTTGGACATCGTGCGGACGACCTAGGTGAGAGCTCTACGCAAACTGCTGAAAGGGTGAAAGAGAGAGACAGAACCGCCAGGACGCCAGGAGAGAAATCCTCTGGGCTTCCTCACCCGAGTCCTGGCGTCTCTCGGCGTCCCGGCGATCCAATTGTGTTTCTCGGCCCTTCAGACCAAGCTGAGCATCTTCTGGAAACGGCCCGCGTGGCTCTTCTCGGCCTTCGCGAGGGTCTCGAACCACTCGGCGACGTCGTCGAAGCCCTCATCGCGGGCCGTCTTGGCCATGCCCGGGTACATGGTCTCGTACTCGTACGTCTCGCCTGCGACGGACGCCTTGAGATTCTTCTCGGTATTGCCGATGGGAAGGCCCGTCGCCGGGTCGCCCACTTGCTTCAAATAGTCGAGGTGGCCGTGCGCGTGGCCGGTCTCACCGTCCGCCGTCTCCTTGAAGTTGCCCGCGATCTCGGGATAGCCCTCGACGTCCGCGACCTTTGCGAAATAGAGGTAACGGCGATTCGCCTGCGACTCGCCCGCGAACGCGTCTTTCAGATTCTGATGGGTTTTGGTTCCCTGAAGCGACTTGGCCATGATGGTCTCCTTCTCGTTTCACTGCGGCGACGGCCGCGCGCAGGTCGCGCACAGCCCGCGGTAGGTTCTTTCGACGGCGCGGACGGCGAAGCCCGGGGCCGATCGCCGGACGCGCGCGCCGGCCGACGGCGTCGGGGCGAGCGATCCGGCCGCGATGTCGATGACGGCGCCGCACCGGTCGCAGACGGCGTGATGGTGCGGGGCCGTATTCGGATCGAAGCGCGCCGCGTCTCCCCGCTTGCCCGGCAAGCGCACCGTACCGGCGAGGCCGGCGTGCGCCAGCGAGTCGAGCGTGTTGTAGACGGTCGCGAAGCTCATCGACGGAAAGCTCGGGCGGAGCCGCTCGAACAAGTCCTGCGCCGTCGGATGCGACAGATCGTCCGCGAAGAGGCGCACGATCGCGATGCGCTGCGGCGTGAGCTTCAGCCCCGAGCGCTGGAGATCGCGCAACATCGCGCTCGCCCTGTCGTCCGCGCGCCGCATCGTGAAGCGACCCTAACGAGAATCATTCTAAGGTGCAAGCGGTTCTCGTTTGGCTCTTCGCGAGGCGCCGACCTTCCCGCAGCGGACTCTCCGTTCCCGGTTGACCGCCGTCCCCGAAGGTGGCTAGGTCGACCGGTGAGCCGAGGGGGAGGCCGTCGCCTGGGCGACTCGTACGAGATCGTGGTCGCGCGATCCGCAAAGGATCTCGATGAGGCATTCCGCGTGCGGCACGCGGTGTTCGTCGAAGAATCGGGCACGCTGCAGCATCTGGTCACGACCGCGGGGATCGAAGCATCCGAGGTGGACCGCCACGCGACGCACCTCGTCGCCCGCGAGAACGGGCGCGTGATCGGAACGGTGCGTGTGCAAGAGCCGACTCCCGCACTCGTCGACGCCCGTCGCCCGCTCTTCGGGATGGCCGGCGAGGAGCACTACGACTACGCGCCGCTGCGCGACGCGGCGCTTCGCTTCGTCGAAGTCGCGCGATCGTGCGTCCTGCGCGCGTACCGGAACCCGCGCGTCATTACCGACTTGTGGAAAGCGGCCGTCCTCTTCGCGAACGGGCGCGGCAAGGACCACTTCATGGGCGTCGTCCACGTCGACTTCACCGACAGCCTGGACGATGCGCGCATCGTTCACGCCAAGCTCGCCCGCGAGGGGAAAACGCATCCGCGCTTTGCGCTGCCCGCGCGGTCCCGCGTATGCCCGCCGGCGAATGCCGCGTACCCGATCCTGTCGGACGCCGAACGGGCGGCGCCAGAGACCGCGCCCCTTCCTTCGATCTTCACGCTGTTCCGGCGTATCGGCCTGCGCGCGTGCGGTGCGCCCGTGTTCATGGCCGACACCCGCCGCGTGGGGCTCGCCATGCTCGCCGGGCCCGATACGTTCCCGGCGGTCACGCAGCGGTTCTTCGCGACGGCCGACCCGGCGATCCGGCTCGACTGATCGCACGCCCGATGTCCTCGCGCCTCCTTCTCCTTCTGTTTCGCGCGGTGGCCGTCGCGGGCGTGCTCGCGGCCGTTTTGCCGTGGATCCTGTACGTGCTCGCGCCGCCGTTCCCGGGCCTTCTCGTGGCGACGCTCGTCTCCTCCGCGGTCGTCGGCGAACGTCTCTGGGGGGCGTTCGGCCGGATGCCCGAGAAGGCGGCGATCGCGCCCGAGCGCGATTGGACGGCCGTCGCCGTCGGCCTCGCGTTCGTTTGCGAGCTCTATGCGATCCTCGCGCATTTCCACCTGCGGCAGCGCGGTTTCGGTCCGCCGTCGGCCGCGGCCGTCGGTGTGGTGCTCTACGCCGCCGGCTTCGCGCTTCGCACCTGGGCCTCGCGGACTCTCGGCTCCGCGTGGGCGATTCAGCTCGATCGCGCCGCCGCTTCCGGCACCTTGATTCGCACCGGCCCGTATCGATTCCTCCGCCACCCGATCTACGCGGGCGCCATGGTCGATGCGGTGGGGATCGCCTTGCTCTTCGGCTCGGTCTGGGGCTTCGCGTGCGCCGTGTTGCTCTTCTGTCCCGCCGAAATCGCGCGCGCCCGGTTCGAAGAGGGATTCATGCGAGCACGCTTCGGTGCGTCGTACGCGGCATACGAGCACGAAGTGGGCGGATTCTTCCCGCACCTCGGTCGTTGACCCCGCTTCGCTCTAGTCCTTGCGCTTGCGCGAGCCGAGAACGGCGAGCCGCAAGTAACTGAGCTGGCTCGCGGCCGTGTGCTTCGCGGCGTCGAGCTTCGTGCCGTCGCGCTGGCTGATGCGCCCCATCAGCTCGCCCGTCTCGTAGAGCTCGCGCGTCTTCGCGCGTTGCAGCTTGCCGCTCGACGTCTTGGGCAACGCTCCCGGCGGCAGGGCGATCACGTCGTCCAGCGTGAGGCCGATCCCTTCCTGAATCGCTTGCCGCACGTGGCTCACGAGGCCGCCCGCTTGACCGAGGCGCTCGGGTTCTTGCACTTCGAACGCGACGACCACGCGCTCGCGATCCCGCTCCGCGCCGCTCGGGTCGCGCGAGCCGAAGGCCACGACGTTGCCCTTGCGCACGCCCGGAACCTTGCCGGCCTCCCACTCGAGATCCTGCGGGTAATAATTGCGGCCGTTGACGATGACGATCTCTTTGATCCGCCCGCAAATATAGAGATGGCCCTCGTGGAGGAAGCCGAGATCGCCCGTGCAAAGGAGCGGTCCGGCGAACGCTTCGCGCGTGCGCTCCCCGTCCTCCCAGTAGCCGCGCATGACGCTCGGCCCCGACAGGCGTACCTCGCCGATGACGCGCTCGGGCAGGGGCGACGCACTCATGGCGTCGTCCTTCGCGTAGATGCCGATCGTGTGGTCCGGGAAGGCGCGCCCGCACGACACGATGCGGACGGCGTCTTCGTCCGTCTCAGGGACGAACGTCACGTTGCCGGTCTCCCAGAGCGTCGGCCCGTGCACGCAAAGCACCTTCATGCCTTCGCCGAGCTCGCTGAACGCGACCGCGAGCGACGATTCGGCCATTCCGTACGACGGACAGAACGCCTCTTTGCGGAAGCCGACGCGCGCGAACGCATCGACGAAGCTCTCGAGGGTCTCGGGCCGGATCGGCTCGGCGCCGCAACCCGCCACGCGCCACCGCGACAGATCCAGCCCTTCGAGGTCGGCGGGGCGGATTCGCTTGATGCAGAGCGCGTACGCGAAGTTCGGCGCGTAGGCGATCGATCCGCGGTGCTTCGACAGGGCCTGAAACCAGCTCACCGGTCGTTTCAAGAAGAGAAGCGCCGGCAGATAGACGATCGGCACGCGAT
>DATHQY010000225.1:0-21469 GCA_035482215.1 Polyangiaceae bacterium | reverse complement strand
GCTCCCCACGCAGGACCACCCCGCGGCCACCGTCCTGCGCGGCAGCGACGGAGCATGGCGACTCGAACACGACGACGAGGCCGTCACGCTGACGAACCACCAGGTGTTCGACGTCGCCGGCAAGGGCTTCCGCTTCTCGTGCCCCGAGGCGCTGATGCAGACGTCGACGGTGGATTGGCACGACGCCGCGGGGTTCGATCTCGCGCGGCTGCGCCTTCGTTTCCGTGTGTCGCGCGAGGAGGAGTTCGTCGAGCTCCACGTCGAAGGCGGGCGCGAGCCCGTCACGCTCGGAAGCCGCGGCCACAACTACATTCTTCTCATGCTGGCGCGCGCGCGGCTCGACGACGTCGCGGCAAAGCAGCCCGAAAGCTCGTGCGGGTGGATGTACCAGGACCTTCTGATCGAGGCGCTCCGCGCCTCGTCCGAGCGGCTCAACATCGACATCTTCCGCATCCGTCGCCAGTTCGCGACGATCGGGTGGATCTCCGACGCGGCCAACATCGTGGAACGCCGGCCGCGTAACAAGCAGATCCGCATCGGCGTCGCGTCGCTCACCATCGAGAACATCTGACGAGCCGCTCCGTTCGAACTGGCGCGACCCGCTTCGTCTGTTATGACGTTGCGGCTTCGCGAACGATGACCGTGCTTGCCGAGAGCGACGTGCTTCCCACACACGGCCAGAGTGCGACCGAAGAATCGGCGCGTCCGGTGCGGGTTCTGTTCATCAACGACACGGCCCGCAACGGCGGTCCGGGCCGGAGCCTGCATTCCATCCTCAAATTTCTCGACCCCGCCGTGGTCCACCGCGCGGTGGTGCTGCCGCGAGCGGGCGTCATCGCGGATCTGCTCGCGCGCGATCGCGTCGCCGAAGAACTTCACTTCGAGCCCAACCTCGTCGAAAACCCGATCGAGCCCTGGAATCGCGCCATGGAGCGAAGCGATTTCGACGCTCCCCTCGTGCGCAAGGGCGCCCGGCTCGCGGGCAACGTCGTCAAAGCTTCGCTGGCCATCGCCCGGCTCGCGGCCCTGGCGCGCCGCGGACGATTCGATCTCCTGTATTGCAACGGCACCAATGCCGACTTCGCCGGCGCGGCGCTCGCGCGCATCACGGGGATTCCCGCGCTCTGGCACGTTCGGTACACCTCGCTGCCCCCGGCCGTGCGCTCGCTGCATCGGTCGCTGTCGGCGAGCTCCGGCGTGCGCCGCATCATCTGCGTTTCGAAGGCGGCGACGCCGCTCTTCGCGCACTGCGCGTCGAAAGTGCGGGTCATCCACAACGCGCTCGACGTCGGCGCGTTCGACCCCCAGGCGGTGCGCGGCACGCTTCGCGCGGAGCTCGGCCTGGGGGACGACGCTGTCGTCTTCGGCAGCCACGGGCGAGTGCTCCGGCGCAAGGGCTACGTCGAGATGATCCGCGCGGCGCGCATCGCGCTCGATCGCCTCCCGCCCGTGGTCGCGTCGCGAGTGCACTTCGTGGTCGTCGGGGACACGCCGGACGATTACCGGCCCGACCACGTCGAAGAGTGCGCCGCGATGGCGAAGGCGCTCGGTCTCGCGGATCGATTTCGCATGCTGGGCTTTCGGGCCGATGTTCGCCCGCTCGTGGCGGACTTCGACGTCGCCGTCGTTCCCAGCGTCTATCCCGACCCGCTGCCGCGGTCGGTCATCGAATCGATGGCGCTCGGCAAACCGGTCGTCGCGTACGCCGTCGGAGGCGTCGTCGAGATGATCGAAAGCGACGGGCCCGCCGCGACCGGCCAGCTCGTTCCTTTCGAGCCGGCCGAGGCAGGCGGGCCAGCCGAGCGCTCCGGCGGATCGAGCGAAGGAGCCAGCGCGGGCGCGATCGATCGGCTCGCGAGCGCGTTCGTCGCGTATGCGCTCGATCCGGATCGCCGTGCCCGGGAAGGGGAGCATGCGCGCCGCCGCGTCCTGAGCGACTTCGACGCGCGTGCGCACGCCCGCCGCGTGCAGGTCGAGATCCTCGAAGCGTCCCTCGCCGGCAGCCGTGGAGAGGGTGTGGGCCCGTTCGCGAGGAAAGGCTGAGGGCCGAGGCATGGTCAAACGTGCCGTGGGGGCCATCGTCGACTGGAGCGGGCGCCGACCGATCGTCGTGCTCTTTCTCGCCCTCTGCCTTCTCGCCTCCAGCTGGCGCTTCGCGCTGATCGTCCTCGCCAATCCGCATACCGACCTGCGCGAGCTCCTACCGAGCGAGAGCCCGGGGCTCAAAGCGTTCGAGCACCAGCTCGGGCGCGTCGGCGGCGGCGCCAACCTGCTCGTCATCGCCGAGTCGCCCGACCGCCGGCAGAACGAGCGCTTCGTCGACGACCTGTCGGTGCGCCTTGCGGAGCTCGTCAAGGCCGAAGAAACCGGCCGAGAGACGCCGCGCCTCGTCGGCTACGTCGAGAACGGCACGAAGGACGTCCACGCGTTCTTCGAGTCCAACAAATGGCTTTACGCCGACCAGAACGATCTCGAGCACGCGTACGACACACTCGATTTCCAGATCGCGGTGCGGAGCGGTCTCGTCTCGGATCTCGACGACGACTCGCCCGGCAAGCCCGGCGCGGGCGCGGGCGGGGGCGGGGGCCAGGGGAACGCGCCCGCGGAAGGCGGAAAGAAGCCCGCGCTCGGCCTCGACGAATACCGCGATCGCTGGGAAGCCAAAGCGAAGACGCACGACGATTTCCCATCCGGCTACTTCGAGACGGTCGACGGCACGATGATCGGCGTGCGCATCGTCTCGCGGACGAGCGGCACCGGCGACGCGGGGGGCGACATCCTCCTCCACCGCGTGCAGCGGATCGTGGCCGACATGCGGCCCGACACGTACCAGCCGCAAATGAAGGTGGGGTATGCGGGCGACATCCCCAATGCCGCCGCCGAGAAGGACTCGATCGTGAGCCAGGCCGCGTGGGCCACGGGGATCGCCTTCGTGCTGATCCTCGTGGGCGTCGTCTGGTTTTATCGCTCGCCGTGGCCGCTCGTCGTCATCGGTCTGCCTGCGATCCTCGGCGTGGGGTGCGCGTACGCGTTCGCGTATTTCCGATTCGGGTACGTGAACACGACCGGGATGTTCCTGGGCGCGATCATCCTGGGCAACGGAATCAACTATCCCATCGTGCTTCTGTCGCGGTACCGCGAGTTTCGCGTCAGCGGCAAAGACGCGGCGACGGCGCGGAGGGAGGCCGTGCAGAACTCGCTCCGCGCGGAGCTCGTCGGCGCGTGCGTCGGCGCGATCGCGTACGGATCGCTCACGGTCACGCACTTTCGCGGATTCAATCAATTCGGGTGGATCGGGTTCTTCGGGATGCTGCTCGTGTGGATCACGATGATCCCGTGCGTACCGGCGCTCATCGTGGTCATCGAATGGGTGCAATCGAAGCTTCCGGCCGGCATGCGCGAACGGCCGCTGTCCGCGTCGTCGGATGGCTCCGACGGGTCCGGCCCGCTCATTCGCTGGATCGCCCACGCGACCGAGCGCGCACCGCGCGTGTTCTTGCTGTCGGCGCTCGCCATCACGGTGGTGGCGCTATGGCGGGTTCCCGGATTCCTTCGCGATCCCTGGGAATACAACTTCGACCATCTCGGCTCGCGCGGGACGAAGCGAGGCGGCGCGGGGGAGTGGTCGGTCAAGTCGGAGAAAGTCTTCGGCGGCAAGATGAACGTATCGGGCGCGCTGATGCTCGCCGACACGGCGGAGCAAGTGCCGATGCTCAAGGCGCAGATTCTCGCGAACGACGCCGCGGACCCGAAAGGGCGCCTCATCGCGGAGGTCGCCACCGTCTCCGATCTCTTGCCCGGGACGCCCGCGGAACAAGAGAAGAAGCTCGCGACGCTCGATCGCATACGCGACCGCCTCACGCCCGCCGTGCTCGACGGCCTGCCGGAGGACGAGCGCAAGCGAGTCCTCGACCTGCGCCCGCCGGAGTCGCTCCACGAGCTCGCCCCGCGCGATCTGCCGCCGCTCCTCCGCCGTCGCTTCGAAGAGAACGACGGACGCGTCGGCACGGTGTTCTACGTGAAGTACGGCAACCGGGTCGCGCTGGCCGACGGGCACAACCTCGTGCGCATCGCGAAGTCGACCGACAACGTGCGCCTCCCCGACGGAACCGTGGTGCAGACGGCGAGCCGGTCGACGATCTTCGCGGAGATGCTCCGGTCGATGTCGGTCGACGGGCCTCGCGCGACGGTGGCGTCGCTCCTCGGCGTGTCGATCGTGGTGCTGCTGGCGACCCGCAACGTGCGCGGCGCCTTTGCGGTGCTCCTCGCGCTCGTCATGGGCGTGTCGTGGCTGCTCGGCGGCGCCGCGTGGTCCGGCGACAAGCTGAACTACGTGAACTTCATCACGCTGCCGATCACGTTCGGCATCGGCTGCGAGTACCCGTTCAACGTCTACGATCGCTCGCGCCTCCTGGGCGGCGACGTGACGTCCGCCGTGCGCCGGGTCGGTGGCGCGGTCGCGCTCTGCAGCTACACGACCGTCGTCGGCTACGGATCGATGCTCTTCGCGGACTTCCAGGCGCTCCAGTCGTTCGGCAAGCTCGCCGTGAGCGGCGAGATCGCGTGCTTGTGCGGGGCCCTCTTGATGCTGCCGTCGCTCCTCCACACGCTCGGGCGGCGCGGTTTCATGCGAAGAGATTCGCACCCCGCGCAATGACGTCATCCTTCGCCCAGGCGAGGAATCGCTCGACCTCGCCCCGAACCAGGCGAAACCGCATGTCGGCCGGGTGAATCGCGATGCGCGCCGGGAAGACGGCGCGGGCCCATCTCGCAGCACGGCAGTACGCCACGGTCGACAGCAGGCGCCCGGGCGAACGCGTGGCCCAGTTGAGGACGACGCTCGCTCGCGCGCGCCCGCCCAGCGGGTCGTAAACGTGGGTGTGGTCTTCGGTGAAGCGATACCCGCGCGCGGCGAGCAGCGGCAGAAGCCACGCGGGCATCGACCACGCAGGCGCGACGAATCCATCGATCGAAAGGCCCGCCCGGTGCAAAACGCGCTCGCCTTCTTCGATGCGCGCGCGGCCCACCGGCTCGCTCACGTCGCTCATCTCGGCCTCACCGCCGGAGACGACCCGCTGCGCCACGAGCCACTCGAGGTGCCCGCCGCCGCTCGTCCCCGTGTAGCGCTCGGCGCTCTGGTGAAAGAAGCCGTGGAGATACATTTCGTGCGCGTCCGCTTGGAGGGCACGCAGACGCGCGCAGAAGTCGGCGTCCCGCTCGAGCGGCGCGGCGCGATGGAAATTGGGGACGACGAGAAGGGCGGGCTTGATGCCCGCGGCGTGGCAGAGCGCGAGGGCGACTTCGACTTCGCGCGACCAGGCAGGCGAAACGTCGTGGATCGAGACGTGGACGGGCATGGCGCGAGCTCTTCCGTATGCCTTAGGGGAGATCGTTGCCATGGCAACGATCTCCGATTTCTCGGACGGCGGCCGCGCGGGTCCGGGGTGGCGTGTCGCCGATCGCCCCGCCAGCCCGGTCGTGTCGCAGGTCCGCGTACGTCGCGAGCACCTGCTCGAAGTGCTGCGCGAGGGTCGGCGCACGTCCGGCGGCTTCGAGCGCTCGTAACCGGAGCTCGCACGGGTCGCGCGCGAGGAGCCGCTCGATCGCCGTCGCGCACGCCTCGGCGTCCAGGCTTTCGTAGACCTCCCCGCACGCTGCATCGACGCTCTCGCGGGCGCCGCCCGCATCGGGGACGACCACCGGGAGCCCGCACGCAACCGCCTCGGCAACGCCGAGACCGAAGGTTTCGTACGGGCAGCCGTGGACCAGCACGTCGGCGCTCGCGAGCGCCGCGGCGAGCCTGCGCCGGTCTTTCTCGAAGCCCGGAAAGCGAACGCCGGGAGGAGCCATGAGCTGCAGACGCTCGCGTTCGGGTCCGTCGCCGAACAGCACCAGCACGGCGGGTCGCTGCTTGCGAACGCGGGCGAACGCGTCGAGGACGACATCCCACCGTTTTTCGAACGCGAAGCGTCCGACGCCGATAAGGAGGGTTGCATGGGGGTCTGCGCCCTCGAGCCACTCATGGCGGCTGGCCTGACTGCGCGCGCTCGGCGTGAACATCTCCACGTCGACGCCGAAGGGGGCCAGCACGACGTTCGGAACCCCCGCCGTACGGAGGCGCTCCGCTTGCGTCCGACTGGCCACGAACGTGGCCTCGAACGGCGCGAGCAACGCGCGGACCCCCACCCGAAGCGGTTCCGCGACAACTTGCCCCAATCGCGGCCCGAGTGCGGCGGCCAAGGCCGGCTCCACGTACGTACCCAAGTGGTCCGCGTGCCAGAAAGCCGTGCGAATCTGGCTGGTTCGCCGCCCACAGGCAACGACCGCCGCCGCCCCGAGGTAGGGGGAGTGCGCTTCCAGCACATCCGGGTCCTCCTCGCGGACGCGTCGCCGAACTTTATCGAATCGGCCGAGGAGGTGGTAGGTGTGGTCGTAGGGGAGTGCCGGGCCCGCCAACCGAACAACGCGCGCCCGGCCCGGCGCGGCGCTTGCGCATAGGAGCGCATCCTCATCGCGGGGACCTGGCGCAATCACCACGTGATCGTGACCCAACTGGCACAGAAAGTGACCTCGGATCGTCAGATGGCTTCGGACTCCACCACCCCTTTCCGAATAAAACTCCGTCACGTCAACGATCTTCAAGCCGTTTCTCCTGCGGAAAGCGCGGCGAAGAAACCCGTTACGCTTTGGCCGCCTGCGGCAAATTCCGCCTCTGCGACCTCGCATGCGTCCGGCGCGCCGGGCGTATCGCCGTTTGCCGCGCTTGCCGCGCGCCACGGAAGGCCGCTTCGCGTGGCCATCCTAAGCGACTTCACGCGCATCCCGTACGCCAACGGTGCAGTCTTTCAGACACGGTTCCTGTATCAAGAATTGCGACGGTGTGGTCATGAGGTCACAGTCATCGGACCGCACGACCCCGACGCCAAACCGGAAGAGCTGGCTCCCGGTACCGTGGCGCTGCCGAGCGTTCCCCTGCGCGCCTACCCCGGCGTTCGCATCCCGCTGCCGCTCGCCCCGTGGATCTTCGACCCCAAGCGCTGGAACTTCGATATCTGCTTCGCGCAGACGACGACCCTTCTGCTCCAGTTCGGAACGTGGCTCCGCCAGATGAAGGGCGTGCCGCTGATTTGCGTGAACACGACGCATCTGGCCGCATCGTACGATGCGCTCTTGCCGGAGAAGCTCTCGAAGAACGAGCTCTTTCAGGCGAGCCTGCTCTTCGCGTTCACACGTCCGTTCGAGCGGCTATTTTCGGGCATCTACAACCAGAGCGACGGCCTCGTCGTCCTGAGCGAGGGCCTCCGCACGTATTGGCGTGAGCGCGGGGTCACGGTGCCGATCCACGTCATTCCGCGGACCGTCCAGCCGGACGTCTTCGATCAGCCCCTGAAGGCGGATCCGTATCTCGACCTCATCGATCGCCAGGGCCTTCCGCAGCGTGGACCGCGCTTGATCTGCGCAGGGCGCCTCACGCGCGAGAAGTCGCAAGAGCGTGTCATCCGAATCTTTGCGCGCCATGTCCTGCCGCAGGAGCCGGACGCGACCCTTTCGATCGTGGGCGACGGGCCCGACATGGAGCATTTGAGGGCGACCGCCGCGTCGCTCGGCGTGGGAGCGCGCGTCATCTTCACCGGTGAAGTTCCTTGGACGACGATGCCCGATTTCTATCGTTATGCGGACATCTTCACGCACGCCTCGCTGAGCGAAACGTACGGCAACGTTCTCGGCGAAGGCCTGTGGTGCGGGACGCCGACCGTGGCCTTCGCGGACGGGATGGGCGTGTCGGCCCAGATTCAGGACCGCGAGAACGGGGTTCTCTTCGCACCGGGAGCGGGCGCGGAAGGAGAAGAGGCGGCGGACGCGGCGTACGGCCGGGCCGTGGTGTCGCTCATTCGCGATCCGGAGGAGCGCGCCCGGCTCGGCAAGGCGGCGGCGAAGCGGGCGCGCGAGCGCTGCTCGCCCCTCGCGGTGCAGCAGCGGCTGGCGGACGCGTTCACGAATGCGCAGGACCACGCGGTGGCGTGCGGGATTCATCCCGTCGCGAAGCAGCCGAAAGTCACGCAATGGCTGACGACGCTGCGGCACGCGCGTCCGTGGACGACCTTCAACGGGATCATTTACCTGAGCGGCCATCTGCGGCCGGCGCGGGCGAGCCAGCGACGCAACGCCGTGGCGCATCCGCACATCGGGGCGTAACGCGCGCGCACCGCATCCTCGGTGCGGTGCGTGCGGCCGCGTTTGCGGGTCGTGCGCGCGCTAGGGGTGCGCGCGGGCCCAATCCACGACGTCGCGCACGCCTTCGTCGAGAGGGATGCGCGGCTGCCAGCCGAGCTCCGTGGCGGCGCGCGTCAGGTCGGCGAACGTCGCGTCGACGTCGCCCGGCGGGACGGGCGCGCGCTCGACCACGGGGGATTGGCCCGTGGTCCGCCCGATGAGCGCGATGAGCGCGTCGAGATCGACCGGGGCGCCCGACCCGAGGTTGTACGCGCGGAATCCACCCGGCGCGCGATCGAGAGCGGCGAGAACGCCGCGCACGATGTCGGCGACGTGCGTGAAGTCGCGGCGCATAGAGCCGTCGCCGAAGAGCGTGATCGGCTTGCCGGCGAGGATGGACCGCGTGAAGAGCGTGATGGCCATCTCGGGCCGCTGCCGCGGTCCGTAGACCGTGAAGAAGCGGAGCGCCGCGCAGGGCATGGAGGGCGCTTGCCGCGACAGCGTCTCGACGAGGAGCTCGGCGGCGCGCTTGCTCGCCGCGTACGGGGACTCGGGCGTCAACGCAGGGGCGGATTCGTGGGCCGGCAAAGGGGTCGAATTTCCGTAGACCGACGAGCTCGAGGCGAAGACGAACCGGCGGACGCCGGTCTTGCGCGCGAGCTCATGGACCGTGGCGGATCCTTCGACGTTCACGCGCGTGTACCGCGCCGGGTCCGCAAACGAGGGCCGCACGCCGGCGAGCCCCGCGAGGTGAATCACCGCGCTGGCGCCTTCCATGGCCGCTTCCATCGCGGTCCCATCGGTCACGCATGCGGTCAGGATGCGAATCGCGGGATACTCGGCGCGGAGGTCGGCCGCGTTGCGTTCCTTGCAGGCCAGCGGATACGGCGCGTCGGAGAAGTCGTCCACGACCGTGACTCGGTCGCCGCGCGCGAGAAGGGCGCGGCACACGTGGTAGCCGATGAATCCGACGCCGCCCGTCACGAGAACGCCGTTGTCGGAATTCGCCTTGTCAGAATTCACCATGGTCGCCGCTCCTCGCCTCCGTCGACCGGAATAGCCACCACCCGCCCTCGTGCGCGTCGAGCGTCAGCGCGAGGGGAACCTCGGGCTCTGGCGCCTCCGGGCGGGTCCTCATGAGGACATAGTCCCAGTCCGCCAGACGATAGGCCGGCCAGTCGACTTCCCGCAAATCGCTCTCGCTGTACGTATCCGGCAACCGGAGCGCGGGGTCGGCCGCGCGCGGATAGACGGCGGACCCCTGGTGAAACCAAAGGTCGCTGACGACGACGTCGCGATCGACGAGCACCAGCTTGTCGTAATGAACGAAGGGGTGCGCGGTGAATACCCGGCTATTCGGGTCGACCGGGAGATTCAGGATCGTGGCGTGCGCGGGAATCCGCGCGAGCACGTCGTGAAACCCCGTGGCTTCGGCCTGGAACAGATACGATGCGCGGAGCGCGACGGCGACCATCGCGAAAGCCGCCGCCGGCGCGCACGCGTCGAACGCGCGCCCCAGCGCGGTGCCGAGGGCGTCGCGGCGTACGCCCATCAGCGCCAGGAGCAGGAGCACCGGGACGAGCCGGCCGTCGACGAACCCGAACCACCCGATCGAATACGGGAAGGCCAGGAACGCGACGGCGAGCCCCGCGAGAGCGACGAGGAGCGCTCGCGCGTGGGACGCCGAGTCGGCCGTGGCGCGATCGAGCGGCGCGTCGAGGGGCCCTGGCGACAGCGACTGGACGGTGCGAACGACGGCGGCACCGAGCACAGCCCAGAGGACCAGCCCCACCGCGACGTCGACCCCCGTCCGCGTGAGGAGCGTGGGCGTCACGAGGAGACTGAGCTTGTCCGCCGCGCTCTGGTAGTGCGGCGCGAACTCGGCGTTCGGCAGGGCGACGGAGCCGGGCGGCACCGAGCCTGCGCGCTCGCGCCAAGCAACCCACGCGGCGAGGGCCAGCGCCGGCGCGAACGCGCGGAGACGGAGGATGCGCCGCAAGCGGTGGCCCGTCGCGATCGCCGCGAGGCCCGCGAGCGCCAGAAAGAGAACGAACGCGTGCCCGTGCGCGACGAAGACGAACGGCGCAAAGGCCGCGATGGCCATCTCGCGCCGGGACGCCGACGCGTCGTTGCGGTCGGTCGCCGCAAGGAGCTCGAGCCAGAGCGTGAGCGCAACGACGAGGACCGCGACGCCCAGCAAGTAGCTCGCGAAGCCGAGGAGCGTCATGAACCCGAAGCCGAGCGCCAGCCCGTAGAAGGCGGCGGTCGGGCTTTGGTCGCCGTGAAGGTGCCTTCGTGCGAAAAGGAGAGCCGCGGGCGTGGCGACGAGAGGCAGCGTGGCCATCGCGCGAATCGCGCCGAGGGGACCGAAGGGGACGACGAAAGCCTCGCCCAGAGATCGAAACAGCGAGTACGGCCCCAGGTGCGGCGCGTAGACGAAGAAGCGCTGGTCGAAGGGGGATCCCGCGTAGCGGTGCCGCAGCGCAATGAGCCCGGCATGCGCCGGCAGGTCCTGGAAGGGCAGAGCGTCGAACGCCCAGAACACGAGCGCGCCGGCCACGAGTAGACCGACGAGGCCGAGCCACGGGGCGTTCGCGCGCTTCAGAAGGGCAGGGCCGGCCATGGCGCCGACCATTTAGCCGACCCCGGCCTGAAGTCGGCGCCCAAGTTGGCCGTCCTTCGTTCGCTGCGGTTCAATGCGGCCGGCGCTTGAATAGGATCACGTTCGACCCGCATCGGCTTCTCGGCTGGCTGGGGGTGCGGTGGCTCGAAGCGCCACGCGGCACCGTGCGGACAGTGCTGCATTGGGCCTCCGAGCGCACCGGGCTGCCGGCGATCGTCGTCGCCGCCGTGATCCTGGTCACCGCGCTGCGGGTCTTCAAGCGCAGCTTCCGCCTCGCGGTCGAGCTCGCGCTCGCCGTGGTGCTGCTGATGGCCGCGACCCGATTCGGTTGGATCGCCTGGTAGCGCCACCGGGTGGCGCACCGGCGGCACCGGCTCGTTTCGAAGCGTCAGGACGCTGCGCTGGCCGTGTTCGTGCCGAGCTCGCGCTTGAGTTCCCCGCTCTGGTGCATCTCGGTCACGATGTCGCAGCCGCCGACGAACTTGCCGTCGACGTAGAGCTGCGGAAACGTCGGCCAGTTCGAGTATTCCTTCAAACCCTGGCGGACTTCCGCGTCGGCCAGGATGTTGAAGGTCTCGAAAGGCACGCCTTCTTTCTTGAGAATCTGCACGACGGTGTTCGAGAAGCCGCACGCAGGGAACTGCTTGGTCCCCTTCATGAAGAGAACCACCTTGTGGCTTCGGATGAGGCCTTCGAGCCGGGTACGCAAGTCTTCACTCATTCGTGCAAATCTCCCATCGGTCGGTCATTTCGAGTCAGGTTGGAGGGCGGGTCGTCAGCGCGAGCGCGTGAATCGGCCCTTCCATCAGCTCACCGAGCGCCGCGTAGACCAGCTGATGCTGCGCAACGCGCGACTTTCCTTCGAATTCCCGTGCCACGACGAGCGCCTGGAAGTGGTCTTTCGTGCCCGTGAGATCGGTGATCTCGACGCGGGCCCCGGGGAATGCGGCGAGAAGGCGCGCCTGGACGACTTCCGAACTCGGCATGGTCTGGCTCTGGGAACTAATGCCCGCGGGCGGATTGTCAACAAGGGACGCTCGGTGTAGCCGGGTTGGCTTCGATGGACCGCGCGCAAGTCTGGCCTGATTTTCGCGCAGAGTGGATCGTTCACGAGGACGCGGACCTCCTCGTGATCGACAAGCCCGCGGGGGTCTCTTCGCAGGCGGCCGACGCCGACCGGCCGGACGACATCGTCACCCGTTTGCAGCGGTTTCTCCTCGCCCGCGCGCCCGCGCGCGCAGGCGCACCCGGGCGCGCGGAGGCGGAGGGCGACGCCTACCTCGGCGTGCACCAGCGGCTCGATCGCGATACGAGCGGGCTTCTCGTGTACGCCCGGAGGCGTGGGGCCAACGCGTCGCTCGCCGCGCAGTTCGAACAGAGGCGCGTCCAGAAGACGTACGTCGCGTGCGTGACCGGATGGCCCGCGCGCCGCGACCGGGTCACGCTCCGCGATCGCGTGGCTCCGGGGCACGGCGACCGGATGGCCGTGGTCGGGCCGCGCGATCGGCAAGGCAAGGAAGCGGTCACGGAGGTGTCCGTTCTCGCGCGGCGCGGCGAGCGGGCCCTCTTGCGTCTCGAGCTCGATACGGGGCGAACGCACCAGGCGAGGGTCCAGCTCGCGCATGCCGGCGCCCCGATTGGCGGCGACGTGCTTTACGGCGGAGCTGCCGCGCCGCGGCTCTTGCTTCACGCGTCCGGGCTTGCGCTGCAGCACCCTGGGACGGACGCGCGTGTGCGCTTCGAGGCGAAGCCACCGCCCGAGTTCGACGCGTGGCTCGCGCAGGGAAGCCTCGGCGACGCGATTTACGACGACGACGCGGCGCTCGGCCGCGCGCTCGAACGCGCGCTCGAACGGCGGTGGGGCCTCGGGCGCAGCGCGGGTTCGACCCGAGCGACGACGGCCTTCCGCCTCGTGAACGAAGACGGAGACGCGCTGCCGCGGCTCGCGGTCGACGCCTACGATCGCTGGCTCGTCGCCCAGCTCTACGGCGATGACGGCCCGTGGGCGGATCGCGCGCGGCGCGAACGGCTCCTCGATCGGCTGGCCTCGCTCGGGTTCGACGGCGTGTATCTCAAGACGAGGCCCAAGCAGGCCAATCTGCTCGTCGACACGCGACGCGCGGAATTCGCTCCGGCGGATCCGGTGCGCGGGACCGCCGCCCCCTTCGAGTTTGCGGCGCTCGAAGAGGGAATGCCCCTCCTCGTTCGCCTCGGCGACGGCCTTTCGACGGGCGTTTTTCTCGACCAAAGGGCCAATCGACGGCGCGTGCGCGAAACCGTGGCGGGGCTCTCCGTTCTCAACTTGTTCGCATACACGTGTGCGTTCAGCCTCGCGGCGGCGATGGGCGGCGCGCGCCGGATCGTGAGCGTCGACGCGTCGGTCGCCGCGCTCGAACGCGGGCGAGCCAACGTCCTGAACGCCGGGGCCCTCTCCGACGCCGCGCATGCGTTCGTCGCGGACGACGCATTCACGTGGCTCTCGCGCGCGGCCCGGGCCGGCGAGCGCTTCGACCTGGTCCTTCTGGATCCGCCCAGCTATTCGACGACGAGGCGCGGGCGCTTCGTCGCGGAAAGCGACTACGGCGCGTTGGCCGCCTCTGCGCTCGCGCTGGTGGCGCCGGGCGGAAGACTGCTCGCGTGCACGAACCATCGACGTATCTCGATCGCGCGCTTTCGCCGGATGCTGTTCGATGCGGGTCGGGCCGCCAAACGGCGCGTCGCGCAAGCCAAGGACCTCGCCGCGGGCTCCGACTTCTTGCCCGCACCCGGCGAAGAGCCGCACATGAAGAGCGTGCTCGTCACACTCGAGGACTAAGTCCGTCCTCGCCGCGGACTTGCGGAGGGCGACGGCGCTCGCGACGTTCTCGTCCGCGGGCCGGGCGGCTCCGTATCGGCGGCCGCGGGAGGCGGCATTTCGTGCGCTTTGTCGCCGATCGGATCCGTGGACCCGTGGGGCGAGCGCGCCCGCTTGAAGTCGCGCCAGCAAGTCGGGCAACGCCACTCGAGGCGGACCGTCCCGTCGCTCTGTTTCGTTCGGGTTAGCCGCCAGCCGAACTGCGCGCTAATCAGCGTGTAGTTCGTATTGGTTTCCGGTGCGCCCTTGCCACAGCCCACGCACGTTTGCACGTGGGCGTAGACTCGCACGGTCGCGCACGAGCCGCCAAGTCGTTCGCGGCGCGTCCGATGCCGAAAAAGCGCAGCGCCGGCGACGGTTCCGTGCTCGCCGCGGGCCCCGCACCGGACACGCCGGTGACCAGCTCGCGCCAGCCGGCGCCGTGCCGGGTTGCTCGCTTCGATGATCACAGAAGATCATGACATCCGCGCACAGCAAGCTCGGCCTCGCCCGCGTTTCGGCGCCCGCGGAGCGCCCTGGCTTCAGCGCCCGCGAAAGGAGGGCTTGCGCTTTTGGGTGAACGCGAGAAGGCCTTCCTTGGCGTCGTAGGAACCGAAGACTCGCCGCGCCATCTCGCGTTCGGTGGCCATGCCTTGCTCGAGGCTCCCGCCGTCTCCGCTCTGCACGGCGCGTTTGATGTCACCGATCGCAGAGGCGGCCCGATACGGCGGGCAGAACGTGCGCGCATAGTCGACGACGTTGCGAACGAACGCGTCCGCCGTGTCTGCCGCCCACACCTTGTGCACGAGTCCGAGGGCGAGCGCGCGGTCGGGTCCGACGGTCTCGCCTTCAATGAGGAGCTCCATCGCGCGGCCCTTGCCGAGGAGACGCGTCAGGCGTTGGGTTCCGCCGACGCCCGGCACGAGCCCGAGCGCTGCTTGAGGCATCCCGATCTGAAGCGCCCCGGCGCGCGCAATGCGAATGTCGCACGCCAGCGCGATTTCGAAGCCTCCCGCGAGGCAATGGCCGTTGATGGCGGCAATGACGAGCTTCGGCGTGTTCTCGAGTCGAGCGAGCGTCTCGCTCGCATGCAGGCCAAAGTAGTAGGTGAAGCTCTCGTCCGCCTCTTTCAGCATGTTCACGTTGGCGCCGGCGCAGAAGTACTTCTCGCCGTATCCCGAGAGGACGATTGCGTGGACGTCATCGTCGAACCGCGCTTCGAGAATGGATGCGTCGAGCTCTTTCAGCGTCTCGTGCGTGTAGGCATTTACGGGCGGGTCGGTGAGCGTCAGGAGCGCGACACCTTTGTCTGTCGCGTAATTCACCAGAGTTCCCATTTTGCCTCTCGATTCGGGTCCGTCTGCCAGAGAAAGCGGCCGTCTCGGTCGCTCGGCAAACGCGTAACCGCGACCTTACCGCGGAGGAAGCCGACGAGAAGACTGGCACTCCACCTTGCGAGTCCTAAGCTCTATACCATGATCCTGGCGCGCGAATCGGTCTCGGGTCAGCGGCAAGCAAAGCCGGCCCGCGTGCTGGGCAGCGCACTGGCGGTGGGCGCGTGGTTACTTGCGGCCCTCGTGGTGCAGAGCACGGTAGGCGCCGATCTCGCGCACAGCGTTCACGACGACGAAGAGCGCCTCGAGCTCCACATTCGCGGCCGGCACGAGCCGCCGGCCAACGTCGCCACGCCCCCGCGTACGAACGAGGAGTCGATCGACCCCTGGGAGCTCGTGAGCGTTTGACGAGCAGGCCTGTGCTAAACGGGCCTTTGCATGGATGGAGAAGAGCTGCGCCTGGCCATCAAGCGCCTCCTCGTGAAGGAGCTCAACCTCAAGGGGCGGGACCCCGAGGCGATCGACGATGACTCGCCGCTGTTCGGTGCGGGCGGCGCCGCCGGGGGAGGCCTCGGCCTCGATTCGCTGGACGCGCTGCAGCTTGCGATGAGCCTCGAAGAGACGTTCGGCGTTCGCATTCCGGACGGCGAAGAAGCGCGAAGCATCTTCCGGAGCGTGCGAGCCATCGCGGACCACGTGTCGCAGAGCCGCGCGCCGCGCGCGTGATCCCTCCGCGCCGGGGAGCCGGGTTCTGGGGACCTGAGGTTCGGGAACCTGGGCTTCGGGAGCCCGGGTTGTGGGTGACCGGGCTCGGGCTCGTGACGCCCCTCGGCGTGGGCGTCGACGCCACGTGGAACGGCCTCGTGCGGGGCGAGCGCGCCATCGCGCCCATCACGCTCTTCGACGCGAGCGGCCAGCGCGTGAGCCTGGGCGCGCAAGTGGGGGAATTGCCGGCCGTGACGGCGAAGAGCGCGGGGGCCACGCGGACAGTCGTCTCGCGGACGAGCGTGATGGCGGTCGTGGCCGCCGAAGAGGCGATTCGCATGGCGAAGCTCGACATGCGAGCGCGCCGGGTCGGGCTGGTCGTCGCCACGACGACCGGCGGGATGCTCGAGACCGAACGCCTCCTGGCCGCGATGCACGCCGATGCGGGGCTCCGGCGGTTGCACGCGGAAATGCGCTGCCATCCGATTACGGCCACGGCGGACCTGCTCGAAGAGAAGCTCGGTCCTTTCGTCCGCGCGCGCACGATCGCGAGCGCCTGCTCGAGCGGCGCCAACGCGCTTCTCGTGGCCGCGGCCTGGCTTCGCGCGGGCGAGGTGGACGCGGTCCTCGCCGGCGGTGCCGACAGTCTCTGCCGCCTGACGCTGACCGGATTCAACGCGCTCGGCGCGATCGATCCGGGGCCTTGCCGTCCGTTCGACCGCGACCGCAAAGGAACGACGCTGGGCGAAGGCGCCGGCTTCGTCGTCCTGGAAGGGCCGGAGCGCGCGCGCGCGCGAAAGGCGACGCCCGTCGCGGTGCTCGCCGGGTGGGCCGCCGGCTCCGAGGCGCACCACATCACGAACCCGGAGCCCGGCGGTTCGCTCGCGGCGGGCCTGATGGCCCGCGCGCTCGATCGCGCGGGCCTGTCGGCAGCGGACCTCGATTACGTCAACGCGCACGGGACGGGCACGCTGCACAACGACGCGATGGAAGCGTCGGCGCTCGCGCGGGCGCTTGGCCCGGAGGTCGCGCGTGTCGCCGTGTCGAGCAGCAAAGGGCAGATCGGCCATACGTTGGGGGCCGCCGGTGCGATCGAAGCGGCGATCACGGCGCTCGTCGTGGCGCGCGCGACGCTCGTGCCGACCGCGGGCCTCGAAACGCCCGATCCGGCTCTGCGCCTCGTGCATGTTCCTCGCGTGGGGCGGCGCGTGCCGCGCGTTCGCGCGGCCTTGTCGAATGCGTTCGGATTCGGGGGCATGGATACGGTGCTTGCGTTCTCGGAGGTCCGGGAGGACGGACCGCCTCGCGCGCTCCCCTCGACCGCGCGCGCCGGCGTCGCGGACCCACCCCGCCTCGACATCCCGGTGATCACGGGCGCGGCGACCTTCGGACCGGAGGGCCTCTTCGGCGTGGCCGCCTGCGCGACTGCACTGGATGCGGGCGGCCCAAGAGGCACGCCTGTCGACGCCGACGCGTACCTCGACCCCGATCGCGCGCGCCGGTTCGACCGCGCCGCCCGTGTCGCGACCGTCGCCGCCGCGCACGCGCTTGCCGAGGCCGGCGTCGAAGCAGGCGACTGCGGGATCGCGCTCGGAACCGCGTTCGGCGCCGTCGAGGCGTCCGCCGCGTTTCTGCATCGGGCGTTCGAAAAAGGTCCGCGTTTGGCCGCGCCCGCCGCGTTTCCCAATCTCGTCCCGAGCGCTCCGGTCGGGCATGCCTCCATTTATCTCGGGGCGCACGGTCCCTCGCTGGCAACCGCCGATCTCGGAGCCAGTGGCGAGAGCGCGTTCTTCCATGCGCTCGACCTGGTCCGCGCAGGCGAATCGGACCGCTTCGTCGCGGGCGCGATCGACCTCGCGAGCGACATCGTCGATCGCGCCCTGGGGCCGCTGTTCTGCGAGGGCGCGGTCCGGCGACGCGACGAGGCGGGGGTCGTCGTCGTGGAGTCCGAGCGGGCTGCCCGCGCGCGCGGCGCACGCATTCTCGCGCGCGTGGCGCGATCGTTCGAATGGCGAGGCGGCGACGTCGACGCCGCGCGAGCCGTCGGCGCGCCGGGAGGCGACGGCGCCGAGGTGATCCTGGTACGGGCGACGCCGGCAGCGGCGGCGTTCGTCGCCCGCACCGCCTGGGCGCACGCCCCGCGCCACACATGCGCTCCGCGTCTCGGCGAAGTCGACGTCGCGGGCGAGGCGCACGGCGCCAAGACGCTCGCGGTGGCGGCGGCGCGCGTCGGCGCGGGCCACGCGCGAGAATCACTGTTCGTCGCCCACTGGCCCGACCGCGGCTACGCCGTGGTGCTGGTCGCGGTATGACGGCCGCCGCGCGCGCTCCGCGATCCCGGACGACGCCGTGGTGGATGGGAATCCTCGCCTGCGATCTCGGGTGCGCTCCGCCGCCGGTGCCGCTTTGGGTGCATCCGACGCCGGCGGAGTGGCGCGAGGCGTCCACCGGGCTCGATCACTTGCGCGCCGAGCTGCCGGCGACCCCGTACACGGTTCTCGTATCGACGACGCTGCGCGATCCGCGAAGCGGCCGCGTGCTCGACGGGCGCGGCGCGCTCGCGGTGGCACCGGGGCTCGGCCTGCGCATGATCCTCGTCGGCGTGGCGGGCGCAACGCTCCTCGACGCGTGGGTGACGCCGAGCGCCTGGCGCATCGCCGTCCCCCCGGCCTCGATCGTCCGCCGCGGCGGGCCGACCGCACCGGCGACGCTCCCGGTTGCGTTCTTGCGGTGGTGGTTTCTCGCGCGCTTCGCCGGCGGGCTCTTTGCGTCGCGCGTACGGCCCGACGAGCGGCTCTGGCTCGTGCGCGACGGAGACGCGGTGGTCGAACTCCGCCTCGGGCGATGCGGGCACGGCACGCAGCTCCTCGCGCGAAGGCGCACGGCCGATGCGGGCGAGAGCGAGTCGGTGGTCGAGTGCCGTGCGGGCGCCGTCCCGAGCACCGGCGACACCGTAGGTTATGCGGATGCGAGGAGCGGGCTCGAAGTGACCTTCGCCGTCGAAGGGGTCGCGTCCCAGCCGCCTGATCCCGCGGCCTTTCGCGATCCGGATGACCCTTCGCTCGGAGCGGCGCCGTGACGGCCATCGCCATCGCGGCGTGGGGCGCCGTCTCGGCGCTCGGAGAAGGCCCGCCCGCGGTGCGCGCCGGGGAGGCGGGCGCGCCCGCGCGAACGGCGATCGCGCGCGACGAAGAGCTCGCGCGCGCGGGCCTCGCACGCCCATTCGCCGCGCGCGTGCCTGCCGTCGAAAGTGCACGGGATGACGACGCGTTCGTGCTTCTCGAGCGAGCCCTCGCGGGATGCATGGCGGACCTCGACGTTCGCCGTCCGGCCTGGCGCAGCGAGCGGGTGGGGCTCGTCCTCGGCACGTCGAGCGGCGCGATGCGCGCGGCCGTCGCGCTCTTCGCTTCGCCCGAGCGAGCCGGTGCGCGCGAGAGTGAAGCCGCCACGTATTATGGACCCGTCGCGCGCGCGGTTCGCCGGCTCGGCGTCGCGGTGGATCCCTGCGTCGTCGTGCTCGGCGCGTGCGCGTCGTCCGCGCTGGCGATCGGCCTCGGCGCGCGTTGGCTCGAGCGGGACGAGGCCGGCGCACGGTGCGATATCGTCCTGGCCGGCGGTTTCGATGCGGTGACCGTATTCGTCGCTGCGGGCTTCGAAGTCCTCCGCGCCACGACCGCGTCGCCGCCGCCGCGGCCCTTTCAGAACGGTCGGGACGGCATGGCGCTAGGCGACGGGGCGGCCGTCCTCGCCCTTGCGCGCGACGGAGCGCGCTCACCGGGCTCGTACGTGCTCGGATTCGGCGCCTCGTCGGACGCGGTTCACCTTACGGCGCCCGATCGTGAAGGCGCCGGTCTGGCCCGTGCGGCCCGCCGTGCGCTCGACGAAGCGGGCGATCCGGTCCTCGCTCTCGTGAGCGCGCACGCGACGGCGACCCCGTTCAACGACGCCGCCGAGTTCAAAGCGATGGAGCGGGCGCTGGGCCCGGAGGCGGCCCGGCGCGTGCCGGTCCACGCCTTCAAGGCCTCCATCGGGCACACTCTCGGCGCCGGCGGCGCGCTCGAGCTCCTCTCGATCCTCGATGCGATCGACCGCGGCGTGTTGCCCGCGTCCGCAGGCCGCGAAGACGCGGACGCGGCCGACGCAAACGCGGCGAACGAAACCGAGACCCCGGCGCGCCTTCTCGCGCGGTCCACCCCGGCGCCCGTCACGACTGCGCTCAAGCTCTCCTCGGCGTTCGGGGGGGCCAACGCCGCGTTGGTCGTCGGCGCTCCGGAGACCGCAGGGGTTCGCGCGTCGGCGCGCGGAGCCGGCCCTCGTACCGTGCGGGCACGCGGCCCCGCGTGGCTGCAAGGGGGTGTGCACATCGAGCGGGTCCCGCCGCTCGAGTCGCTCGCGTCGCGCACGCGATTGCCCCTCGAGCGCGTCGGTCGCGGCGACGACCTCGTGCTCCTTGCGCTCGCCGCCGTCGCGGAGCTCGAAGCGCAGTGCGGACCGCTCGAGGGCGCCGGCGTCATCGTCGGCACCGCGCTCGCGACCCTCGAGACCAACGCGCTCTTCGCTGCCCGTCTGCGCGAACGCGGCCCGCTCGCCGCCGAACCGCGTCGCTTCCCGTACACCTCTCCCAACGCGGTGGCGGGCGAGTGCTCGATCGCCTTCGGGCTGACGGGGCCATGCTTCTCGGTCGGCGGAGGCCTCTATGCGGGACTCGAAGGTCTCGCGTGCGCCGCCGTTCTGGTCGAGTCGGGCGATGCGCCGCGCATGATCGCGGTCGCCGTCGACCAGGCGGGGCCCATGACGCGGACTCTCTCCGGTGATTCCATCACCTCCGGCGCCGTCGCGTTTCTTCTGACGTCACCGGCCGCCGTCTCGCGCGCCGCGCCGCGTGCCCGCATCGGCGCCGTCACCCTTCGCCGCGGACTTGCCGTCGCCGACCCCGCCGAGCGTGCGTCCGCTCCGCCCGCTCTCGCCCGCCAGCTCCCGGCCGCCGACCGCGCCGGTCACCGCGCGCTCGTCGCGCTGGCCGAGAGCGTCGACGATCCGCGTGTACCAGACGCCCTCGTGTGCCACGCGTCTCCCGACGCTTGGGCACGGATCGAGTTCGAGCCCTTCGACCGGGTCCGGCCTTTTTGACACTTCGACAGCGGCGAACGCGCCTTCCCGTAGGCATCTGACAACCTGGCAATCGACGCCGGCGCCCTCGCGTGCGGAGAAAGCCGGAAACCCCCGGCGCTTCGACGCCTTGCCCGCGGCGCGCAAGTTGCTGTAAGCCCCAATCGAGCCATCGAGCCCGTCCTGGGCCTCCCGGCAACCCCCCAACCATGCGAAAGCTCTTCGGCCTCTTCGTCTTCTGTGTTCTCGGCGCGAGCACCGGCTGCGCAAAGACTCTCATTCCGAACACGGACGTCGAAGACAACGCCGACAACCGGAGCGTCGTTCTCTTCTGCGAAAAGTACCGCCACGCGCTCGAGGACAAGGACGTCACGGCCCTCCTCAAAATGATGAGCCCGGGCTACTTCGAGGACGGGGGGAACACGAAAACCGACGACGACGCGGACTATGACAAGATCCGTGAGTTTCTCACCGGGGACTTCTTGAAGACCCACGGCATTCGCTACGAGATTCGTTACCGCAAAGTGACGTACACCGAAACGAGCCACATCTGGGTCGATTACACGTATGCGGGCGCTTGGCGGTTGCCCGGCGTGAAGGCCGATGAATGGCACCACCAGGTCGCCGACAACCGGATCGACCTCGTGCACG
>DATHQY010000224.1:0-12489 GCA_035482215.1 Polyangiaceae bacterium | reverse complement strand
GAGGAGCTTGTCGTTCAGGAAGACCCGCTCGCTCTCCTTGAGGATCTGGCCGGCGTCGAGCAAGAACAGCACGGCGTCGGCCCTAGGAATGTAGCTGTACGTGATGTCCGCCCGCGCGAGCGACAGGTCGTTCACCCCTGGCGTGTCGACGAGCAGAATGCGCTCGCGTAGGAGCGCGGCGGGATACCCGATCTCGAGGTGGTCGATGTCCTCGGTGGACTCGCCGCCACCGACCGCGAAGCGCTTCGCGTCCGCGAACGGAATGCTCCGCCGCCCGCCGCCGGTCGTGACGACGAACGCCTCCGGCTGCTCGGACCACCTGATGTGGTGGATCGTCGCGGTCGTCGGCGTCACGCCGACGGGCAGCGCCTCCTCGCCGAGAAGAGCGTTCACGAACGTCGTCTTGCCATGGTTGAATTCGCCGACGACGACCAGGTGAAAGCGGTCCTCGTCGAGCTTCTTCACGAGCTCGCGCTCGACGCGGTCGCGGAGCGTGCGCGTCCCGAGCACGTTCGCCACGTCGCACAAGCCCGAGAGGACCGAAGCCACTTCGGCGCGCTTCTCGAAAAACACGTCGAGCGCCGGACGCGCCGGCTCCGATTGCCCGTTGGTCCCGCCACCGCCACCCAAGGCTCCGTCGCCGGTCCCATCCTGGGGTGCGCTCATCAGCCGTCTCCTTTGAGAAGCCCCGCGACCTGCTCGTCCACTTCGCTCATCGTAAGCCCGACGGACGGAACGAGGCCCAGCGCATCCCGGAACAGCCGGCTCTTGCCGAAGGCACGCATGGCGAGGACCCGCTTGGGAAGCCAAGGATGCGAGGCGAACACCTCCATGTACTTTCCGATGCCCTGGCTCGCTTCTTCGTGCTGCTCGATGAACGCATCGACGCTGAACTCTTCGTAGAGGCGACCCGAGCCCACGGCGAGCTTCGTGATGGCGCGCTCGGCGGCCGCCTGGTTCTTCGACACGAGCATCCCCGCGCGGTCGCACGTCACTTCCGCGCGGCGCGACCAGGTGCGAAGCGCGACGAGCGCCGGCTGCAAGATCCAGGGGACGACCATCCCGGCCATGTACGTCAGATAATGGAGCGCCGTGAGGTAGGCGACGTGCGAGTTGTGAATGTGCCCGCACTCGTGACCGATGACGGTCAGGAGCTCGTCGTCCGCATACTGATCGACCAGCGCCGAATGGATCATGATGAACGAATCGTCGTTCGTGCCGAGCGTGCCCGCATTGTAGGTGGGCTGGTTCACGATGAAGACTTGCGGCATCGCGATCTGCAGGGTGTCGGCGGCCGTCTTGGCGATGCGATGAATCCGTGGGAACTGTCGCTCGCTCACTTTGACCGCATGGCCGAGGAGCTGGTTACGCCCGATTTGCTTGAAGAGGCGCACGCTCGCTTCGACGGCGAGCGCGACTGGCTTGGCGTTCTCGAACGCGACCCTCGACTGCCTGTCGAACGCGTACGTGTATTCGTGCCCCGTCGTGCCGGGACTGCCGCCAACGCGCGACGCGCGCTTTCGCGCCACGAACGCATCGAAATCGAGTTGAGGTGCCTGCGCCATGCCCTGGGAGCCTAAGCACCGGGGCACCTTTCCGCAATCTAAGGGCGATCTAGGGCGTCTGCTTGAGGCCACCGCTCACGAAGCGAGTTTCGGCGGGCCCGCTCGAAGCGCTCGACGCGACGACAGCGATGACGCTCGCGGCCGCGACCCCCGCTGCGGCCAGTGTCCACGTGGCCCATGCGGGCCATCGCGGTGGCATCGCGTGGGCGCGCGCCGCGACCCAATCGGGCGTGGAAGCCCAGTCGGCCCTATGGCGAAACTCGCGAAGCGGACCGCATACGGCGCCTTCGCACACCGCGATGCGGACAGCGTCGGGAGTCACGCTCGCCGGCGGCGCTACCGTCGCAGTCGCCACGACGGTCGCCGCGACCCATGCGCCGCATTGCACCCCCGCCGCGGCGACGGACCCGTCGCGCACCTCCACCGTGGCAAAGTCCGCGCGCGAGCAGGGCGGCGCCCCGTAGTGGGGCAACGGGACGACGGATGTGCCGGGGGGCGCCTCGACCCAGCCGGCCCAAATGGGCGCGTCCTTGCGCACGGCAACGATCGCGTGCGGCCCCGCTTTCGTCGGCACGGGACCGGGCTCCACGGGTCTACCGTCGAGCCAGATCTGCCCATCCGGCGCGCCGTCGAAGACGAGCGTCGCCGGAGCCGGCGGCGTCGCGGCTGGCTCTTCGCCGACGCCGGGCACACGCCCGCCGTCGAGCGCGTCCGCGCGCTGCCAGAGCCGATCGGCCTGCCCCGGATCCGCCGGCGCGACACGCCGCAACCGGGTCGCTTTCGTACGCAGCACCTCGGCCAAGAGCCACGCGGCGTTCGGCAGCTCGGGGTGCCGCAAGACCGTCTCTTCGGCCATGGCCGTGGCCGAATCCGCGGCGGCGCCGTCGCGGGCCGTGATGGCGTCGCGCGCGCGCGCGAGCCGCTCATCGATCGCAGCGGCGGTGCCGTCGATCCGCGGATCGGACGGAAGCGCCGGATACGCCACGTCCGCCGGGGGGAAAAGCTGCAGGCGCTTCGCCTGCGCCCAGGCCGCGATGGCGCGCTCCTCCCCTACGCGCGGCGGCGCGGGTGCGATCCAGACGACCGTCGCGTCGCTCGTGACGGCCGCGTCTGCCGCTCCGCCGTTCACGAACGCGCCGGCGTCTTCTTCGCTTTCGCCGCGGGCGACTTCGCTTTCGCCGCGGTCGGTTTCTCCTTCGCGCCGCTCTGGGCTTCGCGCAAGGCCGCTTCGACCGCGTCGGCGTGCCCGTCGACTTTTACGCTCTTCCATTCACCCGCGATCGTCCCGTCGGGGGCGACCAGGAAGGTCGACCGAATCGTCCCTTCCATCTTCTTTCCGTACATCGTCTTCATGCCCCACGCGCCATACGCCTTGTGGACCGCGAGGTCGGGGTCGCTGAGGAGCGGAAAGCGAATCTCGAACTTGTCGCGAAAGCTGCAATGCGACTTCACCGAGTCTTTCGATATGCCCACGACCGCGGCACCGAGCTTTTTCAGGCCCGGTGCGGCCGCCGTGAAGGCCTGCGCCTCACGCGTGCATCCGGGCGTGCTGTCCTTCGGATAGAAGTAGACGATCAGCCATTTCCCGGCGAAGTCGCCGAGCGACACCCGCCCACCTGCGTCGCTCTCCAATTCGAAGTCCGGCGCCGGGTCACCCCTCGTTGCATCCGTCGTTGTGATCGCTTTGTTCATGGTCTTCTGTAGCCGCCATCTTACCCGGTCTGCGCGAGGAGCCGTTTGGTAAGATACGTGGAGGACTGGCGGCGCTCGTGCAGATCAACTTCGGCGGCCGTGAGATTGCCCTCAAGCTCGTTTATTACGGGCCGGCCCTCAGTGGGAAGACGACGAACCTGCGTTCGCTCCACGAGCTGACGTCCGACAAGTCGCGCGGTCGCCTGATGACGCTCGAGACCAAAGACGATCGCACGCTCTTCTTCGACATGCTTCCGCTCACGCTGCGGGCGGAGAGTGATCGCCCCGGGGGGGGGATGAGCATGCGCATCAAGATCTTCACCGTACCCGGGCAGGTGCTCCACGCATCCACCCGCCGGCTCGTGCTCCAGGGGGCCGACGGCGTCGCGTTCATCGCCGATTCGCAAATCTGCGAGACCGAACACAACGCCGCGTCGTTTCTCGATCTGCGCCAGAACTTGAAGGACCTCGGGCTCAATCTGAAAGCGCTGCCCCTCGTGATTCAGTTCAACAAGCGCGACCTCGAGAAGGTCCGTTCGGACGACGAGCTCGGGCAGCTCGCGAGCAAAGGCCGCGAGCCCGTGTTCAAGGCGAGCGCCGTCCACGGCAAAGGCGTGATCGAGACCTTCTTCGGTCTCTTGCATCTGACGTGGAGCAAACTCGACGGCGAGCACCAGCTCGCGAAAATGCTGGGAATCGACCCTCGCGCGCTCTTGCCGATGGCGGCGCGCCAGCTCGGCTTGCAGCAGGACGTGACGACGCTCCTCTCCTCGTGCGTGGGCGGCCGGCTCGATCGGCACGCGCAGGTGGCGCCATGAACGAAGCGGCCCCGCACGTCGCCGTCGAGGACCTTTTGCTCGACGGGCGGCTGCGCCTCGAGGACCTGGTCGATCGCGAAGGCCTGGACGAGCTGTGCAAGAGCTTCGTCGCGCTCTTCGGCATCCCGGTGCGCATCTACTCGAGCGACGGCGGGCTTCTGGCCGACGCGTCGGGCGACCAGCACGAGATCTGCGCGTACGTGAACACGCTCGCCGCGGGTCGGCGCGCGTGCGCCGGTACCGTCGGAGCCGTGAAGGCGCGCGATCCGAGCGACACGGGCGACGTCGTGCACCCCTGCTTCACCGGCGCGCAATACCGCATTCTCGCGCTCGACTACGACGGCCGACGCGTCGGCCGCCTCATCGTGGGCCCCTTCTTGCCGCCGCAGGTCACCGAAGCGCCCGCGACCCTGCGAGCGATCGACCCCGGGCTCGACGGCGATCGCGCCCAGGCGCTGCTGCTCAAGATGCCGCGCGCGAAGGCCCAGACGGTGACCCGGATTGCGGCACACTTGAAGGGCGCGCTCGACCTGATTCTCTTCAGCGGCCACAAGTCGTTCGTCACGAGCAAGATCCACGTGGCCAGCGTGCGCGAGAGCTACCGGCAACTCGAGGACAAGGCGGCGCGCCTGCAGGAGGCCTTCGATCGGCTCAAAGAGCTCGATCACCTGAAGTCGAACTTCCTCGCCACCGTGAGCCACGAGCTCCGGACCCCGCTCACGTCGATCATCGGCTACAGCGAAATGCTGGCCGAGGGCCTCGCCGGCGAGATGACGCCGGACCAGCTGGGGTTCGTCAAGACGATCCAGGAGAAGGGCGGGCAGCTCCTGTCGCTCATCATGAGCCTGCTCGATCTCGGCAAACTCGAGAGCGGGACGCTCCGGCTCGCGGCGCGCACGGTGACGGTCGAGAGCGTCCTGAACGAGGTCCTCTCGACGCTGACGCCGACGGCGCGAAAGAAAGGCGTGAAGCTCGTCCTCGATCTCGGCACGAACATCGCCGACGTGCGCGGCGACCCCGAGCGCCTGCGCCAGGTGTTTCTGAACCTCGTCGAAAACGCGATCAAGTTCACGCCGCCCGACGGGAGCATCACGCTCCGGTCGCGCATGGCGGGCGACGGCCCCGGCGAAGAAGATGGGCTCACGCTCCTTGCGCCGACGCGCTCGCGCGTCGAAATCCGGGTCCTCGACACGGGGATCGGCATCCCCGTACGGGAGCGGACGCGCGTTTTCGACGCGTTCTACCAGGTCGACTCGTCGAGCACCCGCGAGTACGGCGGAACGGGGCTGGGCCTCTCCATCGTGCGGCGCCTCGTCGAAGAGCACGGCGGCACGATTGCCATCGAGGACAACGAGCCGCAGGGCACGGTCTTCGTCGTTTCTCTGCCCGCGCTCGTCGACGCACCCCAGGCGAGCTAGCCAAGGCCAGCTGGAGCGACGGCGTACCCTCCGACGGCGCGCGTTGTGCCAGTCTCGAGGTCAGAATGGATGAACGAGCCCGCATCGCCCGGCTGGCGACGATTTTTGGCGTCCCGCTGCCCGCGGGCGTGCGCGTCGGGATCGGCGACGACGCGGCCGTTCTCGATCCGGCGGTGCCGGCGGGGGCCCGCGAAGCGCTCGTATGGACGATCGACGAGCAGGTCGAAGGCACACACTTCCGGCGCGACTTCCTCTCCTTCGAGGACATCGGGTGGCGGAGCTTCATGGCGGCTGCGAGCGACCTCGCCGCCATGGGCGCCGCGCCGTGGTGCGCTCTCGGCGCGCTCGTTTTGCCCGCCGCGCTGGGCGACGACGCGTTCGAGGCCATCGCCCGCGGCCAGAAGGCCGCGTCCGATGCGGCTGGGGCTCCGATCGTCGGGGGAAACCTCGCGCGCGGCCCGTTCGTGTCGATCACGACCACGCTCCTGGGCCGGTGCGTGCGTCCGCTGGAGCGCCGGGGTGCAGTGCCCGGCGACGGGGTTTGGATGGCGGGGCGTGTGGGGCTTGCGGCAGCCGGCCTTCGCGCCTTGATGGAACAGCGAGGGAGCGAGCCGGGTCTCGCCGCGGCGATCGAGGCGTGGCGGCGCCCCGTCGCGGAGGTCACGGCCGGCCGCGCCCTAGGAACCGTCGCCCGCGCTGCCGTGGACGTGTCGGACGGACTTGCGCGCGACGCGGGGCACCTGGCCGCGGCAAGCGGTGTGGCACTCGTCCTCGACGAAGACGCCCTGCGCGCCGACCCGGGCCTCCGAGAAGCGGCGGCCGCTTTGGGCGTCGACCCGCTCGATCTCGCGCTCGGCGGAGGCGAGGACTACGCGCTCGTCGCGGCGAGCCCCACGCCCGTGGAAGGCTTTCGGCGAATCGGCCAGGTCGTCGCGGGAAGCGGCGTCTCGGTGCGCGGTGCGCACGGGGAATGCGCAGCCACCGCAGGGGGATTCGATCACTTTTCGTGAGCGAATGGTCCCGTTGGGGCCCCGTTGGCGTCCCGTTTGGGGTCCAGTTGGGATCCCGTTAGCGCGCGGAGCCCAACACCAATCTAGACTGTACCCCGCGAATTCTGGTAAACGGCCCAAGACGTTTCGCCCGAGTCACCCCCCGGCGAAACCCTGGGGAGTGGGGCGCGATCGTTTCAAGGGCGTTGCCCCGAACTGAGAGCGATATGGCCAAGACGAAGAAGGCTGCGGTGACCAAAGCGGCGTCCATCAAGCCGCCGGCGCCGGGCAAGTCCGCGGCACCGAAGGGTGCGGCAGGGAAGGACGACGGAGGCAAGCGCAAGTTGGGCCTGCGCGGAGCGGCTCCGTGGGCCGCACGCCACGCGGCCAAGCATGCGGCTGAAGCGCGCGCACGCGCGGCTGAGCCCCCCCTTCCCGGCAGCGCTCGGGCGACGATTCGTACCCCGGCGGACGCGGAAGACATCAAAGAGCGGGTCCGCGACCTGCATGCTTTGCTGTCGCAGATCAAAGGCTTACGGAAGAACCTCGCGAAGTCGTTCTTCGACATCGGCCTGATCCTGAAGGACATCGAGACGCGCCGTCTTTACGAGGCGAAGCACTTCCCGTCGTTCGAAGCCTTCGTCGAGCGCGAGATTGACCTCGGAAAGACGACCGCCCTGCGCCTCGTGCGCACCGCGGAGCTGTTCCAAAAAGGCCCCGCGCTCCGCGTCGGGATGGATCGGCTTTTCGCGGCACTCTCGGCCATCGATTCCACGGCCGCGCCCGAGCTCGGCCGCATTCCCCCCGCGCCCGTTTCCACGACGGCGCTGCCGCTTCGCCCACCCGGCCGGTAAGCGGGGCTAGCGCCCGCGCGGGAGGAGGATCGACGCGCGAGTACCGACCCCGGGCTCGCTTTCGATCCGCACTTCCCCGTGGTGAAGGTCGACGATCTTGCGCACGATCGAGAGGCCGAGCCCCGTGCCTGCCTCTTTGGTCGTGAAAAAGGGGTCGAACACCTGCGCGAGCGCGGAGGGCTCGATCCCGGACCCCGTGTCTTCGACGACGAGGCGCACGTTGTCGCCTTCGCACCCGACGTGCGCGCGCAGGACACCGCCCTCTTTCAGCGCTTCGAGGCCGTTCACGACCAGATTCAGGACGACCTGCTTCAGCTTTTCGGCGTCGCCCACCAGGACGCAGTCGCTGCCCAGGTCGCGCTCGACGACGACGCCACGCGCCGCCGCGGATCCCTGCTCGAGGTCCAGGACTTCGTCGACCAGCTTTCCGAAATGAACGAGCTCGCGCACGACGCCGCGCGGGCGCGCGAGGTCCAGAAATTCTGTCAGGAGCCGGCCGAGGCGCCCGATCTCGTCGCCCACGATCTGCGCCTTGTGTTTGAGTAGATTCCGCGATTCCTCGTCCACGGGCAGCTTGTCGACGTGCCGGCCGAGCAAGTGGAGCTGCAAATTGGCGGCGTTCAGCGGGTTGCGGATCTCGTGGGCGAGGTTCAGCGCGAGGGTGGCCATCGCCGACAGCGCCTCGGCGTCGGCCGCGCGCTTCTCGAGCGCACGGCGTTCGGTGACGTCGATCCCGAACCCGTAGAGGAGCGCCGGCTCCTCCCCGCCGCCGCGCGCCATCGAGAGGTGCCATCGCACACGCGGGCGGACGGCCCCTCCCCGCCACTCGGGGACACGGGTCTTCGGCGAGGCCGGGTCGACGAAGCCGGTTTCGACCTCTTGCGTGCGGCCGGCGCGGGCGAGCGCAATGGCCTCGCGCATGCGAATCCGGTCCTCCTCGGGGATCCAGCTCTCGTTGAAGGGCCGCCCCGTGGCTTCGCCGGGCTCGACGCCGGAGAAGAGCGACGCTTTGCGGTTGAAAAGGACGACGCAATCGTCCGCGTCGAGGCCGACGACGAGCACGTCGGTCAACTCGACGAGAGCGCGGTAGCGGCGCTCGAGCTCGTCGCGCTCGCGCGCGAGCCGCACTTTGGAGAGCGCTTGCTCGACGGTCGATACGAGCTCCTCGGGCCGGAACGATTTCGGCACGAACGCGTACGCGCCGGAGCGGAGCGCGCCCATCGCCGCGTCCATCGTGGCGAAGCCGGTAATGAGGATCACTTCGCCGAACGGGCAAGCGGCGCGAAGGCGCGGAATGAGGTCGACGCCGCTCGTGTCCGGGAGTTTCACGTCGACGATGGCCACGTCGAACCCGCGCGTGCGCGCGATCGCGAGGCCCTCGTCGCCGCGGGACGCGGTGGTCACGTCGATCGATTGGGCCGCCGCGCGTCCGTCGGAGAGCTCGGCGCTCATCAGCACCGCGTGGAGCGACCCTACGAGCTCGACGTTGTCGTCGACGATGAGGACGCGAGCGCGCGCCGAAGGCGCGGACGCCGCGCGCTCACGCGAGGGCGAGAAGCCGCCTGAGAACATCGTTGACGAGCTGTGGATTCGCCGAGCCCTTGGTTTCCTTCATGACCTGGCCGACGAAATACCCGAGGAGCGCCGTCTTGCCGGCGCGGAGTTGATCGGCTTGCTTGGGATTCTGCTCGATGAGCTTCCGGCAAAGGGCTTCGATCGCGCCCTCGTCGCTGACCTGGCGCATGCCGAGGCTGTCGACGATCGCGTCGGGCGCGCCGTCCGTCCCGCGCATCTTGGCGTAGACCTCCTTGGCCTGTTTGCCGCTGATCGAGCCTTTCTCGACCAAGTCGAGGAGCGAGGCGATCTGGCGCGCGCTGACCGGAATCTTCGCCTCGAGGCCGTGCGTTTCGACGTCGCGCAGGACTTCGCTCTGGATGAAGTTCGCGACTTTGACGGGATGGCCGGAGAGGTGCGCCGCTTCTTCGAAGAACGCGGCCACGCGCGGGTGCGACGTCACGACCTGGGCCGCGTAGGGGCTCAGACCCAGCTCGTCGACGAAGCGCTGGCGCTTGGCGCGCGGGAGCTCGGGCATCGATCGGCGAACCTCGTCGACGAACGCGTCGGTGAGGACGAGCGGGGGCAAGTCCGGATCCGGGAAATACCGGTAGTCCTGCGCCTGCTCCTTGCTCCGCATCGAGAACGTCTTCCCCGCGTCTTCGTTCCAGCCCCGGGTCTCCTGGACGATGCGGCCACCGGCGTCGAGGACTTCGGCCTGGCGCTCGATCTCGTGCTCGATCGCCTTCTCGACGAACCGAAACGAGTTGATGTTCTTCAGCTCGACGCGCGTACCGAGCTTCGTTTCACCGACGGGGCGCAGGCTCACGTTCGCGTCGCAGCGAAAGCTCCCCTCCTCGAGGTTGCCGTCGTTGACGCCGACGAACACGAGCACGTCGCGCAGCGTCCGCAAGTATTCCGCGGCTTCGGCGGCGCTCCGCATGTCGGGCTCGCCGACGATCTCGACGAGCGGCACGCCCGATCGATTGAGGTCGACGACCGACACGCCGTCGCCGTGCACGCTCTTGCCGGCGTCTTCCTCCATGTGGACGCGCGTGATCCCGAGCGACCTGGTCTTGCCGTCGAGCGTGATCGAAAGCTCGCCACGGCCGCTGAACGGCTCGTCGAACTGGCTAATCTGGTAGCCCTTCGGCAAGTCGGGATAGAAGTAGTTCTTCCGGGCGAAGCGGCTCGTCATGTGGAGCGCGCACGAAAGCGCGATCGCCGTACGCACGGCGAGGCGCACGGCCTCCCCGTTGAGCACCGGCAGGGCGCCCGGAAGCCCCAGACACACGGGACACACCTGCGTGTTGGGGGGGGCCCCGTACGCCGTCGAGCAACCGCAGAAAGCCTTGGTGCGCGTCAATAGCTGCGCGTGCACCTCGAGCCCGATGACCGCCTCGTACCGCATCGGCGCCTCGGTTTAGCACGAGCGCAGCGCCGAGCAGCACGAGCGGTCGACGGTCGCGATCCTGCGCGGAGGGCGGGAGCGCGCGCCGTTCACTTGCCGAACTGGAAGACCACTTCGCTTTTGCGCACCATTCCGAGCTCGCCGCGGGCGATCCGCTCCACGGCCGCGGGGTCGTCGCGCAGGGTTCTCACCTCCACGCGAAGGCGCGCGATCTCGCGCTGCAGGTCGTCGTTCTGGGCGCTGACGCCCGAAAGCTCCGTTTGAAGCGCGCGGAGCCGCGGCAGGCCCTCGGGCTCGAGGACGAGAATGGGCACCGCGATGAGGGCGAGCGACAGCATCGCGATGGGCAGCGTGCGCTGGACGAGGTCCGCGGGCGAAGCGGTGGCGGACACGCGCGGCGGAGCCGGAGGCGGCGAATCGGGCAGCGGCGCAGAAGACACAGCGGCATCTATGATCTCACGTTTGGTTGCCTGCGAGCCAGTTCTCGGACTCATTTGCGTTCCGAGGCCGGTTTCTCACGGGTTCGTGCCTATCGGAAGGACGGCCGGGGCTAGGATCGCCTCTCGTGACCGCTACTCTGGCGCGCTCGCTGTTGACGGCGGACGCGATCACACCCGAGATCTTGGCGGACGTTCTCTTCGTCGCAGCGACCGAGAGGCTGTCCCTCGTTCGTGCGCTCGTGACGAGCGAGAGCGTGGACCCCGACGTGTTGCAGCGATGCCTCGATCGGGACGCCGGAGAGGGCCCGTACATGCGCCACATCGCGCCCGTGTTGCCGCTGGTCGAGCGCCTTCCCGGCGGCCTCTGCGATCGGCTCTTCGCCCTCCCCGTGCGCTCCGACGCCCACACGAAGACAATCGACATCGCCGTCGTGGACGCGCTCGATCCGCATCCGTTGCGCGAGCTCGGGCACTGGCTCGCCGCGCCGGTCCGCGCCGTGCGCACCTCGGTCGCGACGATGGAGAGCGCGCTGGCCGGCCTGTCGGATCCGAGCGCACCTGGCTTTCGCGCCCTGGGGCCTCCGATTGCGGCGCCGCTGTCCGACGAGGAGGAGATGGCGGTGCTGGATTCGGGGTGGACCGACGAGGACCTCCTCGGGCCGCTGTCGACGCCGCGGCGCACGCGCGCCCCGGCCGCGCGCACGCCCGCGCGCACGCGCGGCTGGACGGAGGCCCCGCCTCCGCTGCCGGCGCGGGGCCCAAGCACCGCGCCGCATCCCGAGCCTCGCGTCAGCCATTCCCATCCCCCCAGCCCTTTCCCTCCGCTCGGCTCTTTCCCTCCCCCGCCCCATCCGAGCTCCGGAGCGCGACCCCGTGCGCGCGAAAGCCTCCCGCCGCCGTCCCCCGGGACCCCGCCGACGCGCGCCGGGACGCGCACGAGCCAGCCGCCTTCGTTCGCGGCGACGCTCTCGGATCTGCGGATCGCGCGCGAACGCGACCGGATCCTGGCGGACCTCGTCGCCCGCGCGCGAGGCGTCTCGGCGCGCGTGGTGCTCCTCGCCGTGCACCGCGACGGCCTTCTGGTATGGAGCGGACCGGAAGGGGCCTCGGAGACCGCCACATTGAAGGGCATGCGCATCGAGAACGATCTTCGCACCGTGTTCGGCGACGCGCTCGCGAGCGCCGGCACGTGCTTCGGGCGTCTCGCTCCGACGGCCGAGTATGCCGGGCTCGTGGAGGCGCTCGGCGGAGCCGACGTCGCGATGGTCACGGCCCGGGTCGAACACAGGCCCGTGGCCATTTTGCTCGCGTCCGGCTTCGCCGACGCGTTCACGGCGGCCGATTGCCTGCGGGAGCTGGCAAGAGAAGCTGGCGAATCGCTGCGCACGCTCCTTCGCCGGAGGCATCCTTGAAGATCGTCTACCGGGTGTCGATCCCGGAGCCCGCCACGCATCTCGTCCACGTCGAAATGGAAGTGGGCTCGGCGGCGGGCCCCTTGCCGGACGCCCTCGAGCTTTTCATGGCAGTGTGGACGCCGGGATCGTATCTCGTGCGCGAATACGCCCGCCATGTCGAAGGGCTCGTGGCGGCAGCCCCGGCGAGCGGCGTCGAGGTTCGCAAGGTGCGCAAGAACGCCTGGCGCGTGAAGACACAGGGCGCCGCGTCGCTCCTCGTTCGTTACCGCGTGTACGCGGGCGAACTCACCGTTCGAACGAACCACGTCGACGAGACGCATGCCTTCTTGGTCG
>DATHQY010000223.1:0-6955 GCA_035482215.1 Polyangiaceae bacterium | reverse complement strand
AGGATGGCCACGAGCTCGGGCATCGAGGTCATCTCGACGCGGAGTGCGAGGACGGAGCCGATGACGCACCCGACGCCGGCGGCGATCGCGAGGATGCCGTAGTCGTGCACGCGCGCGATCGCCGTCACGGCGACCGCGAGGATCATCCCGACGATGCCGAAGAGATTGCCGCGGCGGGCCGACTCCTGCGTGGAGAGACCGCCGAGGCTCAGGATGAAGAGAACCCCCGCGGCGAGGTAGACGGCGGTCATCGGACTCTCGAGCATTCCGAGCTTCTTTCAGCGCCGAAACATGCGCAGCATGCGGTGGGTGACGACGAAGCCGCCCGCGACGTTGACGCAGGCGAGCAGCACGGCGGCCGCGCCGACCCACGGGATCGGCGAACCGAGCGGGCCGACGAGCTGCAACATGCCGCCGACGACGATGATCCCGCTGATGGCGTTGGTCACGCTCATGAGCGGCGTGTGAAGAGCGGGCTTCACGTTCCAGATGACCTGCCACCCGACGAAGCAGGCGAGGACGAACACGGTGAGGTGCGCGAGAAAGTCGCGCGGCGCTGTCGATACGAGGAGCACGACGGCCGCGGCGGCGATGAGCCCCGCCGCGGTGCGCGCACCGCTCGCGAGCGGCCCGCGGGCCTTGGACGTGCGTGCCGTGGCGCCGTGCGCGGCTCCCGGCGACGACGCTGCCGCCGCGGGCTTGGCCGGGGCGGGCGTGGGCGTCTCCGGCTTCGGCGGCGGCCACATGAGCTCCCCGTCCTTCAGCACCAGCGCACCGCGCACGACCGGGTCGCCCGCGTCGACCTTGAACGACTCGGAGCCGCCCATGTCGCCGAGCAGGTGCGCGAGGTTCGTGCCGTACAGTTGGCTCGCGAGCGGCGCGAGGCGGCTCGGCAGGTCGACGTACCCGACGATCGTCACCCCGCCCGAGGCGACGACCTGGCCTGGCTGCGTGAGGGCGCAGTTGCCGCCGTTCTCGGCGGCGAGGTCGACGATCACCGATCCCGGACGCATCGCCGCCACCATCTCTTCCGTGATGAGCACGGGCGCGGGCTTGCCCGGGATCAGGGCCGTCGTGAGAATGATGTCGACGTCGCGTGCCTGCTCGAGAAAGAGCGCCATCTCGGCCGCGATGAACTCGGGGCTCATCGTCTTCGCGTAGCCGCCGCCTCCGCCGCCTTCTTCCTGGATGTCGACCTGGAGGAACTCGGCGCCCATGCTCTCGACCTGCTCGCGGACTTCGGCCCGCGTGTCGAACGCGCGCACGACGGCGCCGAGCCCGCGCGCCGCGCCGATCGCCGCGAGGCCGGCGACGCCGGCGCCGATGACGAGCACCTTGGCCGGCGGGACTTTGCCCGCGGCCGTCATCTGGCCGGTGAAAAAGCGGCCGTAGAAGCTCGCGGCCTCGATGACCGCGCGGTAGCCCGCGATGTTGGCCATCGAGCTCAGCGCGTCGATCTTCTGCGCGCGCGTGATGCGCGGGATCTGATCCATGGCGAGCACGGTCGCCTTTCGCCGCGCGAGGCGGTCGACCAAGTCACGGTTCTTCGCGGGCCAAATGAACGAGACGAGCACGCCGTTCTCGCGGAGATCGTCCGCCTCGTGGCCGCCGTCGGACCGCGCCTCCGGGGGTTGCACTTTGAGGACGAGGTCGGCCTGTGCCCACACGCTCCGCCCGTCCGGCACGATCGTCGCCTGGGCCGCGCGGTACGCCGCGTCGTTGAAGGACGCGCCGACGCCGGCGCCCGTCTCGACCAGAACGTCGAAGCCGAGCTTGCGCAGCCGGCCGACGGTCTCGGGGGTCGCGGCAACCCGCCGTTCCCCAGGTTTTACCTCTTTCGGAATACCGACTTTCATGTCGACCCTCCCAAAAGGCCGAATCGACGATACACCTCCCGGTGGCTGTCTGCACGTAGGCGCTATGCAGAGTGCACGAGACCGGTGTGCGTGCGCGGCAGAGACGCCCTGCGTCGTGGCGCCGGAAAGATGCAGTGCGGTCGAGCCCGCGCCGCGCGCGGTCTAGTCTTGCCTGAACGTCTCGTCCGTCGGCACCGGCGCCTCCACCTCGCCCTGATCCCCCTCGCCGTCGCCCTCGGTGGCGACCGTCGATCCGTCGAGGGCCGTCGCTCCGATGGAGAGCGACGCCACGAACGGCGTCCCGTCCACATAGAGGGATCGGCTCTGCAGAACGGATCGTGCGAAGTCGATCCGCGGAACGGTGAACTCGCCGCTACTGCCCGTCGCGGGGTCGTCATCGCTCGGATCGGAGCGGGTGGCATCGAGCACGCTGTCGCCCGTCGTGAGACGAGCGCCGCGGGAGAGCGGTGCGAAAACGAGGTGGATCCCGTCCTCCGCCGGAGCGGCGCCCTGGAGCGCCGGCGCGCCCTCGGGAGTGGTCTCATCGACTGCGGTCGTCGCTGCCGTGACGTCGAGGGTCGCGATCTTCGTCACGAACGCGTTGTCTTCACGCGCCCGCGCCCGCACGACGAGCCCGCATGACAGCGCGTCGGCGACGTCCTCTTCGCCGAACGCCCAGACGAGCGTCGACGGCGTAGAGATTCCGCCGCCGACTTCGCGATGCTCGCAGTCTCCGCCGAGTCGCACGGAAACATCCGCCGCGCCGTCGGTCATGGTGGCGATCACGCGGAGCGATCCGTGGACCACGTCGAGCGTGTCGACCGTGAGGTCGAGTGGTTCCTCCACTTCCACTTCCGGCGGTTCGCGCGTCTCCTCCTCTCGATCGTCGGCGCCTTGAGGAGACGCCATGCAGCCGGTGCTGCACGTCGCGAGGGCCAACCCCGCGAGCAAAACAAAGGCACGCCGCGCCGCGAGCAAGCCACGAACGTTCATCGTCTTATCCTCTGGGCGGCGGGCGAGACGCGGCCGCCGGTCTCGATTGACCTTGGTTCTCGCGATTGGCGTCGATTCAGACGCCCGAATTGCGACAGCCTCGGGTCGCCGCGGTTCCCGACGGTTCTCCGCGTTCGGCGATTGCGCCGCTTCGGAGACGAAACGCCCGAGGCGCGATCCGCGATTCCCGCGAGCCTCCGATCGCTACGTCAGTGGGCGCAGTGATAGCGATGCCGGCGTACGGCTGTGCTACCGATTCGCGACCAAGCTAGTACAGCACTTCGCCGGACGACATCGCGACGGCGATGAACAATTGCGGTGGAACGAGGAGCCTCACGCCGTGACGATTCGCGTTTATCAATATCCGAAGTGCAGCACGTGCCGGAAGGCGCTCGCGTGGCTCGAAGCGCGCGGGCTCACCGTGGAGAAGCACGACCTCGTCGCCGAGCCGATTTCGCTCGCGAAGCTCACCGAGCTGCTTCGCCGTTCGGGTTTGCCGCTCACACGGTTCTTCAACGTGTCGGGCGAGAGTTATCGCGCGGGCGGGTTCAAAGATCGCGTGCCGTCGATGACCGAACACGAAAAGCTCGTGGCGTTGTCGAAGAACGGAAAGCTCGTGAAGCGGCCCATCGTGGACGTGACCGGCAAGGACGGCGACGCCGTCCTCGTCGGATTCGACGAGAAAGCCTACGCGGCGCAATTCCGCTGATGGCGCGGGCCGTGCTTACGCAACGAACGGGACGAACGGGTTCGAACGGGGGCGAGCGAGGTCCAAGATGGCGGCGAAAAAACGAACCGCCCCGAGCGGCACGAAACCGGCGCGCAAGACGGCGAAGCGACGCTTTCCGCGGAAGGCGAAAGCAGGCTCCGCCGGCCTCGAGGCGGCGGCGTGCGTGGGGCCCGACGTGGCGGCGTCCTTGGCGTCGATTCGCGAGCGCATCGAGTCCGAAGGCGGAGCGGCGATCGGGGCGTTTCGCGAGCCGCTCGGCGGGCACGGCCTCGTGTTCGCCGTGCTCCCGATCGATCGCGTCGAACCGACGCCGTTTCAGCGCGACCTGTCCGAGGCGCACCGCAAACGCCTCGCCGAGGTGATCGCGAAGACCGGGTACTTCCTCGATCCGGTCATCGCCGTGACGGCGCCGTCGGGCGGATTCTGGACCCCCAACGGCCGCCACCGCCTCGAAGCGATGCGCCGCATCGGCGCCAAAGCGATTACCGCGCTCGTCGTTCCGGACCGCGCGATCGCCTGGCAGATTCTCGCGCTCAACACCGAAAAGGCGCACAATCTCAAAGAGCGGTCTCTCGAGGTCATCCGCATTGTGCGCGGTCTCCTTGCCGAGGATGGCAGTCGCCCCGAATCGAGCTTTGCGTTCTATCTCGAGGACCCCGCACTCGTAACCCTGGGTGTTTGCTATGAGCGTCAGCCGCGCTTCGCCGGCGGTGCGTACGGGCCTGTCTTGCGGCGCACGGAGCGCTTCGCCGACGCGCCGTTGTCCGAGGCGATCGAGGAGCACGAGTCTCTTGCGACGGCCGTGCTCGATCTCGAAGAGCACGTCGCGCAGGCCGTGAGCCGGCTGAAGGCGCGCGGGCTCACGAGCCCGTACCTGCGTTCGTTCGTTGTCGCGCGCATCAATCCGCTCCGCTGGATCAAGGGCGAGCCGCCGCCGGCGGCCAAAGTCATCGCGCAGATGCGCGATCGCGCGGCGAAGTTCAATACGGAGCGCGTGAAGCAGGAGGACCTGGCGCGCATGGCCGGTCCGCCGGACGAAGACCCAAGCTGACCGAGCGACGACGCCGCCCGTCACGGGAAGAAGAGCCCTTCTGAAGTGCAGGCGGGCGTTGCTGAGCACGACGATGGGGTCTCTCGTCGGGAGGCGAGGGCGCGCGGCCGGGCGAGGGAGCCAAGACGCCGCAGGGGCGCGGTTTTCCGGCGACGACAGCGGTTCTTGGCGTGAGGCGAGCCGTTCTCGACGCAAGAACGGCAGCCAGCGTTCGCAGAACTATGTCGTTCGTCGCGAGGACTGCAGTCCCGCGCGCGAGGACGGCTCTTCTCCGGCGGGCCGACGCGTTCGCCGACTGGGCCGAAGCCCTCCCGCGGAGGACGGCTCCGGCCACGCCCGCCCGCGACCGCCGGCGAAGCGCGCCGAACGGCTCACGCAGACGCCGGGCGGGGCAGGCCGGCCGCCGCCCGGGCGATGACTCGCGTCGCTCCTTCTTTCGGCGACGTATTGACGATTGCCAATGTCGATTTCATGAATACGTCAACATGAGAAGTTTTTCGCGCTCGGTCGGCGTGTGCGGGACGGCCCTGTCCCTTTTTGTTTCGTCTATGGCTTGGGCGAAACCCTATAAAAGCGGAGAGCTGGAGACGACGAACCAATACGGATTCGGTGCGTTCGAAGCGCGCATTTTTGGAGCCACCGGGCCCGGCGTGATCAGCACCTTCTTCTTGTGGAGGCCTGGATCCGATACGGCCCCGGCCGTGCCGTGGCACGAGATCGATTTCGAAATGGGTTTGGCTGGCGCGGACGGCCAGACCCAAATCATGACTCCGGGGACGACCCCGCCGCTCTACCGGACGGAGCACGCCGCGATCTTCGATCTGCCGTCGCGTCCGTGGCAAGCCTATTACACCTACCGGATCGAGTGGACCCCGACATATATCGCCTTTTTCGTCGACGGAACGGAGATCCGGCGCGAAACCGACCCGAGCCAGTTCGGCGCGCTGTTCGACCAGGACGCGAACGGCAACACACCGGCCAACGAACGGATGGAGATTCGCACCGGCGTCTGGCCGGGCGATCCCAGCAGCGGCATCTCCCCGTGGTCCGGCACGTTCGACGGGAGCTCCGTCCCGACGGGTCACTTCGTCGACTACCTCAAAGCGTGGGCGTATACGCCCAATCAGACGAATCCGTTTTCGACGCTGATTCTCGACGAAGAATTCAACACGATCGATTCGTCGCAAGCCTACATGGCGAACTGGACGTTCAGCTTCTCCGAGAGCGACTACGTTCCGCAGAACATCGGCGCGAAAAACGGCTTTCTCACCGTCGCGCTGACGACGGCGGCCGGCCAGGGGATTCTGCCGGTTCCTCCGCCGGAGAATGCGGTCATCGCGGTGCCCGCGCCCACCGAGGCGGCGCCCCCACCGTCGTTCACGCCGCCTCCTCCGGTCGCGCTCGCGGACGGCGTCGTCATTGCCGCGACGTCGTACGACGCGTTCTCCGTGGCCACCTCGTCGAACCAGGGTGATCCCAGCTGCTCGACCACCAACGTGAGCGCGGAGACGACGTCCGATGCGAATACGGCCTCGGGGGGGGTCTGCGATATCGGTTGGACCGCGCCGGGGGATTGGCTCGAGTACGACGTGGTTGTCCCGGCCGATGCCACGTACGACATCACGGCGCGCATCGCGTCGAGCGACCCGGCCATGTCGCTTCACCTCGAGGTCGACGGCGCCGACGTCAGCGGTCCGCTGCCCGGTCCGGGCCTCGGGTGGCAATCGTTCGTGGATGCGGTGGTGCCCGATGTCTTCCTCTCCGCCGGGGCGCACGCCGTCCGCGTCGTCTTCGACACGGGCCTCATCAACCTGCATTACCTGGCTTTCGACGCGAGCGCACAGGCCGCACAGACTCCTTGCACGGGCCTCTGCACGAACCCCGTCGAGTTCACGAACGCGAGCGATTCCGCATTCGACCTGGGCTCGGGCTCCGTTTGCTACGAGACCACGGCAAGCGTGAGCGGGGGCGTTTGCGGCAATCTGGCCAATGGCCGCACGTTGAGCATCAACGGGACGACCATGCCTTGCACCAATGACGACTGGGCGTCGCTCCCGGCTGCACGGAACGGCGGCTATTGCATTCAGACGACGTCCGGCGATTACGCCTGGGCGTACTTCGTGACGTGGTGATAGAGGCTCCGCCTCGCGCCGAGCCTCGACTCACGCTCCACTCACGAGCGCTTGCAGTCGCGCGAGCGTGAGACCGCGGAAGTCGCTCACGACGAGCGCGCAATCGGCGAGCTCCGCTGCGGTGTGCGTCGTCGTCACGCCGACCACGGGCATGCCCGCCGCGCGTCCGGAAGCCACGCCCTGGAGCGAGTCT
>DATHQY010000222.1:0-3650 GCA_035482215.1 Polyangiaceae bacterium | reverse complement strand
CGTAAGTACCGGCATCGGCACCGCGGATCCATCCGCGCCGCCCGTCGGCGTCGAATTACCCCCAGCCCCACCCGTAGACGAAGTCCCATCTCCACAAACAATGAATCCCCCAGCACCCCCAGCACCCCCATCATTGGCCTGCCCCGCGGGCGCGGTTCCACCATCGTAGTTGCTCCCCGTCACCCCGTCGGCGCCATTCGCACCGGCCCCCGCCACGAACGCGCACCGGTTGAACGCCACCACCGAACCGTTCACCAACGCCGCGATGCTCGATTGACCATTCCCCGCGTCGTCCTGGCCCACGGCGTCCGGAGACACCACCGTAACCCATCGGCGAGTGACGTCGTTCCGCGATGCCCGGAAGTGGCCTACGCGCATGAGCGGAGGACGCGATGGACGGGGAACGGACGACGGACGGGCGGCGCGGGTGGCGAGTATGGCGTGAGCACGAAGCGCGAGAGGCGCTCGCCGAGCTTGCGCGCTCAGGCGAGAGCATCGCGGAGTTCACGCGGCGCCGAAGGATCTCCGCGCAACGTGTGTACTACTGGAAGAAGCGCCTGGCGGAGAGCGGGGCCCCCGCGTTCGTCGCCGTCCCTGTTGCCCCGGCAAGGTTCGAGCAGATCGAGATCGTCGCGGGGGGCGTCACGATTCGCGTCCGTGAGGATCTGGACCCCGAGCGGCTGGCGGAGATTATCGAGATAGTGGCGCGGCACGGTCGCGGATGCTGACCCTGCCTCCGGGGGTGCGGATGTTGGTGGCCACGGAGCGGGTCGACGGACGCAAGGGCATCGATGGGTTATCCGCGTTGGTGCGGTCGCAGTTCGCAGAGGACCCGCTGTCGGGGACGATGTTCGTCTTCTTCTCGCGCCGCGCCGATCGCGTACGAGTTCTGTACTGGGATCGCGACGGCTACGTGCTCGTGACGAAGCGCTTGGAGAAAGGCTGCTACAGACTGCCTTGGGCGGCGGACCAGAGCCGCGTCGTCATTGAAGCGGCCGAGCTGCTCTTGGTCCTCGAGGGCATCGAGCTGCGCGGAGCGGGACGTCGCGCGCGGTGGTCACCGCCGTTGCGTGTGCACGGCGCTCGCACTTTGTGAGATCGATCTTCGGGGCGGCCTTCGGAAAGGTCTTTTCATCTCGAGCGCCCTGCGGCAAAGAGCGATGGCCGTGTCCGCGCCGAGCGACCGACCTCCGCCGATTACCAGCGCGCTGACGCCTGATCTGGAGGCCGTCAAGACGTTCATCACGGACATGATCGCCAAGGGCGCCATCGCCACACTGGTCACGGCGATCGTGGCATTGCTCGTGAGGATGCGCGACCTCAACGGAGAGCTGATGCGACGGCTCACGAGCCGGTCGCGCAAGCGACCGCCCCACGAGGCGATGCGCCGCTTGCAGATGGAGCTGCCGCTGTTGTGGACGTCGCCGGCCAATGACGCGAAACCCGCACCCGCCCCGGAGAAGAAGCCGAAGAAGCGAGGCGCCAAGAAGCCGACCGCACATGGCCGGCCCGTACTGCCCGCACACCTGCCGCGCGTTCCCGACGTGAGGCTCGTTCCTGAGGCCGAGCGCCGGTGCCCGCAGTGCGATGTCCAGCTGGCGCGCATCGGCATCAAGACGACGGCCGAGAAGCTCGATGTCGAGCCGTCGAAATTCATCGTCTCGCAGACGCAGGTCGAGACGTGCTCCTGCCCGCGTTGCCATCGCTACGTCGTGACCGCCCCCACGCCCGACGAAGCCGTCGATCGCGGCATTCTCGGCCACGAGTTGCTCGTGCAGGCCCTGGTCGACCACTACCAAGACGCCGTGCCGTGGGAGCGCATGGAGCGAAACGCGCGCGCCGAAGGCGTGCCGCTGGCGGCCAATACCCTCGCCTCCTCGGTCGGTCGAGTGATCGACCTGTTCGACCCGATCGTCCGGCATATCCGCGAGTCGTGTCTCTCGTCACGTTTCACCGCGCTCGACGCCACGCGCATCCCCGTGCTCGATGCCTCGCACCCGCTGGGCATCAAGAACGGCGCGCTCTGGCTCATCGAAGGCGACCATCGCTACGCGTGCTTCTTGTACGCGCCCAGTGCGCATGCCGAGCATCTCAAGAAGTTCTTCGAGGGCCGCACCCTCGGCAGCGTGATGTGCGACGGCTCGCCCACCAACAACTGCGTCGAGCAGCACGCCGGCGGCCACCGTGGCGGATGCAACGCGCACGGCCGGCGCGGCCTGGTCGAAGCTCTCCGCCGCGGGGATGCACGCGCCGTCCCCGGCCTCGAGCTCTATGCCCAGATCTTCCACGTGGACGCCGAGTCCAAGCGGCTCGGTGAGACGCTCGCGCAGCGCTTCGAGCGGCGAGGGCGTGACAGTGCGCCGGTCGTCGCCGAGCTGCGCGACTGGGTCGACCAACGCTTGCGCGACGTGGAACCAAGAAGCCTTTTCGGACAATCCGTCGGCTACCTGGATCGGCAATGGTCGCGCCTGACGGCGTTCCTTCGCGACCCGCTCATGGAGCTGACCAACAACGAAGTCGAGAACGGCCTGCGTACTTGGGTTTTGGATCGCAAGACATGGCTCTTCGTGGGCCACGAGCAAAGCGCACGACGCGCCGCTGACGCGCTGACGATCCTCACGACATGCAAGAGGATGGGGGTCCACCCCCGCGCGTACCTCCGCGACACTCTCGCCAAGATCCTCGGCGGAGAGAAGAGCCTCGTCGCGCTCTTGCCGCAGACCTACGCCGCTTCGCTCGCCGAGAGCGAAACGCCCGTCGCCGCGTAGTCCGCCGTCCCGGAAACGACCAGGGCTGACGCCATCTCGTCGGCGTGCTTGGCTCGCGCCCGATGCTGCCGCTTGAAGGAACGCTCCTGGAGAAGCTTCGCAAGATCGAGGCGCTGCACGCCGGCACCACCGTCGATGGTGAGCGCGAGGCCGCTCGACGCGCTGCCGAGCGCATTCGCGCCCGCCTCGCCGAGCTTCGGGGGCGCGAGCAGGATGAGGAGCTCCTCTACTCGTTACCGGACCCTTGGAAGCGCAAGCTGTTTGTCGCACTCTGCAGGCGATACGGGCTCCATCCGTACCGCGAGCGCGGGCGCCGTTACAGCACGGTCATCGTCCGTGCACCAAAGGCCTTCCAGCACGGAACGCTCTGGCCGGAGTTTCTCGCCCTATCCGAGGAGCTGCACGCCCACCTCAATGACCTGACCGAGAGAGTCATTCGCGAGGCCATCAACGAGGACGTCAGCGAGGCGACCGAACAAGCACCCAAGGCCTTGCCACAACCCGGCGGCGCCTGATCCCCCACCATGGGTACGCATAGGAATCAACCCGTCTCAGCAGACGTCAGTCGCCGATGGCTTACGTCTCTTCCTCGACGACACGTCGCGCCTCGCGGGGACGATGCGCGTCAGCGAGATGCTGGGCGGCCGAGGCGAGTTCAAGCTCGACGAGTGGGTCCACGGCGAGGCATGGCGCGACGATCCAGCGCGCGGGCTCTTCGTCATCGTCGAGCGGGGGTTCGTCGGGTTGGTCCCCCGCGCCGAGCCGCACGGCCTCTCGCGCGGCGACGCAGGGCGGTTCCGCGTGACCAACATCCTGGCCGACGGGAAGATCGAGCTGTCCTTGCGCGGGCTGGCGCACGAGGAGCTGGCGGGGGACGCGGAG
>DATHQY010000221.1:0-9934 GCA_035482215.1 Polyangiaceae bacterium | reverse complement strand
CGTTCGCAGCGGTGGAGAAGATGACGCGTCGTAAGACCGCACGGAAGGACCGATAGGCCATGCCCCGTGAAGCCACCGGAGAGCTCCGCCACTTGGCGGACGGATTCGCAGCTCGCATCACGCTCGAAGGCCGCACACGTCGCGACTTCGTACTCGAGACGTGCGCCGACGAGCCGGCGGCCGTGGAACGTTGCAAGGCGCTCGCGTCGCTCGCGGTCCGTCTCCGCAAGGCCGGGCATGCGGACCAGATCGAGGAGCTGCTCAAGATGGGCGCGAAGGCACGCGCGGGCCGCCCCTGGGAAGCGGTATGCGTGGCCGTGGAGACGCTCTGCGCGGGGCACGCGCGCGAGAAGGGGAGGGGAGCTGTTCCGCTCTTCTCGGCGTGGGCCAAGTCGTGGACGGACGGCGAGCTCGCGAAGAAGTACCCCGACCACGTGAAGGCGAAGCGCTCGTCGTCGGACGACGCGCAACGGCTCGGAAAGCACGTGCTCCCGCACCTCGACGGCGTCCGCGTCGACGAGTTCACGCTCGATCACGCCGAGTTTGTGATGGCGAACCTGTCCTCCGAGCTCTCGCCAGGCTCGCGGCGGCAGATCGCGCAGACGATGGCGCGCCTGATGCGCCTCGCGGTCTACCCGGGCAAGTGGCGCAAGGACAACCCGATCCCCGCCGGCTGGCTCCCGCGCAACGGCGACGCGCGCGCGAAAGAGTGCCTCTACCCCGACGAGGACGCGCTTCTCATGCGCGGGCAGGCCGCGCAGGGAGGCCAGCCAGGCGTGCCGCTCTTGCGCCGGCTGGCGTACGGCTTTCTCGCTCGCGAGGGGATGCGCACGGACGAGATGGCGGCCCTGCGATGGCGTGACGTCGACATCGAGCGCGGGCGCATCAACCTCGACAAGAACAAGACGGATGATCCCCGCGACTGGAACCTCCGACCGGACGTCATCGAGGCACTCAAGCGATGGAAGGGCCGGCAACCGTGCACGGAGCCGAACGACCACGTCTTCGCCGACGAGGGCGTGCCGATCAGCGTCCAGCACCTCGCCGACCGGCTACGGCGTGACCTCCGTCGCGTGGGGGTGACCCGTCCCCAGCTCTTCGAGCGGAGCGACGTCCGGCAACCGCTGCGCGCGCACGACCTTCGCGCCACCTTCGTCACCATCGCACTCGCGGTCGGGAAGACGGAGACGTGGATCAGCGACCGAACGGGTCACCATTCCCACAAGATGATCGACGCGTACCGGCGCAAGGCGCGGAGCTGGGACCTGGGGGAGCTCGGGCCGCTCTCCGAGCTCATTCCCGAGCTTTCAGAGACGCCGAAGGTTTCCGGCGGCAGCGGTCCGATTACCCCACGAATTCCCCACGCAGCGACGATCCAGGCAAATTCTCAGACGTTGAACCGGAAGTGCATCACGTCGCCGTCGCGGACGACGTAGTCCTTTCCTTCGATTCCCAATTTGCCGGCTTCGCGGGCTTTGGCCTCCCCTTGGAATTTCACGAAGTCCTCCCACCACACGACTTCGGCCTTGATGAAGCCTTTTTCGAAGTCGGTGTGGATCGCGCCGGCCGCTTGCGGCGCCTTCGCGCCGCGTTTCACCGTCCACGCGCGCACTTCTTGTTTGCCGGCCGTCAGGAACGTGATGAGGCCGAGGAGGTCGTATCCCATGCGGACAACGCGGTGGAGACCGGGTTCGGCGAGGCCCGCGCTGGCGAGAAATTCGGCGCGGTCCGCGGGATCGAGCTCGGCGATCTGCGCTTCGAGCGCGGCGCAGATCGGCACGATGCCCGCGCCTTCCGTCTCCGCGTGCTTCTTCAGCGCCTGGAAATGCCGATTGCCGTCCAGATTCGCGAGCGACCCTTCGTCGACGTTCGCGATGTAGAACGTGGGCTTGCCCGTCAAAAGGTGCATTTCGCGCACGATCGCGACGGCGTCCACGTTGTCGGGCACGGGGAACATGCGGGCGGGTTTGCCCTCGTCGAGGTGCTTCGCGATCCCCTCGCACAAGTCGAGGGCGAGCTTGTCGAGCGGATTGTTCGCCTTGATCATCTTGCGCGCGCGATCGGCGCGCTTGTTGACCGTCTCGAGGTCCTTCAGGCAAAGCTCGGTGGTCACCGTGGCGATGTCGGCGACCGGGTCGACCTTGTTCTCGACGTGGACGACGTTCGAGTCCTCGAAGCACCGTGCGACCTGCACCACCGCGTCGACCTCGCGAATGTGCGCGAGGAACTGGTTGCCGAGACCCTCGCCCTTGTGGGCGCCGCGCACGAGGCCGGCGATGTCGACGAAGTCGATCGTGGCGGGCACGATACGGTCGGCGTGCACGACCGAGTCGAGCGCGGCAAGCCGCGGATCGGGCACGGCGACGACCCCCACGTTCGGCTCGATCGTGCAGAACGGGTAGTTGGCGGCTTCGGCCTTGGCGGAGGACAGGGCGTTGAAGAGCGTCGATTTCCCGACGTTCGGCAAGCCGACGATACCGATCGAAAGACTCATGGGGGAGGAGGCGTGGAGGAGCGTGCGCGGTATCACGGGCGATCCGGGCGCGCAAGGGCCGAAGGGACGAGCTAGTCTCGATGGAGTGCGCGTGAAAAGAACCGAACTCGACTCGATGGCGTCGTCCGGGACGCCCTCCGGCGCCGGTCCCGCGCGCGGCGCGCCTGCCGAGCGCGGGGCGGTCGTCGCTCTCTGCGTGACCGGCAGCGTGGCTGCCTACAAGGCGGTCGAGGTTGCGCGCAGGCTCGTCAAAGCAGGCGTCACGGTTCTGCCCGTGATGACGGCGTCCGCGACGCGTTTCGTCGGCGCCGTCACGTTCGCGGGGGTCACCGGCCGGCCCGTTGCGTCGGACATGTGGGATCCCGCGTTCGCGGGGGAGATGCACGTCGATCTCGCGTCGCGGGCGGACGTCGTCGCGGTGGTCCCCGCGACGGCCGACGTGCTTGGGCGTCTGGCGGCGGGACGCGCGGACGATCTGGTCACCGCGCTGGCGCTTTGCGCGCGTGGGCCTGTGCTCGCGGCGCCGGCCATGCATCCGCGCATGTGGGCGCACCCCGCGACGCAGCGCAACGTGACCGAGCTGGCGTCACAGGGCCGCGTGAGGCTCGTCGGGCCGGTGGACGGCGAGGTCGCTTCGGGCGAATCCGGCGTGGGGCGCATGGCGGAGCCCGATGCCATCGCTGCGGCGATTCTGCGCGCGCTCACGCCACCCGATCTCGGGGGCCTGCGCATCGTCGTGACCGCGGGGCCCACGCTCGAGGACGTCGATCCCGTGCGCTTTCTCGGCAATCGTTCGACCGGCAAGATGGGCTTCGCGATCGCCGCGCGTGCAGCGGCGCGAGGCGCCACGGTGACTCTCATCGCGGGTCCGGTGGCGCTGGCGACGCCGCCCTCCGTCGAGCGCATAGACGTGCGCGGAGCGCTGTCGATGCAAGCCGCGCTCGACCTTGCGTTGGGCAACGATCTCCTCGGAGCCGATGCGTTGATCATGGCCGCGGCCGTGGCCGATCACCGGCCCGCGCACGTGAGCCTGCGCAAGGTGAAGAAGGGCGACGAGGCGCTGGCGATTCCGCTCGTGCGTAACCCGGATCTGCTCGCGGGCATCGGTGCGCGCCGCACGGGCCCGCGGCCGGTGCTCGTCGGGTTCGCGGTCGAAACGGCGGCCGAAGGAGAGCTCGTCGTCTACGCGCGGCGCAAGCTCGCGGAGAAGCGGGTCGACTTCGTGGTGGCCAACGAAGCGGAGAGCGCCTTCGGACGAGACGACAACCGCGCGACGATCGTGGACGCCGACGGGGTCGAGCCGCTGGCCACGCTGCCAAAGGCGGCGCTCGCGGATCGCGTGCTCGATCGTGTGCGCCGGCTTCTCGCGGGCGTCTGAAGTCGCGGGCCCGGCGGCGGGTGGCGGCTCGGCGTCGCTCGAACTAGGGTGGCGGCGTTGGCATGCACGTGCGCGTGAACGGCGAAGGCCGCGAAATTCCCGAAGGCGTAACGGTGCGCGGCCTCGTGGAATACCTCGGGCTCACGGAAGGACCCGTCGCGGTCGAAGTGAACCGCGCCGTCGTACCGCGGGCGCAGCATGGCGAGCGGCGCGTCGCCGAGAACGACGAGATCGAGATCGTGCATTTCGTCGGCGGAGGCTGAGCGGTGCGGCCTGGCCGGTCGCGGTCACGGCGCTCGCGGCCGGCAGCGCTTGCGGCCGGCAACGCTCGCGGCCGGCAACGCTCGCGGCGACAAGCGCCGTCGCCCGACAGCCGCAGTGCTGTCCCGCTACTTCCCGAGCGACGGCGGTGGCTGGCTGGAGCGGAGCGTTCGCTTCACCCACTGGAGGACCGGCGTCACGTCGGGCTTCAGAAACACCGGACCGCGGCCGCGCGCGCACTCCACGAGCGAGGGCGTCGCGCCCGCCGTGAAGAACGCGATGGGCAGGGACGGGCGCCTGCCGGCGAGCGACGCGGCGAGGTCGGTGCCGTCGCCGTCGGCCAGCTGCAGATCGAGGATCGCGCACTGCAGCCGCCCGAGCGTCGCGCTGTCGAGATTGCGCGCGGCGGTGGCGGAGAGCGCTTCGCGCACTTCGAACCCTTCCGATGCGAGGCGTTGAGCAAGGGCGCGGAGCGCCACCGGGGAATCGTCGACGAGAAGTATGCTTGGCATGGGGACGGACGGCGAAAACCCCCGCGCGAGGCAGGACCATACCGCGCGCTCTGCTAGAGTCGAGCCCCTCATGACATCTGCAACACCGCCGTTTACGCGCGAATTCGTCCGGGCGCTCTACGACCGGCCGCTTTTCGAGCTACTCGACGAGGCGCGGTCGATTCATCGAGCGCGCCATCCCGACAGCGAAATTCAGCTCTGCACGCTCCTCAGCGTGAAGACGGGCGGCTGTCCCGAGGATTGCTCGTATTGCTCGCAGTCGAGCCACCACGCGGCGTCGCCGGTCGGCCCCGAAAAGATGCTCGACGTGGACGAGGTGCTGGCCTCCGCGGAGCGTGCACGAGCGGCCGGGGCGACGCGCTTCTGCATGGGCGCGGCCTGGCGCGAGGTCAAGGAGGGGCCGGCGTTCGATCGCGTGCTCGCCATGGTGCGTGGCGTGAAGTCGCTGGGGATGGAGGCGTGCGTCACGCTGGGCATGCTGACGGATACGCAGGCCAAGAAGCTCAAAGACGCCGGCCTCGACGCGTACAACCACAACCTCGACACGAGCCGCGAGCATTACCGGTCGATCGTGTCCACGCGCACGTACGACGATCGCCTTCGCACGCTGCAAAACGTCCGTGCGGCTGGCATCACCGTGTGCAGCGGAGGGATCATCGGTCTCGGCGAGACCGTCGACGACCGGTGCGCGATGCTCGCCACACTCGCAAACCTCACCCCGCAACCCGAGAGCGTGCCGATCAACGCACTCGCTCGCATGCCCGGCACGCCGCTCGAGCACCTCCCGCCGGTCGATCCACTCGACGTCGTGCGCATGGTGGCGTGTGCACGCATCCTGATGCCGAACGCGCGCGTGCGCCTCAGCGCCGGGCGTGAGGAGCTCCCGCGCGAAGCGCAGCTCCTGGCGATGTACGCGGGCGCGAATTCGATTTTCTACGGAGAAAAGCTCCTCACGACGTCGAACCCGGAAGCGCACGAAGACCGTTCGCTGCTTCGCGACGCCGGACTTCGGCCGATGACGGCGTAGCGCTTCGCGATTCGACGGCTGAATCGGCCATTCCCATCGGGGCCCGATCCGTTTGGCCGCAGTTCACCGCATGGCGCTCGCCTCACGCGCGTAGACCGCGATCGTGAACGTGCGCACGATGCGGCCCTCGCGCTCGATGCGGACCCCGGTCGAATGCAGAAGCACGCGCTCGACTCCCGGCGGCGGAAACGGAAATCGGGCGTCGGTCACCCAGACGAGCGCGTCGCGCGCGCGCCATTGGGCTCGGGGGAGCCAGCGATCGAAGTCGTCTTCGACGGGCGTATTGCATCCGACGTCAGCTTCTCCATGAAGCGCCGCTGCGAGCTGCGCACAGAGGACCCAATGGGGAGCCGCAACGACCGCATCGGGTGGCATGTGCCGGAGCTCCGCGCGCACGGCGCTCGTCACGTTGGGCCACCCGTACAGCTCGTTCGCGATGTCGAGCCGTGGGTCATAGGTGGCTGCCGGCGCGAGCTGAAGGGCCGCCGGAACGAGCACCCACGCGTGGACCGCGGCGATCAGTGCGAAGCCCGTCGCGCACGCCGCGCGGATCCACCGACGCGAAAGCCCTCGCGGACCCTGCGCGGCGGGGGCGCGCGCCGCAGCCGGGGCAAGCGCAAGAAACGCCGGGGCAAGCCAGTGCGGTTCCGCGACGCGGCTCCATAGGCAGAGTGCGACGAGAAGGGTGCCCGGCACGAACGCTGCTAGGCGGAGCCACGTCGTGACGGGGTCCCCGGTCCGCGCCGGCCCAGGTTCAGAAATTGGAGATCGTTGCCATGGCAACGATCTCGGCTTGGCCGTACAGTCGAGCTCGGGCCGACCGGCCCGCCAGAGGCTCCGGGCGGCTCCGTAAGCCACCCCAGCCGTGACTGGGGAAAGGTACGCGAGCTGGCCGAAGAAGAGCGCCCCGGCGTTGCGCAACGACAGGCCCGCGGCCCCCTGCGTATCGACGAAGCGGTGTCGCAACATCGGCCAGCCGGTCCGCGCTTCGAACAGCGCGACCGGTGCGAAGACGAGGGCGCCTGCGGCCAGGCCGAGCCATGGCGCGAAGGTTCGCGCGTGAGCGCGCGCGGGGCGGCTCGTGTACGTAAGAACGAGCGCCGCAGCGAGCAGAACACCCGTGATCTTCGACGCGGCGGCGACGCCCGTGAGTACGCCGGCGGCGGCAAAGCACGCGGCGGCGACGGGCCCACGCGGCGGCGCGCGCAGGCCTGCGGCGACGAGCGCGAGCACCGCGGTCCAGCACAGGGCCAGCAGCAAATCGGGGGTCAGCGCAAAGAGACCAATCGCCATCTCGGGCACGAGGGCCACGACGAGCGCTGCCGCAGCGGCGCGTTCGCGCGGAGCGCCGCACGCGCGGCACGCCACGAACATGAGCCACGGAAACGCCGTGGCGAGGAGCGCCGTCACGATGTGCGCTTGCCACGGGGAGGGCGGTCGACCGCCGCCGATCGCGCGCGCGACAACCCCGATCATCCCGGGATGATCGAGGTACGCGGGCTGCGGGTGGGCCGCGTATGCGGCGTAGAGCGCTTCGGAATCGCCGAAGCCGATCTGCGCGGTCGCGTAAAGGCGAACGACCAGAAGCAAGAGCGAGACCGCGAGCAATGCGGGGATCGCACTTGCCGGCTCGGCCGTGTCATGTCGCACGCCGCTGCGGGGGAGGGCTAGAGCCACGGCGCCAACATCTCGGCGACGCGCGCCGATGGCCTCCGTTCGTCCCCGAGTGCCGCGGTGACTTCGCGGCAGGCGACGAGACGCGCGGGGCGGTCATCGAGCGCGCGAACGAGTGCGTCGTGGAGCTTCTGCGGCGCGACGTCCCGCTGCAGGACCTCTGCGAAGGCGCTCCGACCGAGCAGAATGTTGGGCAGCGCGATGTGCCGCACGCGCAGGAGAACGCGTGCGGCGATCTCGGTCGTGAGGCCGACGCGGTATGCGACGACAGGAACGGCTTCGGCGATCGCGGCTTCGAGCGACGCCGTGCCCGACGCGCAGAGCGCCACCTCGAACGCGGGCAAGACGGGCATGGCGCCGTCCGCCGGGTCGACGTCGTAGGTCGCGACGCGGTTTCGCTCGGCGAGCGATTGCACGTGGCGGCGCGTTCCGGCGTCGAGGCTCGGCGCCACCAGGATGCGCGCGTCGACCGCCGCGCGGTCTCGAAAGAGGAGGCGGTACGCCGCGAGCATCGGCGGAAGGAGCCGCCGGACTTCGTGCGGGCGGCTGCCGGGAAGGATCGCGATGCCGCTCGCGTACGGTGTCATGCCGAGCGCGCGGCGCGCGTCGGCGCGCGGAAGGAGCGGCGTCTCCAGCGCGGGATGGCCCACGTAGGTGGCGTCGGCGCCGGCGTTGCGCCACAAGCGCGCCTCGAAGGGCAAGACGACGGCCATGCGGTCGACGAGCGGTGCGAGCGTCTTCGCGCGTCCCGGGCGCCATGCCCAAACCTGCGGCGCGCAATACCACACGACGCGCACACTGGCGCGGCGGAGCCACGGCGCAAGGCGGGCGTTGAACTCGGTGTAGCCGACGAGGAGCGCCGCTTTCGGCCGGCGCTTTCGTACGCCTCGCAGGACGCGCGCGAACGCGATCGCGGTGGCGAAGGCGCGGCGGCTCGCCTCGCCGATGCCCATCGCGGTGACGTCGCGAAGGTCGCTCACGAGCTCCGTTCCGGCACGCGCGAGCGCCGGGCCGCCGAGCCCGAAGGCCGCGTGGTCTTGCAGGCGCGCGACGACGGCGGCGGCAGCGCGGTCGCCGGAAGCTTCTCCGGCCACGACCAGGAGCGCGCTCACGCGCCGTTTCCGTCCGCGGGAGCGATCGTACCCGCGGGCGGCGTCCACTCGCCGGCGAGCGCGCGCAAAATCGTGGATCCGTCGCGCTCCACGCGGAACGCACCGATCCCGGGTACATGCGCGAGGCCCTCGAGCGTGTCGACGTCCGTGTAAGCGGCGTGCTTCAAGCAGTGGCCGGGGAGCACGACCTGCTCGTCGACGGTACGGAGCTTCGCCTCGGCTCGGCGCCAGGCGATGAGCCGGTTCTCGCGTTCCCGGCGCGTGCGGAGCAGCGCGGCCGGTGGGGGCACGGGGTGAAAGTGCGCGCGCTCGTCTGCGGGCAGCGTGTCGTCTGCGCCGGTGATCGCCTGCACGAGGGCCTTGGCGAACGCCACCGCCCCGGGCGTCGCGAGGCTGAATCCGCGGACGCGCGCTACTTCCGCCAGCGTCGCAGGATGCGCACGCACGAGAGCGAGCATCGCCTCGGCGCTGGCGACCTGGTGGACCGGCACGTCGCGCGCTTCGCCTTCGCGTTCGCGCACGGCCGCGACGGCGCGGAGGGTCGCGAGCTGCCGATCGCTGAGCCGATCGGTGCCCTTGATCCGCAAGTACGCCGCTTCGTAGGGAGGGGCGGGCAACGCGGCGCTGGCTGCCGCCGAGGCGATGCGATACTGCGTCTCTTCGAGCACCTCCGGCTCGATGCCGCGGGCGCGCACTTCGAGCCAGAGCTTCCCTGCGAGCGTCTCGAGGTGGCGCACGTCGAGCGCGAGGTAGTCGAGCATGGCGGCGTCGAGAGGTCGGAGGCGCCAGTCGTGGTGCTGGAGCGCCTTCGAGATGCTCACGCCGAGCTCGGACGAGAGCAGGGCAGCCAGCCCGGTAGCGGGGCGCGCGAGCATGCGGGCTGCGATGGCCGTGTCGTGCACGCCGCCGAGGACGATGCCTGCTTCGGCGAGCAAGCGCGCGTCGAAGGCCACGTCGTGCACGATCTTCACGGGGGTGCTTGCGCCGAGGACTGCGGCGAGCGGCGCCAGCGGCGTCGCGAGCGCGTCGACGATCGCGATGCGCTCGCCTCCGTTCCACGCGAGCTGCACCGTGCAAACGCTGGCCCGGTACGCGTGCATTCCGCTCGCTTCGACGTCGACGGCGACGTACGGGGCGGCGGCGCACTCGCGCGCGACTTGGGCGATTTCCTCAGGCCGGACGACGAGGTCGATCACTCAACGAGCATGCGTGCGGCTCCACGCGGAGGTGACCTGCCGTGCGGCGTCGTCGATCGAGAGGCCGTGCAGCACGTCGCCGGCGAGGCGTTCGGGCCCGCTCACCCCGTCGTGGCGCTCCATGAGGAGCCCGGCTGCGGCGTTACGCACGACGTGCGCCGGCTGGGTCGGGTCGCTTGCCCTGACCATCGGGAACTGCCCCTGGCCGCGTGCGGTGACCATGAACGTCGACGCCGGTCCGGGGTGCAAAAAGAGGAGGGACGATTGATTCAAACCGAGG
>DATHQY010000220.1:0-8342 GCA_035482215.1 Polyangiaceae bacterium | reverse complement strand
CGCGTTCATCTCGCTCATCGCGCTGCTGAACGCACCGCTTCACTGGCTCGGGGCGCTCGAATGGGGCGCGGGCCACTCGATCGACGCGTCGCTCTCCCAGCTCTCGGGCCATTCGGTGGAGCTCAGTCTCCAGACGATCTTCGGCTGGGTTCTGGCGCCCGTCGCCTGGGTTCTCGGCGTCGCCTGGAAAGACGCGCCGTTCGTGGGCAGCCTGATCGGCGAAAAAATCGTCCTCAACGAGTTCGTGGCGTTCGTCGATCTGTCGAAGCACCTCGGCGATCTCGCCGAACACAGCCAGGTCATCGCCACCTATGCCCTCGCCGGCTTCGCGAACTTCGCATCCATCGCGATCCAGATCGGGGGCCTCGGCAGCCTCGCCCCGAGTCGCCGGCACGACGTCGCCCGCCTTGGCCTTCGGTCCGTGCTCGGCGGCGCGCTCGCCACGTTCATGACCGCCACGATCGCCGGCGTATTATCGACGTTCTGAAGAGCCCACGCGGCCGAGCCGGCGCCAGGGGGAGGCGAGGAGGACGAGACGAGCGGGGCCGAAGCGGTTACTCGCCGGAAACGTTCGCGGACCCGAACGCGAAATGCTTTGCGTGCAAGCGTGGCTCAAGGCATCCGCCGATGCAGCTCGAAGCGCTTCAGTCGTTGGCCCTGTCGGTCGCGGCGGCGCGCTCGCCGGACACGGTGCTATCCGAAATGGTACGGGGCCTCGGCATGACCGAGGGCGTCGCCCTCGCGCGCGTCTGGCTCCTCCGCGACGAACCGCCGGGCGCGCCGTACCTCGAGCTCAGGGCGAGCATCGGCACGTCGATCGTGGATCCGTCCGTGCGCTGGACCCGCACCGACGGCGCGCACGAGCGGATCCCCGTGACGTACGGGAAAGTCGGCCGCATCGCTGCGACCAACATGCCGCTTCTCTTGCAGCGCGGCCCGCGCGACTGGTTGGTGCAGCCCGAGTGGGCGGAGGCCGAGGCCATCGAGAGCTTCGCGGGTCAGCCGCTCGCATTTCGCGGGCAGGTCCTCGGCGTCGTCGCGCTCTTCAGCCGGCGCCGGCTCGAGATGGAGGACCTGAAGTGGCTTCGCGTGTTCGCCGATCACGCCGCCGTCGCGATCGCCAACGCGCGGGCCTTCGAAGAGATCGAGCGCATGAAAGAGCGCGCCGAACGCGAGCGCGACTACCTGCGCGAGGCGGTTCGAACCGCGCTGCAGCAGGACAACATCGTCGCCACGAGCGACAAGATGAAGCGCGTCCTCGAACAGGCGGAGCAGGTCGCGCAGACCGATTCGTCGGTGCTCATCCTCGGCGAGAGCGGCGTCGGCAAAGAGGTCGTGGCGGCCTCGATCCATCGAATGAGCCGGCGGCGCGACGGCCCGCTCGTCCGGGTCAACTGCGCGAGCGTGCCGCACGAGCTCTTCGAGAGCGAGTTCTTCGGGCACGTGCGCGGCGCTTTCAGCGGCGCGATTCGCGACCGGCAGGGGCGCTTCTTGCTGGCCGACGGCGGCACGCTCTTTCTCGACGAAGTGGGCGAAATTCCGATCGAGCTCCAGGGAAAGCTCCTTCGCGTCTTGCAGGAGCGCACGTTCGAGCCGGTCGGCGACGACCGCACGCGGACGGTGAACGTTCGCGTCATCGCCGCGACGAACCGCGACCTCGAGGGCGAGATCGCGCGCGGGCGGTTCCGCCAGGATCTCTATTATCGCCTCAGCGTCCTGCCCCTCCATGTGCCCCCCTTGCGCGAGCGGCGGGAGGACATTCTGCCGATGGCGCGCGCGTTTCTCCGCGCGACCGCCCAGAAGCTCCATCTGGCCGAGCCCGTGCTCGACGCGGCCGCCGAGCGCGCGCTCCTCGAATACGATTACCCCGGCAACGCCCGTGAACTGCACAACGTCATCGAGCGCGCTGTGGTCCTCGCGCCGACGACCCACGGAGCGCTCCGCCTTCACCTCGCCAAATCACCTCCCAACGGGAATGGCAACGGGAAGGATACGGCGCCGCAACCGCAGGGAGCGCACGGCCAGGTGATCTCGGTATCCATGCTCCGGGAGCTCGAACGGCAGAACATCCTGAACGCGCTGGCCCGGTGCGATTACCAGATCGCCGGCGCCGACGGCGCGGCGAAGCTCCTCGGCATGAGCCCGAGCACCCTCGCCTATCACATCAAGCGCCTCGGCCTGAAAAGGCCGGCGGATTCCGCGAAACCCTGACGACACACGCAATCGCGGCCGGCGCGAAGAGTCGCGTCCCGATCGCGAGAAGTTGCGAATCACGAAAGGTCGCGCGTTTCGGCTCCGTATCGGAGCTTCGAAATAGCCGCAATTCGAAGCAGCGCATTCAAAGCGCGAGTCGGGCACGCTTGTCGCAAAAGCGGCCGGGCGGAGGGTTCGATTCATGCCCAAAGTCCAGTTTCCCCATCGCAAGACCGGTGACGTCCTCGTCGACTACGAAGAAAAAGTGTTCGAGGACGTCAAAGCAAAACCCGGCGAAAAGGCGCTCGTGACGTTCCACACCGTGGCGTTCGAAGGTTCGATCGGCCTCGTGAATCTCCTGCAGGCGACCCGCCTTCAGCGCAAAGGCTTCGAGACCTCGGTGCTTCTCTACGGTCCGGGCGTGACGCTCGGCGTGCAGCGCGGATTCCCGAAGATCGGCGACGAGGCGTTCCCGGGGCATCTGGCGATGAACGGACAGATCGGGAAATTCATGACCGAAGGCGGCAAAGTCTACGCGTGCCGCTTCGCGCTGCAGGCGCTCTACGGCCACGGGGAGCCGTCGCTCATCGAAGGGGTCCGGCCGATCAGCCCTCTCGACGTGCTGGATCTCATCCTCCTGCACCGCCGCGACAACGCGTTCATCTTGAACACCTGGACGCTCTGAAGTCGAGGACACCGTGATCTCTGCACGACGCGTTCGGGCGGCCGCCGTCCAATTGAGCCCCGTCCTTTTCGATCGGAAGGGGACGACCGAGAAAGTCACGGCGAACATCGAGAAGGCCGGCAAGCTGGGAGCGGAGATCATCGTCTTTCCCGAGACGGTCGTTCCCTATTACCCGTACTTCTCGTTCATCAAAGCGCCGGTCGCGTCCGGGGCGGATCACTTGACGCTCATCGAGCAATCGGTCGACGTCCCGAGCCCGACCACCGACGCCATCGGACAGGCCGCGCGGCGCGCCGGCGCCGTGGTCGCCATCGGGATCAACGAACGCGATCACGGCACCCTCTACAACACGCAGCTCATTTTCGATGCGAACGGTGCCCTCGTCCTGTCCCGCCGGAAGATCACACCCACTTTTCACGAGCGCATGATCTGGGGACAGGGCGACGGCTCGGGTCTTCGCGCCGTCGACACGCGGGTCGGCCGCGTCGGCGCGCTCGCCTGCTGGGAGCACTACAACCCGCTCGCGCGGTATGCCCTCATGGCGGATCACGAAGAGATCCACGTGGCGATGTTCCCGGGATCGCTCGTAGGCAACATCTTCGCCGAGCAGATCGCCGTCACGATTCGCCACCACGCGCTCGAGTCAGGGTGCTTCGTGGTCAACTCCACGGGCTACCTCAGCGAGGAGCAAGTCGCGCTGCTCGCCGGGAACACCGGCCTCGCGAAGGCGCTGCGAGGCGGTTGCTACTCGGCGATCGTGTCGCCCGAAGGCACGCTCCTCGCGGAGCCGCTCACGGACGGCGAAGGGATCGTCACGGCCGATCTCGACATGACGCTCATCGCGAAGCGCAAACGCATGATGGACAGCGTCGGGCACTACAGCCGTCCCGAACTCCTGGCGCTCTACGCCAACCGCGCGCCGCAGCCGCACGTCCGGGATCTCGTCGCGCCGGTGCACGCGCCGCCGTCCGTCGCCTCGCCCCTGCCCTCACCGCCCTCACCCCTTCCGCCTCCATCCAAGGAATTCTCCGATGAGCCGTTCGCTGCCCGTCGCACCGACGAAGGCGTCGCCGCCGTTGCCCGTCCCGCTCCTCCCGCCGTCTGAGAGCTGGTCTTCGCTCATCGTGGAGCTGCAGACGTTCGGACTGCAATGGATCGATTCCGCGGGTCCGGGCCTCAGCCGGGCAGGCGGGGCCGGTCCTTCGGACCACAAGGCCGTGACGGTGGCGCACCAGACCGTGATGGTCCCCATCTTCACGCACGCGGCCTCGCGATCGCCGTACTCGGCCGAAGTCGCGCCCGGCGGCCGGTCCGCCGTGCTTCGCCGCGACGGGAGCCCGCTGGCCGAAATCACGTTTCCCAAGACGCCGCGCTTCTACGCGCTCTCCACGGCCGACCGCATTCCTTATTGGAAGATCGCGCGCCTGCACGCGGACGACGTCCTGGCGACCACGGTCTTGCAGACGTGCATGCGGTACGGGCGGCGTGAAACGTCGTGCCAGTTCTGCGCGATCGGGCAATCGCTCGCGGCGAAGAGCACAATCGCGGAGAAGACGCCGGAGCAGCTGGCCGAAGTCGCCGAGGCCGCCGTGCGCCTCGACGGCGTGAAGCACGTGGTTCTCACGACGGGGACGCCGGCAACCGACGATCGCGGCGCGCGCGTCCTTCGCGACGCGGCCCGCGCGATCAAGGACCGCGCGGGCATCCCGGTTCAGGCGCAGTGCGAACCGCCCGCGGACCTCGGCTGGCTGGACCGGATGGCGGAAGGCGGCGTCGACAGCCTCGGGATGCACCTCGAGGCGGTGACAGAGAGCGTGCGCCGCACGATCATGCCGGGGAAGGCGGAGGTGCCGCTTGCCGCGTACTTCGAGGCGTTCGAGCACGCCGTTCGCGTCTTCGGGCGCGGGCAGGTGTCGACGTACATCCTCGCGGGCCTCGGCGACACGCGCGAAGCGATCGCCGAGGCTTGCCGCGCGCTCGTCGCTCTCGGCGTGTATCCGTTCGTCGTGCCGTTCGTTCCCATCGCGGGGACGCCGCTCGAAAACCACGCCCCACCCGACCCCGCGTTCCTCGACGCCGTTCTCTCCGACGTGGCCCGCGAGCTCGCGCGCGCAGGGATGCGCAGCGATGCCATCAAAGCCGGCTGCGGGCGCTGCGGCGCCTGTTCTTCGCTCCGTGCACGGGAGGCTCTCCAATGATGCTGATGGATGTTCCGCCTTTCATCTCGGCCGCCATCACGGCCCACATCGCGACGGACCTCTGGCAACTCAACGCGTATTACGCGGTCCGTCGGGCGATCTTCGCGGAGGAACAAGGCCTCTTCGACCGCACGGACATCGACGAACACGACGCCGTCGCGACGCCGATCGTTGCGACGAGCCACATCGCCGGCATGCTCGACGAAGTCGTCGGCGCCGTGCGCATCTACGAGAGCGAGCGAGAACCTCGCACGTGGTTCGGCGGTCGGCTCGGCGTGGTCCCGGCGTATCGCTCGCGGCGCGTCGTCGGCACGTCGCTCATTTGCGCGGCGGTCTCCACGGCGCGGGCGTGGGGCGCCGAGCGATTCCTCGCGACGATCCAGCTCCAGAACGTCAGGTACTTCGAGCAGCACCACTTCGCGACGATCGAGCCGATCACGGTCTGCGGAGCGCCGCATTGCCTCATGCAAGCGGACCTCACGATGTATCCGCCGAACGCGGCGCTCGCGGGGACTCCGGTCTACGGCGACGCAGCCACGCGCATCGTTCGCGGTGCGGGCGCGAGGGCCGCATGAACCTCGAAGGCGCATCGTTCGAGGCGCTCGTCGTCCAGCTGCGCGCGCGGGCGGAGCTCGGCTACAAGCAGGACATCCAGCTGGCCGCGAAGGCGTTCGGCCGCGAGACGCGCAGCGCGTGGTTTCCCGGAGGAGGCCCGGTCGTCAACGGCGACGACACGGCGGCTCTCGCGGACGAACACGGGGAGTACGTGCTCTTCGCCGCAGAGGGCATGCGCGGCGAGCTCGTGGCGGCGGACCCCTGGTTCGCGGGGTTCTGCAGCGTGCTCACGAACGTCAACGACATCGCCGCGATGGGCGGGCGGCCGTGGGCCGTGGTGGACGTGCTCTTTCTCGGCACGGGCGAGAACGAGCGCGTGCTGCAGGGAATGACCGCGGCGAGCCAGGCGCTCGGCGTACCCGTCGTCGGCGGACACACGACGCGCGTCTCCGGCGCGAGCATGCTCGCCGTCTCCGTGGTGGGCCGCGCGAGCCGCCTCATTCCGAGCGCGGGCGCGCGCCCCGGGCACGTGCTGCTCGCCGCGATTTCGCTCCAGGGGAGCTTTCGCGGCCAGGGGGGCAACTTCAACGCCGCAACGGCCGCGCCGAGCCATACGCTTCGCGCGCAGCTCGCCGTGCTCCCCGAGCTCGCCGAAACGGGGCTCGTGGCGGCGGGCAAAGACGTCAGCATGGCCGGCCTGTGCGGCACGCTCCTTATGATGCTCGAGCAGTCGGGGGCCGGCGCGGAGCTGGATCTCGCGCGCATCCCCGCTCCGTCGGGCGTCGACCCCCTTCGATGGCTCACGGCATTCCCGAGCTACGGGTTCCTCCTCGCGACGACGCCGCAAGACGCCCCCTCGGTGTGCGCGCGCTTCGATGCGGTCGGCGTCGCGTGCGCGCCCGTCGGGCGCGTCGACGACTCGAAAGTCCTGTCGCTCACCTACGAAGGGAAGCACGAGGTCTATTGGGACCTCGAACGCGCGGCCCTCACCGGCTTCGGACGGTGACGCCATGCTGTCGATAGGCATGTTCACGTATTCCACGAAACCGCGCGGCAGCGTGGTGCACGCGGCGAGCCTCGCGGAGGCGCTCGTCCACGCCGGCCACGACGTGACGCTCTACGCGCTCGCGAAGGAAGGGAGCGCCTTCTTCCGTCCCGTCTCGTGCGCGGTGGATCTCATCCCCGCGGGCGAAGCTCCCCCCGCGAAGGGCGCGCTCGTTCGCCAGCGCATCGACGAATTCGCCGCGGGCTTTCGTGAAAGGCGCATGCACCATGACGTCTTCCACGCCCAGGATTGCCTCGCGGCGAGCGCGCTCCTTGCGGCCGGAGCCCGCACGCGCGGCCGCGTCGCGCGCACGGTGCATCATGTCGACCGCTTCGACGACCTGTACCTCGATGCGTGCCAGCGCCGCTCGATTCTGCAGGCGGACCTCGTGTTCAGCGTGAGCCCGATGACGCAGCGGGAGGTCAAGAAGCACTTCGGCCGCGCGACGCACCTCGTTCACAACGGCGTCGACGCCGCGCGTTTCGCCGGTGCCGCGACCGGCGCGGCGATTCGAGCGAAGTACGCGATCCCCGACGACGCGACGGTGATCCTCAGCGTCGGCGGCGTCGAACCGCGCAAGAACTCCCGCCGCGCTTTGGCCGCCGTGGCGCGCGTCTTCGCGTGCGACGCGCGCATCGCGTGGGTCATCGTCGGCGGCGAGAGCATCTGGGACCACGGCGAGTACCGCGCCTCGTTCGACCGCGAGCTCCGCCAATGGCCCGCCGCATTCCAGTCCCGCGTCATCCAGACCGGCGCCGTCCCCGAAGACGACCTCACGGCGCTCTACCGCGCGAGCGACGTCCTCTTGTGCCCCTCGCTCCACGAAGGATTCGGCCTCTGCGTGGTCGAAGCGATGGCGGCGCACACGGCGGTCGTGGCTTCCGCCCGCGAACCCTTCACGGAATATCTCGACGACACGGACGCGATGCTGGTCGATCCCGAGTCGACGGAGGCCATCGCCGCGGGGCTCGGCGCGCTCGTGCTCGATCCCGCCGCGCGCGAACGCCTTGCGCGCGCCGCGGCTGGCGTCGTCGCGCGCTTCTCGTGGGAGACCTCCGCCGCGCTTCATCTCGACTACTACGCACTATGCGCGCGGGAAAGGGCCGCCAATGCCTGAAATGCACTTCACGGTCGAATGGCCTTCCGGGCAATCGTCCCGCTGCTATTCGCCCTCTTACGTGATCGAAGAGCACTTGCAAGTCGGCGGCGAATATCCCGTCGACGAGTTCCTTTCGCGCGTGCGCCGGAGCTTGCAGATCGCTTCGGATCGCGTCCGCGCGCGCTACGGGTTCGCGTGCAGCTCCGCCGAGGACGAGCTCGCGAAAATCGAAGCCACGGCCGCAGCCCTCGATCCTCGGCAGCGCGAAGGCCACGTGAAGATCAGCTCGTTCGAAAAGCACCGGCCGCGCGACGCGCGCGCCGCGAAGTAATCACATCTCCGTTCACCCACTGCGAGCAGCATCATGAAAACGCACTACTCCGCCATCGTCATCGGTGCCGGCCAGGCCGGCCTTTCCGTCAGTTATCGCCTCAAGGAGCGCGGAATCGATCACGTCGTGTTCGAAAAATCGAGCGTCGCCAGCAGCTGGCGCGACGAGCGCTGGGACACGTTTTGCCTCGTCACGCCCAATTGGCAATGCGACCTTCCGGGACATCCGTATCCCGG
>DATHQY010000219.1:0-5875 GCA_035482215.1 Polyangiaceae bacterium | reverse complement strand
ATAGCCCATCGCCTCGAGCCGTTTGAGCATCCGGCTGACGACCGATGGGCAGACACCGAGAGTGCGCCAAAGCGCGCCTTGTTGCGTCGAATACCGCCCCCTCTTGTGGATCACGTAGAGCATGTCCATGCGAGCCGCGGTTAGCCCCATCTTGCGGAGCGTCCGTCGCGTGAGCCCGAGCGTGGCGTAGTACGCGCGCTTCAAACCGAAGAACACGGGGTGCATCCCTGGTCGCGGACACACATCCCGTGCCAACAAACAAAATCGGCCTTCGAACTCGCGACCGCCATCGAGGCCCTCCTCGAAACCCGCGCGAAAATGCCGAGCTATAGGCACTTCATTGCCAAGGCAATGGAAGGCCTTTGGCCGGGGTATCCGGCCGCGGGCTTTCCCCGAGGCACCGGTTGTGTGTCGAGGGCCGGCGCAGGGTGTCCTCCGGACAGGCTCGTAATTTCGCGCGGCGCGCCCGGCCGCTTGTAACCAGGGCCACGAAAGGAAAGCTAGAGCGGCGCGAGCTCGTTCTCATGTTGCAGCTTGAGAAACTTCGCGAAGCTCTCCTTGTCGATGGCTTTCTCGAGGGCGGTCTCCGGTGCGATCGTGCCATCGCGTACGTAGCGCTCGAGGGCGACGTCCATCGTTTGCATCCCCTGCCCTTGGCCGGCCTGCATCAGATTCGGAATCTGGAATGTCTTGTTCTCGCGAATCATCGACGCGAGAGCCGCTGAACCGATCAGGATTTCATGCGCCGCCACACGCCGGGCTCCGTCGGCGGTGCGCAGGAGCTGCTGGGCGACGATCCCGGCCAGGCTCTCGGCCAGCATCCCCCGCACTTGCGGCTGCTCGTCGGCAGGAAACGCGTTCACGATGCGGTCGATCGTCGACGCGGCGCTGTTCGTGTGGACCGTGGCGAACACGAGGATTCCGAAGCTCGCGAGCTGCAGTGCAAGCTTCATCGTCTCGTTCGTCCGGAGCTCGCCGATGAGAATGACGTTCGGGTCTTCGCGGCCGGCGCTTCGGATCGCGTGCGCGTACGTTGACGCGTGCACGCCGATCTCGCGGTGCGTGACGCTCGCGACGCGGGGCGTATGCACGAACTCGATCGGGTCTTCGATCGTCAGCACGTGGCACGCCCGCGTGCCGTTGATGTGGTCGATCATCGCCGCGAGCGTCGTCGACTTGCCCGACCCTGTAGGGCCCGTCACGAGGACGAGCCCCGTTCGCCGCTCGGCGAGTTTTCGAATGGCCGGCGGGCACTTCAGCTCGTCCAGAGTCAGAACGCGCGTCGGAATCGTACGGAAGACTGCGGCGAGCCCCGTCGCTTTGTAGAAGTAGTTCGCGCGGAAGCGGGCCTTCGTCTCGTACGCATAGGCGAAATCGAGATCGAGGACCTCCAGGATCGTTTTCTTTTGTTCCGGCGTTGCGATCTCGAAGAGCAGCTTCTCCATCTCGGCGTCGTCAATGGGCTCGTCGCGCATGGCCTGAAGCGCGCCCCGCGCGCGCATCATCGGCGGATAGCCGACGCCGAGGTGCAAGTCGCTGCCGCCGGCGGAGAGCAACGTATCGAACAGAGCGTTGATCGCGGGCATCAGAGGCCTTTCTTGCCGAAGAGCTGACCGGCCTTGCCAAGAAGACTTGCCGCGTCGGGTGCCTTCTTCGCGGGCGGCGCGTCGGGCGGCGCGGGCTTCTTCGCACTCAGCGTCGCTTCGAGCTCTTCGGGGTGCTCGGCCACTGAAACGGCCGTCTCGCGGGAGATGCGTCCGGCACGCACGAGGTCGAGGAGCGACTCGTCCAGGCGGAAGATCCCGAACCCCTTGCCGCGCTGCTGCAGACTCGGAATCTGGTAAGTCTTCGCGTCCCGGATCAAGTTCCAGAGCGCGATGGATCCGGGCAGGAGCTCCACCGCGACGGCCATGCCCTGCCCGTCGCTCGTCGGAAGGAGGCGCTGGCCCACGACGAGGTGCAATCCGCCGGCGAGGGTCATGCGGACCTGCTGCTGATCGCCCGGCGGGAACAGGTCGACGACGCGGTCGATCGTCTTGGCGACACTCGGCGTGTTCATCGTCCCGACGACGAGGTGCCCGGTCTCGCTCGCGGCGAGCGCCATGCGCACGGTCTCGGTGTCGCGCAGCTCGCCGACGACGATGACGTCGGGATCCTCGCGGAGCGACGCCTTGAGCGCGCTCGCGAACGATCGCGTGTGCGAGCCAACTTCGCGCTGGCTGATCGCCGCGCTCTTGCGCCCGTGCACGTATTCGATCGGATCTTCGACGGTGATGACGTGGTGGGTCGTCGTCGTGTTGATGATGTCGACGATCGCGGCGAGGGTGCTCGTCTTGCCGTGCCCCGTAGGACCGGTCACCAGGACGAGGCCCTGGTGGTGCTCGGTCGCGCGCCCGATCTCGGGCGGCAACCCGAGCGACGCGAGCGTGGGCACGGTCGCGGCGATGCAGCGAAACGAGCCCTTGTAGCCGGACCGCTGGCGCGAGACGTTGGCGCGGAAGCGACCGTGCGGCGACCTGTCGACCGCGAAATCGCAAGAGCCGTGTTCGTCGAGCACCGCGCGGAGCCGCTCGGGGACGAGTTCCCGCAGCATGCGCTCGACGACGTCGGCGTCGAGCGGGACGCCTTTCGGCGCGAGCTCGCCCCCGAGGCGCAGAAGGACCGGCCGGCCCGCCACGACGTGCAGGTCGCTCGCGCCGGAAGCGCGTGCGAACGCGAACAGATCGTCGATGCTCGGCGTCTCGCCGGCCCGCGGCGCTGCGGGTTCGGCGCGCGCCGCGGAGCGCAGCGCGACGGCTTCGGAGCGAGCGACGGGGCGCAGCGCGACGGCCTCGGGCTGCGCCACGGGCCGCGGCGCGACGGCCTCGGGCTGAGCCACCGGGCGCAGCGCGACGGCTTCGGGGCGAGCCCCCGCCGGGCGCGCCTTGATCACCGCGGCGCGCAGGAGCGGCTCGGAGACTCCGTCGCCGCCGACGAATTCGGACGGAACCGCGGGAGGAGGAGGGGCGACCGACTCGATGGCGCCGATGGGCACCGGCTTCGACGCTCGCCCGGTGGCGTGCCGAAGGGGGGGCCGCGATCTCCGCACCGCTACGAGGGGCGACAACGAGATGCGTCGCACGACGGTGAACCGGGCCTGGACCCGACCGCCGCGCATGACCGCATGAACGGCGACGATGCCCACGCCGTCGATCCGCGTCGTCCATTGCGCTGGCTTCGCGTCGAGCTCCTCGACGTGCCGGCTCCCGCCGACTGCGACGAGCATCTCGAGAATCGCGTCGGTCGACCGGGCCGAATCGTCGACCGGCTCGTACGCGCCGCCGACTTTCACGCAGGGCAAACGGTCGCTCACGACCGCGAACTCGAGAACTTCATTTCGCCCGAGCTCGCGCAGGAGCTCATCGACCGTCTTCATGCCTCGCGAACCAGCGTACAACGACGACTCGCGTACGCGCCGCTTTCGCGAGTCGGATCCGGCGGGCTCAACGACGTGAGCCCGGGATCCCTACTTGTATGTCTCTTGGAGGCGGCTCACCGGCGCGTGGAGACGGCTCACCGGTGCGTGGAGGCGGCTGACCGGCGCGCGGCCGGCGCGTGCAGGCGGCTTACCGGCGCGTGAACGGTGCGCGGCCCGCGAAGACTGCGGCGCTTCCGAGCTCGAATCCGATGCGAAGGAGCTGGTTGTATTTCGCGATGCGATCCGAGCGCGACAAGCTGCCCGTCTTGATCTGGCCGGCGTTCGTTGCCACCGCGAGGTCCGCGATGAACGAGTCTTCGGTCTCGCCCGAGCGGTGGCTGATGATCGAGCGGTATCCGTTCTCGGCCGCGACGCGAATGCACTCGAGCGTCTCCGAGAGCGAGCCAATCTGATTCAGCTTGATGAGAATCGCGTTGGCGGTGCCCGCTTCGATTCCGCGCTTCAAACGCTCGATGTTCGTCACGAACAGGTCGTCGCCGACGATCTGCACTTTGGCGCCGATCTTCTGGGTGATGAGCTTCCAGCCGTCCCAATCGTCTTCCGCAAAACCGTCTTCGATCGAGATGATGGGGTACTTGCTCGTCAGCTGCTCGTAGATCCCCGCGAGCTCCTCGCGCGAGATGCCGGACTTCTTGTCGAACGTGTACTTCTGCGTCGACTTGTCGAAGAACTCGCTCGCCGCGCAGTCGAGGGCGATGCTGACCTCCTTGCCCGGCTTGTAGCCGGCCGCCTCGATCGCCTGGACGACGTACTGGACGGCTTCTTCGTTCGACTTGAGCTTCGGTGCGAAGCCGCCCTCGTCGCCGACGGCGACGGTGTAGCCCTTGTCCTTCAGGAGCTTCTTCAGCGTGTGGAAGATCTCCGTTCCGGCGCGGAGCGCTTCTTCGTAGCTCGCGATGCCGGAGGGGACGATCATGAATTCCTGGATCTCGAGGCCGCTGTCCGCGTGGACGCCGCCGTTCAGGATGTTCATGAGCGGAGTCGGCAGAACGCGCGCCTGGACGCCGCCGAGGTAACGCCACAACGGGATGCCCACCGCGTCGGCAGCGGCGCGCGCGACCGCCATCGAAACGCCGAGGATCGCGTTCGCGCCCATCTTGCCCTTGTTGGGGGTGCCGTCGGTCTCGAGGAGCACGCGGTCGACCGCGGCCTGATCGAGCGAGTCCATGCCGATGATCGCGGGGCCGAGCGTCTGGTTGACGTTGTCGACCGCCTTGCCCACGCCTTTGCCGAGCCAGCGCTTCTTGTCGCCGTCGCGGAGCTCGAGAGCCTCGTGCTCTCCCGTCGACGCGCCGCTCGGGACGGCCGCGCGCCCGTGGCCCGAGTCGGTCTGCACTTCGACTTCGACCGTCGGGTTTCCGCGTGAATCGAGGATGGATCGGGCAAGGACCGCGTTGATTTCACTCATGCGCGCGGCCTTAGCATGAGCCTGCGCTGCGATCGAGCCCCGACTGCCAGGCCGCGAGGTCTTTCCAGGCGATCCGCAGATCGTCGAGAGTTCGCACCCGCCGCGCCGGCGGCAATCCGGCGAGCAGCGCCCTCCCGTATCCGCGTCGGACGGCCCGCCGGTCGAGGAGCGTCACGACGCCTGCGTCCCGCTGCGTACGAATCAAGCGGCCGAACCCCTGCTTCAGGGTCATCGCCGCGGTCGGCACCGAATACTGCGTGAAGCCGCTTCCCCCCTCGCGATCGAGCGCGGCCGTCCGCGCGGCGACGACGGGATCGTTGGGCGGGGCGAACGGGATCTTGTCGAGCACGACCAAGCGCAGAGCCCATCCGGGCACGTCCACGCCCTCCCAAAAGCTCATCGTGGCGACCAGGACAGCGCGCTCGCTTTTGCGAAAGCGATCGAGGAGCAGATGCTTCGGCCTCTCGCCCTGGAGCATGAGCGGGCCATGGAAGAGGCCGCGGAGTTTCCCGTGCAGCGACTTCATCGCGCGACTCGAGGTGCACAGGATGAACGCACCGCCGTCCGTCATGCGGACAAGATCGGCGATGCGATCCGCAGCCGCGTCGTCGAACCCCGGATCGGACGGCTCGGGCAAGTCCTCCGGAAGATACAGGAGCGCGCGCGACGCGAAGTCGAACGGCGAGGCCACGATCAGCTCGTCCGACTCGGGAGGCGCGCCGAGCCGCGCCCGCGCGAAATGGAAGCTGTCGCCGGTCGCAAGCGTCGCGCTCGTGAGGATCACGGAAGGCACACGATCGAAGAGGCTCGTTCGAAGCCTCCCACCGACTTCGACCGGGCTCGCGCCGATCGAGACGCTGCGCGCGCGCACGTCGACCCAGCGCACGACGTCGGAAATCTCACCGTCCTCGGTGGCGAGAGACCCATGCAGAATGCCGCGGAGGTGCTCCCGCAGGTCCTCGGCGCGCCGGGCGATGAGCTGCAGCGCC
>DATHQY010000218.1:0-9944 GCA_035482215.1 Polyangiaceae bacterium | reverse complement strand
GGGGCGTCACGCTGCCGGTGCACGAAGCGTTCGGGCTGCCCCGACTCGAGACCCCGCGGTTCGTCCTGCGCCTCAGCGGAGAGCCGCTCGACGTGCACGGCGAGCTTCTGGCGATCTATCCCGCGCGCCAGGTGCCGCTCGCGCCGGGCCGAGCCCCGGCTGCCGAAGAGGACAGCGAGCGGGACCTCGACTACGAAGCGCGGGCGCTCGCGCGCGTCGCGCACGCCGGCCTCGTGGAGCCGGAGCCCGAGGACGCGATCGAGAACGACGATCGCGAATCCGCCCTCGCCGTCGCCGGCGAATCGGCGGTCGCATTCTGGCACAAAGGCATCGTCGGCCTTCGCGCCGTCGGCGACCCGCCGATCGACGTGGAGCTGTCGGAACGGCTCGCGCGCGTACGCATCGGCGCGCCGCTGAAGGGCCGCGTTCACGTGGCCCTCGAGGGCGACTGGCTCAGCACGCGGCTCGAATTCGGCAGCGACGAGCTCCCCGTGGAGATGGGCGCGATCCGCGCCGCGCTCCAGAGCAAGCAGCGCTGGATCGCGCTCGGCGACGGGACGCTCGCGCAGATTACCTCGTCCGCGGAGGGCCTCTTCGAGAGCGCCGAAACCGTGATGGAAGGCCGGTCGAGCGCGAAGCTCCCGATCCACCAGCTCGGACGCCTTGATCGCTGGCTCGAAGAGAACGACGGGACGATCGACGAAGCCATCGGAGGGCTACGGACGCGGCTCCGCGCTCTCGCCGTGGCGGCCGAGCCGGCCATGCCTCGCGCCTTGCAGGGGACGCTGCGCCCCTACCAGCGCCTCGGCCTGTCGTGGCTCGAGTTCCTCCAGGCACTGGGGGCCGGCGGCATTCTGGCCGACGACATGGGTCTCGGAAAGACCATCACGACGCTCGCGTTCCTGCTGCGCCGAAAGGAAGCGGAAGGCCCCGCGCCGTCGCTCGTCGTGTGCCCCACGTCCGTCGCGACGAACTGGGTGCGTGAAGCCGAGCGCTTCACGCCAACGCTCAAGGTCCTCCTCTATACGGGGGTGCGACGCGACGCGCTCGCGATCGCTCGCTGCGACATCGCCGTGACGACGTACGCGATCCTCCGGCGCGACATCGGGTCGCTCTCCGAGATCGACTTTCGCTGCGCGGTGCTCGACGAGGCGCAGAACATCAAGAATCCCGAGAGCGAGACCGCGCGCGCGGCGCGGCGTCTGCGCGCGTCGATGCGCCTCGCGCTGTCGGGCACGCCCGTCGAGAATCGCCTGCGCGAGCTCTGGTCGCTCGCGTCGTATGCGAACCCCGGGATTCTCGGTCCGCAGCGCGCGTTCGAGACGCGATTCGAGAAGCCGATCGCGACCGATCGACAGAGCCCCCTCGCGCCGGAGCTTCGCGCCATCGTGCGACCGTTCTTGCTCCGGCGGACGAAGAACGACGTCCTCTCGGATCTGCCCGCCAAGACCGAGATCGACCGCATCGTCACCCTGCGGACCGACGGCAAACGGCGGTACGACGCCCTCGCTCACACGCTTCGCGAAGGCGTGCGGCGCGCCATCGAAAAGCGCGACGGGAAGCCGAGCTCGCTCAGCGTCTTCACGGCGCTCACGCGGCTCCGGCAGATGGCCTGCGATCCGCGGCTCGTCGATCCGGGCCTCCCTCCGGAGAGCAGCGGCAAGCGCGAAGCGTTCCTCGATCTCGTGCGCGAGCTCGTCGCCGAAGGGCGCCGCGCGCTCGTCTTCTCGCAATTCGTCGAGCTCCTCACGCTCTGGCGCAAGGACCTCGACGCGGAAGACATCCCGTACGAGTACCTCGACGGGCGCAGCACGAAGCGGGACGCGATCGTGGCGCGCTTCCAGGAGGGCAACGCGCCGCTCTTCTTGATCTCGTTGAAGGCGGGCGGCGCGGGCCTGAATCTCACGGCGGCCGACACGATCATCCACTGCGATCCGTGGTGGAACCCCGCCGTCGAAGATCAGGCGACGGATCGCGCGCACCGCATCGGGCAGAACAAGCCCGTGACGGTGGTGCGCCTCGTGGCGGCGGGCACGATCGAAGAGAAGATCCTCTCGCTCAAAGCCAAGAAGCGCGAGCTCACGAAGGCGGTCATCGGCGACGACGCGGGGGCCCTCGCGGGGCTCACGGAAGAGGACCTCCGGATCTTGCTCGGCGAGGACGAGGCGCCCGACGGCGATGACGCGGACGGCGATGACGACACTGGCGACGCCCGCGACGCCCGCGACCCAAAAAGCGGCGGCACGACGACCGACACCGTGATCGGTCCTCGCCCATCGGACGCGCTGGCGACCGCAACGCGCGTCTTGAGCCAGGAGTTCGCTTCGATGGCCACCGACGCGCGCCGGTGGCTGGCGACGACGGGCCGCCTCGAGGCGGACCTCGCGACCCTCGTGGACATTCCCGTCCCCTACGCGTCGCGCCTCGTCCGAGGTGAGCCATTTCCCTGCTCGCGCGCCGTCGCGGAGCGGATTCGCGCGCGCCTCGGCGCCTTCTGACGTAATCTCCCGCGCAAAGGAGCACGTTCATGCGTTTCGGACTCTGGGCGATCGTTGTCGTGGGGGTCAGCGGGGGTGCTTGCGGCGGCTCGAACAAGCCGGCTGATTCGGCGTCGGACACATCCGCGCTCGAGTCGCCTTCCAGCTCGGCTGCGAAAGAGGCGGTGGCCCCTTCGGACTCGTCGGCCTCCGCATCGACCGCCGCGCCAGCCGCATCGGGCGCGTCCGGAAAAGCCGCCGCGGAGGACGCACCGGCTGCCCCCGCCGCACCGGCGACGCCCGCTCCGGCCGTCACCGGGTCGATCGACGGCAAGCCCTTCACCCCTACCGGCGCCCACGTCAGCGGCAAGCCCCAGAAGGATGGAAGGATGCTGCTCACGCTCGACAGCGCGGCGGATTGCGGGTCGTCGTCGGACGCGGCGATGTCGATGCTCGTGCAATGGCAAGATGGCTACAAGACCGACCTCGGTTCGCTCAAACGCGGAGCCAAGAAGGGCGCGGAGATCTCGTTTTCGCGCACCTCGGCCGATGCCAAGAAGCCGACGTATTCGAAGACGTTCAAACCGAGTGGAACGGTCACGGTCGTCAAGGCAACGACCGACGCCGGAACCGTCGGCAAGCTGAAGATCGACATGCAGAGCGGCGACTACATGCTCGCCGGCGACCTCGACGTTCACGTCTGCGAAACGGGCAAATAGTCGGCGTGTGGTATGCAGTGGGGCAGCCCATGGAGCTCCCCAACCCGCCGCCCCCGTCCGGTCTGTCGCTCGACGCCAAGGTCGCTATCGCGGGAGTCGTGTCCGCGGCGTTCACGACCGCGGGAGTCGCCTTTCAGAAACTGAACGGCACCCACTCCGGGAACGTTTTCATCAGCGTATGGCTGCTGATCGCGAATCTCTGTTTTCTCCCGACCTTTCTCATCGGAAACAAGGTGTTTCTGATGGGCGGCAACATGTCACTGTTCCAGCCCGTCACCGCGCTCAACTACGTCTTCACGATGGTCCTCGCGTCGATCTACTTCGGCGAGGCGATTCCCAGCGGACGCTGGTTGGGGTGCGGCCTCATCGTAATGGGCGTCATCGCCTGCTTGCGCAGCTGACGTAACGTGAGGAAGCTTTGCCCAAGAAAGGCCGCCCACGTCCGATTAATGCGTGGCGGGCAGTTCTGCCCAAAAGTCACGGTGTATGGGTCGTGACGAGTGTCCGCTAGTGAGGCGCCCCGCCGTCGCCCCCCTGGCCTTCGTTCTTCGCCGGAACCGCATCGACTTTGTCGCCCTCTTGAATGAGCACCGGCACATCCAGGGCGATCGTCTCGCCGCCTTTCAGACCATCGAGGACGCGCACGTTCGCGCCGTCGTTGTACCCGAGCTGCACCGGCTGGTAGTGCGCCTTCCCGTCTTGTACGAGGCATACGTTCGTCTTTCCGTCCCGGATAACGATCGCGTCGTCCGGAATCTCGGCCGACGGGGGCTGCTTCACGTGGAGCTCGACTTGCGCGAAGGTCCCGGGCTGCATCTGGAACGGTCGGTTGTCGAAGTCGATCTCCGCTTGCATCGTGCGCGTCCGGGGGTCGAGCGCACCGGCGAGGTACGTGACCTTCGCGGGAATCTTGCGAGCCGGCATTTCGTCCTGCCAGATGTCGACGGCGTCGCCGATACGGAGGAACGGCGCCACGTCTTGCCCGAGGTACACGAACACGCGAAGCGTATCGACTTGGGCCATCGCCACGATCGGCGTCGCGCCCGCAGTGGCGCCCGTCGCCGCGGGCACGAGCGCGCCCGGATCGACGAAGCGCGCGGTGACCACGCCGTCGAACGGCGCTTTCAACGTCGTGTATCCGTAGATCGCGCGAGCGCGCTCGAGGCTCGATTGGGCGACTTGCTTTTGCGCAATCGCATTGTCGCGGTCCTGGAGTGTCACGTTCGACGGCGCGAGCTGCGACTTGCGCTCGGCGTCGAGGTTCGCAATGGCGAGGTCGTGCGCCGCCGTCACCACGTCTTTCTCGTTCTCCGGAGACGTGAGCGTCGCCAGCACGTCCCCCTCGCGAACGTGCTGGCCCCGCTCGACGTGAATGTCTTTCACGTACCCGCTGAGTTTCGCGTAGATCGTCGCCTCGGCGAAGCCGTGCACGTCGCCCGGCAACGTCACGCTGCGATCGGCCTTCGTCGTGGTGACGTTCGTGACCCGAACACGCACGCCCTTCGCGTGCTCGTCTTCGAGCTGCTTCTTGGCGTCCGCCTCGTGATGATCACGGAGGACATGCAGAAGAACCCCGATCGCCGCGGCCAGCACCACGAGGATAATGCCCGCGACGACCACGAATACGCGTATCCCGTGCGAGGGCTCGTGATCGCCTTGGCGATCGCCGCCGGACTGCTCGTGCGAATCGTCAGGACGGCCCGCGACGAGAGGCTGGTGCATCGATTCGGTGGTCATCCTGCTCCTTGCGGTTGGGGCTCTGGTTGCGAAGCGCCGGCTGGTTCTCCGCCGGGCTTTTCGGTCTTCCCGTGCGCCTTGTCGGCTTCGGCCACCGCTTTGTCGTGCTTGCCCATCACCGGCGCGCGCTTTCGGAAAGCCGCATAGGCACACGGAATGACGATGAGCGTGGCGAACGTCGAGACGAGGAGCCCGCCGATGACCGCCCTTCCGAGGGGCGCGTTCTGCTGCCCCGCTTCGCCGAGGCCGATTGCCATGGGCAACATGCCGAGGATCATCGCGGTCGCCGTCATGAGGACGGGCCGAAAGCGCGTACGTCCGGCGAACAGCGCCGCCTCCTCGGGGCTCAGCTTCTCGTCCTCCATTCGCCTTTCGTTCGCAAAGTGAACGAGCAGGATGCTGTTCGAGGCGGCGATCCCGATCGCCATGATCGCCCCCATCAGCGACTCGACGTTCAACGTGGTGCCCGTGATCGTCAGCATCCACAAGACGCCGCTCAGCGAAGCGGGGACGGCCAGAAGAATGAGGAGCGGATCGAGCCACGACTGGAAGAGGACGACGAGCAGCAAGTACACGAGCGCGACGGCGAGCAGCATGCCGAGGCCGAGCCGGCCGAATGCCCGAAACATCGTCTCCGACTGCCCTGCGACGTGCACCGTGACGCCGGGCGGGAGCTTGCCCAGGCGCTTGACGGCCGCGTCCACCTCGGACGCGACGCTTCCGAGGTCGCGCCCCTCCACCGCACATTCGACGTCGAGCGTCGGTTGTAGCGTCTCGTGCCGGATCGAAGCCCGCGTCGTCGTGGGCTGCAGCGTCGCGAGCTGGCCCAGGTAGGCAGCGACGCCGGGCGCACCGGCCGCGCCGGTCGTAGGTCCGGCCGACGTGCTCAGGCCCGTCGCTTGCCCCGCCCCGCCGGCCGATGCTTGCAAGCCCGAGGTGATCGGCGTCTCCATGAGCGTGGGCACGTCGCCGACGTGATAGTAGGGAGTCTGAACGACAACGGAATAGTTGACCCGGTTCTTCGGATCGACCCAGAAGTTCGGATTCGTCAACGTGCTCGACGTCAACGACGTGAGCACGCTGCTCGCCACGTTCTGCGCGTCGAGACCGAGCTCGATCGCACGCTCCCGGTTCATCTGCAGCTTCATCGCCGGGCGGTCCAGCACCTGCCCGAGGCGAACGTCGACCGCGCCGGGTATCATCGAGAGCTCGTTCTGGAGCCGGAGCGCCAGCGGGATGGCTTTCTCGACCTCGCGCGACTGCACCTCCACGTCGATCTGCGAAGGCATGCCGAAATTCAGCACCTGGCTGACGACGTCGGCCTGTTCGAAGTACAGCGTAGACCCCACGAAGTCGCGCGCGATTTCGCTGCGAATACGGTCCTTGTAGGCTGTGGGATCGTGATGCTTCGGCTTGAGGCCGATGGTGACCTCCACGTCCTCGTCGGACGCGTTCTCGCTCGGCACGAACCCGAGGTTGTAGAAGAGCGGCACGCCGATGTTGTCGTTGATCGCGTCGAGATCCGAACCGATGATCGTCCGCACGCGGCCCTCCACCGCGTCGACGAGGCGCTCGGTCTCCTCGATGCGCGTACCCTTCGGCGCGCGGTAGTGGAATCGCAGGAGGCCCGCGTCGACCGAGGGAAAGAAGTCGAGCCCCACCTCCGTGAAGAGAAACCCGCTCGCCGTGACGAAAAGCGCCCCGAGGACGAGGATCCAGACGCGCATCGCCATCGACGCCGTGAGGAGCGCGTCGTACGCGCCGAGGAGCTTTTCGAACGCGCTCCTCCGGAGGAGATCCGCCCGCGTCCAGAAGCCCTTGTTCGGGTCCTTCTTTTGCTCCTCTTCGCGTTCCTTTTCCGGCTTCTCGTGCGGAAGGAGCATCGACGCGAGCGTGGGTACGAGCGTCCGCGAGAGGAGGTACGACGCGAGCATCGAGAAGACGACCGCGAGCGCGAGCGGAAAGAACAGGTATTTGGCCGGCCCGGTGAGCAGGATGACCGGAAAGAACACGATGCAGATCGAAAGGGTGGCGGCCAGCGCCGGCAGCGCGACTTGCCGCGCGCCGTCGAGAATCGCGACGAGCATCTCTTTGCCCTCGCCGCGGTTTCGATTGATGTTTTCGATCTCGACGGTGGCGTCGTCGACGAGCATCCCGATGACTAGCGACAACCCGCCGAGCGTCATGAGATTGAACGTCTGGCCGGCCAGCCCGAGGCAGCAAATACCGACGACGATGCTCAGAGGAATCGAGAAGCACACGATGAGCGTGCTCCTCCAGCTCCCGATGAAGGCGAGGACCATCAGCGCAACGAGCACCGCGGCGATGATCGCTTCGCGAATGACGCCCCAGACGGCGGCGCGCACGAAGACCGATTGATCGAAGTCGAGCTTCAGCTCGACTCCCTGCGGCGCGGTCGACCGCAGCATCGGCAGCTGGCTCTTCACCGTGTCGATGACCGCGAGCGTCGAGGCATTCTGCTTCTTGAGAATGGCGAGATAGGTCGCGCGCCGGCCGTCGACGCGGACCACGTTCGTTTGCTCCGCATATCCGTCGTACACGCGCGCGACGTCGCCGACGTAGACCATCGCGCCGTTGACGACTTTGATCGGCAGGCGATTGAATTCGTCGGCCGAAGGCGGGCTGCCGTTGATGAGAACGTCGTAGTCGGTGTTCCCGAACCGAGCGGTTCCGGCGGGCAGGATCACGTTTTGGTCGAGGACGGCTTGGACGATGTCTTGTGGCGAAATGCCGCTCGCCTGCGCGCGTGCCGCGTCGGCCTGGACCATGATTTCGCGCTGCTTGCCTCCATAGGGCGCCGGGGTCGACAGACCGGGAACCGTGAAGAGCCGCACGCGGAGGAAGTTCAGGCCCCAGTCGAAGAGCTGCTGCTCGTTGGCGGTTCCGCCGATGCTGAGCTGTGCGACCGGGACATTGGACGCATTGAACTGGAGCACGACCGGAGGCTGGATCCCCGGCGGCATGACACGCGATGCCGAGAGGGACGCCGAGGTGATCTGGGCGATGGCGCTCCCGATGTCCGCGCCTTGCTCGAAGTAGACGCGGAGGACCGAGGTGCCGTCGATCGTCTGTGAGTCGATGCGTGAGACGCCGTTGACGGACGTGGAGATGCCGCGCTCGCTCACGAACGTGATGCGGCTCTCCATGTCTTCGGCCGACATCCCCGGGTAGTTCCACACGACGATGACGACCGGGATATCGATCGCCGGGAACACGTCGACCGCCATCGAGGCGGTCGACAGCACGCCGAGAAGCAGCATGACCAAGCAGAAAGCGGCGACCGTGAAAGGCCGACGCAGTGCAAGCCGGACGATCCACATGCGAGCCTGCGCTCGCTGCGATTTCGATGCCACGCGCTCGCGGCGTCCGACGCGCTCGCCGCGAGCACGTCCGATGAGACATGGCGTCCTGGTTCAGTCGCCGGGGTGAAACGGCTTCCCGAGCGATGCTGGCATGTTCACCCTTACGAGCTCCTGCTTTCGCGACATCAACACGAGGGCCACGATGGTCGCGGCGTACGGCATCATCGTGAGCCACTGGCTCGCGATCTGGACGCCCTCGCCCTGCAAATAGAATTGCAGCATCGTCACGCCGCCGAAGAGATACGCGCCGAAGAGCACGCGGCCCGGCCGCCAGCTCGCAAACGTGGTGAGCGCGATCGCGATCCACCCGCGGCCCGCCACCATGCCTTCGACCCAGAGTGGCGTGTAGACGACCGACAGATACGCGCCGGCGAGTCCGCAGAGAGCCCCTCCCGCCACGATGGCCAGAAGTCGGATGCGTTGCACCGGATAGCCGAGCGCGTGCGCCGCCTCCGGGGATTCGCCGACGGCGCGGAGGACGAGCCCCGCGCGCGAGCGATAGAGAAAGAAGCCGAGTGCGACGGCGAGCGCAATCGCGGCGTAGACGAGCGGGTGCTGGCGGAAGAAGGCCGGGCCGAGAAACGGCAAATCGGCGAGGATCGGGATCTTGTACGACGGCCTTTCCCCGAGCTTCTCTTGTGTATACGAAACGCCGACGAATGCCGAAAAGCCGGCTCCGAAGAGGCTGAGCGCGAGGCCCGTGGCGTATTGATTCGTATCGAGCCATACGATGAGAGCGCCGAAGCAAAACGCCATGAAGGCACCGGCGAGGGCCCCGGCCAAGAATGCGAGCGTGTCGCTGCCCGTATGAACACCGGTCGCAAATCCGGCGATGGCCGCGACGAGCATCATGCCCTCGGCGCCGAGATTCACGACGCCGGCGCGCTCGTTGATGAGAAGACCGAGCGCGGCGAGCGCGAGGGCCGTACCGGCGTTCTGGGTCGAGGCCAGGAGAGACGCGAGCTCGTTCATCGCCGGGCCGTCGAGAATCGCACGCGATACGAAATGAGCGTATCGCAGGCGAGAAGGGCGAACAGCAAGAGCCCCTGGAAGACGCCGGTCACCGACTTCGGCAAACCGAGGCGCGACTGGGCGAGCTCGCCGCCGATGTAGAAGAGGCTCATCAAGATACCCGAGAGAACGACGCCGAAGGGGTGCAGTCGTCCCACGAAAGCCACGATGATCGCGGCGAAGCCGTATCCCGCGGGGACGTACGGCGTGAGCTGGCGGAGCGGCCCCGCGGCTTCGAGCGCGCCCGCGAGGCCTGCGGTCGCTCCCGAGACGAGGAGCGCCGTCCACAGCGCGCGCCGAGACGAAAAGCCGGCGTAGCGCGCCGCCGCGGGCGCGAGGCCGCCGACCTGGAGCTGGAAGCCTGCGAAAGTCCGGAACATGTAGATCCAGAACGCGGCCGAAAGAGCGAGGGCAATCGGCACCCCGATGTCCGTGCGCGTGGAGGTGCCGGGAAAGAGGCGGGGAATCCGCGTCGGCGTGGCGAACGTGATCGTCTGCGGGAAGTTGTATCCGTGCGGGTCCTTCCAGGGGCCGTACACGAGATACGCGAGGAGCATCTCCGCGATGTAGACGAGCATGAGGCTCACGAGGATCTCGCTCGAGTGGTAGCGATCGCG
>DATHQY010000217.1:0-10589 GCA_035482215.1 Polyangiaceae bacterium | reverse complement strand
ACGTTGCCGTGTGGACGGGGTCCGAGATGATCGTCTGGGGAGGCGGCCCGATCGACGCCAACGGCAACTTTTCCGTCGCCCTTGCCGATGGCGCGGCCTACGAGCCCCGCAGCGACACCTGGCGTTCGATCCATCTCGCGCCGGGCGGGCTCATCGCGGGCGCGGCGGTGTGGACCGGCACACAGATGATCGTTTGGGGCGGCTCTGACAGCCAAGGGCCCACCACGCGAGGCTATGCGTACGATCCGGCGACGGACGCATGGTCGACGCTCACGGAGGACGGCGCTCCCGCCGCCCGCGTCGACTTTGCCGCCGTCTGGACCGGACAGAGCCTCGTGATCTGGGGCGGCAACGAGGACGACACTAGCATCCCGTTCACGCCGAACGACGGCGCTACATGGTTTCCAATGGCGAGCCCCGGGATCGGCGACGGCGGCTTCGGTGTCGGCGACTGACCACCCCAGCGAGCCGCGGAGGTCTGCGCGCCGGCTGCCGCGACTTGCCGACCACGCGGCGCGCATCGATCCTGCGGGCGACACCGCCACCGACGTCCAGGCCCTACGCCAATACGCAGACGAGCACCTGCCCGTGCCGATGGGGCCCAAGCCCTGAGGCTCGACTACTCGAGCAGCGCGAGCAGGTCCTCGCGCGTGATCGCGTGGGCCTGCCCTCCCGTGCCGAGCGCGGCTTCCGCGAGGCCGCGCTTTCTTTCCTGCAGCGCGAAAATGCGCTCCTCCACGGTGTCTTTGGCGACCATCCGGTACACCATCACCGGGCGCTCTTGGCCGATGCGGTGCGCGCGATCCGCGGCCTGGTCTTCGACCGCCGGATTCCACCACGGGTCGAGCAAGAAGACGTGATCCGCCGCGGTCAGGTTCAACCCCGTGCCGCCTGCCTTGAGCGAAACGAGCATCACGGGCGGCCCGTCGTCCGACTGAAAGCGGGCAACGACGGTGCCCCGATCGCGCGTCGACCCGTCGAGGCGCGTGAACGCAATGCCCGCCGCCTCGAGGTGCGGCTCGATCAGGTCCAGAAAGCCGGTCCATTGCGAGAAGACGAGCGCCTTGTGCCCGTCGGCGGTGGCCTCCGTCAGCGCTTCGAGGAGGCGTTCGACTTTCGACGAGGTCTCCGCTTGCTGGCCGGGCACGAGCGACGAGTGGCACGCCGCCTGACGCAAGCGAAGGAGCGCTTCGAGCGCCGCGAGGACGCCGCCTTGCGCGAGCTTCGCGACGAGGTCCTTCTTGGTGGCGGCGCGCACGGAGTCGTAAACGGCGCGTTCGGCTTCATCGAGCTCGACGTGGAGGACCGCCTCCGACCGCGGAGGCAGCTCGGGGAGGACTTCGCGCTTCATCCGGCGCAGAACGAACGGCCGGATCTTGTCGCGGAGCCGCGCGGCCGCCTCGGCGTTGCCGCTCCCGATCGGCCCCGAGTACCGCTCGGCGAAATCCGAGCGCCCTCCGAGCAGGCCCGGGTTCGCGAAGTGCATCACGCTCCACAGCTCTTCGAGCCGGTTCTCGATCGGCGTACCGCTCAGCGCGACGCGAAACGCGCCGTGCAGCCCGAAGGCGGCGCGCGCCGTCTGGCTCGACTCGTTCTTGATCGCCTGCGCCTCGTCGAGGACGATGGCGTCCCACTCCTCGTCGGCGAGCTTTTCGGCATCGAGACGGAGCACCGCGTACGTCGTCAGCGTGACGTCTGCCCCTGGGTCGAGCTCGCGCTTCGCGCCATGGTAAATCGCGGCGCGGAGCGAGGGCCGGAACCGCGCGATCTCCTCCGCCCAATTGTAGACGACGCTCTTCGGGCAGATGACGAGGGTGCGGCCCTTCGTGGCGTTGATCGCGCAGATCGTCTGCAGCGTCTTGCCGAGACCCATGTCGTCCGCCAGGACGGCGCCGAGCTCCGCGTCCCGCAAGAACGCGAGCCAGTCGTGCCCGTGCTCCTGGTACGCGCGGAGGCTCGCGCGCAGACCTTCGGGGAGCTTCGCGCGAGGAATGCCTTCGAACCCCTGGACGAGCGGCGCGAGCTTGCCCACACCGAACGGCTTCGGTGAGTCGAGCGCTTCGTAGAGCGCGCCGAGCTCGGGAAGCGCCGCCCTCTGGAGCTTGCCGTTCTCGTCGCGCGCGGCGAGCAGGTCGGCGACGCGGTGGCCGTGGCGCGCGAGCCAGTCGGCCGGCAGGGGCGCCCACCCCCCCGACGCCAGCGGCACGAGGTCCAGCCCGTCGCGCCACGCACGAAGGACCGATGCGGCGTCGGCTCGTTTCGACGGAGCCCCGTCCTCGCCTTCGTCGCCCTCGCACTCGAAGACGACGTCGAACACCCCGTCCTGGAAATCCAGGCGCACCGAGAGCGCCTTGCCTTCGAAGACGGCCGCCTGGCGCTCGTCGCCCGTGTTCGTCTGCCACTTGCGGAGCCTCGCCGCGAACCGGACCGCTTCGCTCCCGTCGAGATCGACGCGCCGCCCCGGCACGAGATTGAGCTCGTCGCGCAGATTCTGCAAAAGACGCCGCTCGGCGTCCTGCGCGCGAACCGGCACGTCGGACCCGAGGAGCACGATGTCGTCGCCGTCGACCCGTGCGATCGGCGGGTCGCCGTACACGAGGGTGGGGAGCACCGAGAGCGTGTGGCCCTGGTGCGAGAGATCCATCGCGATGCGCGGGCGCGCGCCGACCTTCTTGCGGGGCAGGCGCACGGTGCGGATGTCGACCGCGAGCTCGTTCTCGAGCTTCGGAAGGACCAGCGTGACGAGCTCCGTCTCCTGCGCCTTCGCGAACGTGCGCGACAGCGGCAGGCGCTCGAGGAAATCGCCCGTCGTATCCGTGCGCCCGAGTGGCCGCAGGACGTTGCCGCAACGCGCGACGCCCATGGCGACGACTTCCGTGACGCCGGGATCGCGCTCCATCCGCAACACGAAGCCTCCACCGGGGGCGTCCGTGACGACGGCGCGGGGCATGACGCGTTCGCCCGATACGGATACTTTCGTCCCGTTGTACGTGACGTCGGCTTCCGACATCGCCGCGAAGAGGTCCGACAAGCGGGCGAGCGGCACATTTTCTCGCGCTGGCGCGCCGAGGATGCGATCGATGAGGATGTCCGCGTGCGTCGGCGTGAAGCCCGCGGGCACGCGCGCGGTCGCCAACTGCGACGAGAGCGCGCCGAGCCGCTCCTGCCGGCCGTCGCTGAAAATGAGGTGGCGCGCGAGGGTGAGCACCCGGCCTTTCGTCGCGAAGCGGTACTCCAGGCGCGCGCGCGCCGGCACGGGCGCCGTTGCGACGGAAAGCGCTTCCCCTTCGTTTTCCGCGGCGGCGGCCGCGATCGCGGACGCGGCGACGTGCGCGCACGGATCGACTTTGCCGCCGCAGTCGCACGACCATTCGAGGTCGTCCACGAAGAGCGTCACCGTCGGCGCGATCGCATGGCCCGGCGCGCGCACGCGAAAGGTCGGGGACGCTCCGCGCGCGGCCGCAGGTTCGCCGCTCGCCGCGAGAACCGATCCTTCGCGCGCGAGCTTCACGCCTTGCGACCAGATGGCCGGGAGACTCGCTTTTCGAACCGCGTCGAGAAATGGCTGCATCACACCGTATCGTTACTTCTTCGTCTTGCTGCTCGTGCCGCCTCGAAAGAGGTCGCCGAACGTGCCGAGCGTGGGCGGCGCGACGGTCTTCTCCGACGCGCGGAATCCGTCGAACTCGGCGCGCTCTTCGTCGTCCTTGAGCGCCCGCACGGAGAGCCGAATCTTCCCCTCGGCCATGTCGAGGACCTTCGTCGTGATTTTCGTGCCGAGCGGAAACGCCTTGCGCAAATCCGTGCCGCGCGGCACCCCTAGCTCCACCGTGGGGACGAGCCCCCTGCCCGCGCGCCCCGTCGTCCCTTCGATCTGCACGAAGACGCCGTACAGCTCGACGCGATGGACGGTGCCCGTGACTTTCTGGCCCAGCGCGACCTTGACCGCGTCAGGCTCTGCCGGACCCCCGACGCCGACGCTCGCCCCCGCTGCGACCGCGGCCTCGATCGTCGGGCTGAGCCGGATCCCCTGCTCGGCATCGACCTCGACGACGCGCGCGCGGAGCGTCGAGCCGACGGTGACGCTCACCGTGCCGTCGGGGCTCCGGAGCTCGCCCGCTTCGATATAGGCCTGGACGTGATCCGCGAGCTCCACGAAAATCGCGTCCTTGCCCACCTGCACGACGAGGGCGCTCACCGTCTCGCCGACGCGTGCGGAGCGACGGTGGCGCACGGGGCCCGTCGTGCGCGCGGATTCTTCGAAGAGGGCGGCGAACGAGTCGCCATCGCGAGAGGAGCTCATGGAAGCGTGTCTTAGCGTACCACGCGGATCTCGCCCTTCACGGCGTATGGTGGCGGCCCTCTTCTATTGCAGCGCCTTCTCGACCGCGGCCTTGACCTCGGGGCTCGTCGGCTCGACCTGCGGCTCGAATCGAGCCAAGAGGGCCCCGTCTTTGCCGACGAGAAACTTGTTGAAGTTCCATTTGATGTCGCCGCCGAAAGCGGGATTGCTCTCTTTGCTCGTGAGGTATTCGAAGATCGGGTCGATCCCCGGGCCCTTCACTTTCACTTTGGCGAACATGTCGAACTTCACGCCGTAGCGCGTCTCGCAGAATTCTTTGATCTGCGTTTCGGTGCCCGGCTCCTGGGCGCCGAACTCGTTCGCCGGAAATCCGAGGACCTCGAGACCGCGCGCGCCGTACTCCTCGCGCAAGGCTTCGAGGCCCTTGTATTGCGGCGTCAATCCGCACTGCGAAGCCACGTTGACGACGAGCAAGACTTTGCCGCGGTAGTCCGCGAGCTTCTTCGGCGTGCCGTCGATCGTCCGCGCGGAGAAATCGTAGATGCTCTTTTCCATGCGGCGCAGCGTACAGCGCCGCTCGGCCCGAGTGGAACGCTTCTACTTCGGAGGCGGCGGGATCGGCGACGAGCCGACCGGAAGCAGGCACGACGCGAGATCGAAGAAGATGAACTCCAGCGCCTTCTCCTGCGGAGTCAGCGATCGCATCGCGCACCCGGCCGGGACGGTCGTGGCGCCTCCGATGGGGTAGTCGGGAGCGACGTTCGGCTCTTCGGTCGAACCCGGGCCGCCGGCCACGTGCAGATCGCTGTACGCGACGCGCCCGCAGGTCGAGCCCGCGTCCGCGCCGACCGGCGTGTCGAACGTGAAGTACTCGGTCGCGTTCGGCGCCAGCGTCACGCTCGGATCGAGCGAAAGCCACGGCTGGGAAACCGTGTTCGCCGCCGATACGTCGGCGTTGTGGCGCGCAAACCAGATGGGTAGCAGCCCGTTCGTGAGCGCGTTCACGTTGCCGAGCCAGGTCTGCAGCGCGACGCCCTCCGGGAAGGGCATGCCGTTCGGTAGCGTCGTGACGATGTCGGCGGGGAAGGACATCGTGTCGTCGAGCTGCTGGGATCCGGGCATCCACGTCGCGAGGTTGTCCGCGCCGAATGGCCCGGTCGTGAACCACCCGTATTCGTAGTGCGACGCGAAGACGCGGCCGCCGCCGGACGTATAGGCCACCATCGAGTTCTGGTTGTCGACGTTGATCGGCGGCGTGCGGCTCTCGCACGAGAGCAGGAGCTCGTCGTTCGCCATCAAGTCGCCCGTCGAGTCCCAGAGCGCGTCGGTCGACGCGGGCCCGGCGGGCGACGTGGTCGCGCCCATGTACCCGCTGAAAATGTGGATATGGCCCGCCGTCGAGGCGCCGGGCACGTACTCGCTCGCGTCGACGCCGATCCGGAGCGGGAGGCATTCGAGCGAGTCCGCCGCGCCCGTCGAGATGCCGATGTCGGGCAAATCGCCCTCCGAGGCTTTCGACGGCAGCGTGAGCATCTTGTCGGGCTGCGGGTTCTCGACGCACGGGCTAACCGTGGGCAAAGTGAAGACACGCCTCCATTTGCCGGTCTGCACGACCAGCGGCACGTCCGTCCCGGCAGGCGCCGTCAGCGAGAAGTGCCCCGCGGCATCCGTCACGGCGCTCGAGAAGATGCGATCCGGATAGAGCGTGGTGCACGCCGCGCACGACGCGCCTTTCGAGAACGCGGGCAATGGGTCGTTCGGGACGTAGACGGTAATGTTGTAGAGGGGATTCGCGCCCGCCGGGTCGTAGACGATGCCGCTCACCGTGGTGGGCGTACTCGCGTCGCACGTCTGCGCGCTGTCGCATGCCTCGCATTCGATGCTGCCGCCTACCGAGCTGCCGCTGGCGAGCGTCCCAGTTGTACTTCCTCCGCCATCGCCGCCGGTCGTCGCACTCGCCGCCCCAGCCGCGCCGCCGCCGCCGCTCCCGCCGCCGTAGACCCCGCTGGAGCTGGAACCGGAGCTCCCGGATTGAAACATCGAGCCGCTCTTGCTCGAGCCGCAAGCCACGGCCGCGCTCGACAGCGTCACGGCGCACATCCAGCTCAAAACTTTTTTCGCCACTGGAAAGCCCCTTCGTTCGCCTCGATGGCGAGCTTCAAATTAGCACGCGCGCGTATGGCTTCGCGAAGCGCGCGAGCTGTCCGCGGCCCCTGTCGCGCGCGCTCACGCCATTCGCCCGAGGCTCACGCGACGCGAGGCTCACGCGACGTCGAGGCTCACGCGGCGCTCGAGGCTCACGCGACGCTCGAGGGTTATTCGAGCGGCACCGCGTTCTCTTCGATGACGCGGCGGTACCAGTGCGCGGAGTCTTTCGGAATCCGCTCCTGGGTCGCGTAATCGACCCACGTAATCCCGAATCGTTGGCTGTATCCCCAATCCCATTCGTAATTGTCGAGAATCGACCAGAGGAAGTACCCCTCGACCTTCACGCCGAGGTCGATCGCCTTTTGCGTCCACGCCAGGTGATCGCGAAGGAATGCGATGCGCTTCGTGTCCGGAACGTGCTTTTTGCCGTCGGCCCCCACGACCGGTCCAATCGAATACGCGGCGCCGTTCTCGGTCACGAGGATCTTCGCCGGGCGGTATTCGAGGTGCACGCGCATCAGAACTTCGAAGATGCCTTTCGCGTACACTTCCCACCCGATGTCCGTGTGCTCCGCGCCGGGGGGCACCACGATCGTGCGCGGCTGGTTGTCCTCTTCGGCGATCTTTTCGCTCCGCGCGACGTGCCGGTTGTAATAGTTGACGCCGAGAAAGTCGGTCGGTACCGCGATGTGCGCGAGGTCGCCGTCGCGCACGATCGACGTCTCCCAGTCGGGCGGCATGTACCCGAGTTCGGCGTAGTCGCGAATCATGTCATCGGGGTACTGCCCGCGGAACACCGGCTCGAGAAACCACCGGTTCATGAATCCGTCGTGATGGCGGGCCGCGCTCGCGTCTTCGGGGCTCCTCGACGCGGGCATCGACGGCGAGAGGTTCAGGGTGATCCCGACCTCGGCCCCGGCGCTGTGTTCGCGAATGACGGGGACGGCGAGGCCGTGGGAAAGCAGCAAGTGGTGGCTCGCGACGAGCGCCGCGCTCCAGTCGCGGAAGCCCGGCGCGTGATGTCCCTTCGCGTGCCCGACGATCGACGCGCACCACGGCTCGTTGTGCGTGATCCAGTGCTTGACCCGGTCGCCGAGGCGCCGCACGACCGCCTCCGTGTACTCGACGAAGCGCTCCGCGGTGGCCCGGCTCGTCCAGCCTCCCCCGTCTTGCAGCCCTTGCGGCAAGTCCCAGTGGTAGAGGGTCGCGTAAGGCGCCATCCCGCGCTCGAGAAGGCCGTCGACGAGGCGCGAATAGAAGTCGAGGCCGCGCTCGTTCAGCGGCCCTTTGCCGGTCGGAAAGACGCGCGGCCACGCGACCGAGAAGCGGTACGCCCGGAGCCCCAGGCTCCTCATGAGGTCGATGTCCTCGCGCCAGCGATGGTAGTGGTCGCACGCGACGTCGCCGTCCGAGCCGTCCTTGACAAGCCCGCTCGTCTTGGCGAATCGATCCCAGATCGACTCGCCGCGGCCGTCTTCGTGCGCCGCGCCTTCGATCTGGTACGCCGACGTCGCCGCCCCCCAGAGAAAGCCCTCGGGGAACGCAAGGCGACCTTCTCCGCCCGTGCGATTGCCAACGCGGCTGCTGACGCGACTGCTGACGCGACTAGTCATGGGGCACGCGTAGCGAAACATCGCGCGGACGTCCATCGCCTGGACGCGTTCGATCGAGCCGCGCGCCCAGCTTCCCGGCCGCCGCCCCATTCAGTATGCTCGCGGCCGTTTTCCCGCCAAACACCCGAAGCTTTTCGACCCCTTCCGAGGCCATGTCATGCGATTCGGCCACTTCGACGATGCCCGCCGCGAATACGTCATCACCACCCCCGAGACGCCCTACCCCTGGATCAATTATCTCGGCAGCGAGAACTTCTTCGCGCTGATCTCCCACCAGTCGGGCGGCTACTGTTTCTATCGCGACGCGCGCCTTCGCCGCTTGACCCGCTACCGCTACAACAACGTCCCGACGGACGTCGGCGGCCGCTATTTCTACGTGAACGACGGGGGCGACTTCTGGGCGCCGTCGTACATGCCGGTCAAGCGCAAGCTCGACTTCTACGAGTGCCGGCACGGCCTCGGGTACACGCAGATCACGGGCGAGCGAAACGGCGTGCGCGTGGGGACGACGTTCTTCGTGCCGCTCGGGCATACGGCAGAAATCCACCGCGTGACCGTGAAGAACACGACGGGCGCGGCGAAGAGCATCAAGCTCTTTTCGTACATCGAATTCTGTCTGTGGAACGCGTACGACGACATGACGAACTACCAGCGCAACTGGAGCACTGGCGAAGTCGAGGTCAAAGGCAGCACGATTTACCACAAGACGGAATACCGCGAGCGCCGTAACCACTTTGCATTTTACCATGTGAACGCTCCGGTGGCCGGCTTCGACACCGACCGCGAGACTTTCATGGGCCTCTACAACGGCATGCACGAGCCGCAGGTCGTGAGTCGCGGCACGCCGGGCAACTCGGTCGCGAGCGGCTGGCAGCCGGTCGCTTCGCACGCCCTCGCCGTCGAGCTCGCGCCCGGCGAAGAGAAGACGTTCGTCTTCGTGCTCGGCTACGTCGAGAACCCCGTCGACGACAAATGGGAGAGCCTCGGCGTCATCAAGAAGGACCGGGCGCTCGCGCTCATCGAGCAATTCTCGACGCCGGCCCAGGTCGACGCGGCGCTCGCCCAGCTGCGCGACCGCTGGACGGGCCTGCTCTCGAATTTCCAGGTGACGTCGCCCGACGAGAAGCTGAATCGCACGGCGAACATCTGGAATCCGTACCAGTGCATGGTCACGTTCAACATGTCGCGGTCGGCGTCGTACTTCGAGACGGGGATCGGCCGCGGGATGGGGTTCCGCGATTCGAACCAGGATCTCCTCGGCTTCGTGCACCTCGTGCCGGAGCGCGCGCGCGAGCGAATCATCGACATCGCGTCGACGCAATTCGCGAACGGCAGCGCGTACCACCAGTACCAACCGCTCACGAAGCGCGGCAACAACGACATCGGCAGCGGGTTCAACGACGATCCGCTCTGGCTCATCTTCGGTGTCGCCGCGTACATCAAAGAAACGGGCGACTTCGGGATTCTCAAAGAGAACGTCCCGTTCGACAACGACCCGAAGAACGCGGCGTCGCTCTTCGAGCATTTGAAGCGATCGTTCCACCACGTGCTCGAGAACCTCGGGCCGCACGGCTTGCCCCTCATCGGGCGCGCCGACTGGAACGACTGTTTGAATCTCAATTGCTTCTCGGAGACGCCCGACGAGTCCTACCAGACGACGGGCAATCGCACCGGCCGCACCGCCGAGTCGGTCTTCATCGCGGGCATGTTCGTCGGCGTGGCGCCGGATTACGCGTACCTCGCCGATCACCTCGGCGAAAAAGACGAGGCCAAGCGCGCGCGCGCCGAAGCCGCCAAGATGGAAGGAGTCGTCCTCACGCACGGATGGGACGGCGAGTGGTTTCTCCGCGCGTACGACTTCTTCGGCAACAAAGTCGGGAGCAAGGAGTGCGACGAGGGCAAGATCTTCATCGAGCCGCAGGGCTTCTGCGTCATGGCCGGCATCGGCAAGGACAGCGGTCACGCGAAGAAGGCGCTCGATTCGACGAAGGAGCTCCTCGATACGAAGTACGGCATCGTGCTCAACCATCCCGCGTACACGCGGTACCACGTCGAGCTCGGCGAAATTTCGTCGTATCCGCCGGGGTACAAGGAGAACGCGGGGATCTTCTGCCACAACAATCCGTGGGTCATCATCGGCGAGACGGTGATCGGCCGCGGCGACCGCGCGTTCGATTACTGGAAGAAGATCGCGCCGGCGTACCTCGAAGAGATCAGCGAAGTGCACCGCCTCGAGCCGTACGTCTACGCGCAGATGATCGCGGGCAAAGACGCGGTGCGACACGGCGAGGCGAAGAACTCGTGGCTCACGGGCACGGCGGCGTGGAACTTCGTGGCCATTTCGCAGTACCTGCTCGGCGTACGGCCGGACTACGAGGGCCTGCGCGTGCACCCCGTCATCTCGAAAGACATCGGCACGTTCACCGTGACGCGCAAATGCCGCGATGCGGAGTACGTGATCCGCGTCAAGAACAGCGGCGGCGGATCGAAGGCGCCGAAGCTCACGGTGGACGGCAAGGCGATCG
>DATHQY010000216.1:0-3140 GCA_035482215.1 Polyangiaceae bacterium | reverse complement strand
CGGCCAAGCTGGGATAAGACTGCGGCCATGAGCCGCGCCATCGAGGACCAGAACCGGCGTCTCCTTCGCGCCCGGGATGCGATGGATCGAACATACGCCGAGCCGCTCGACGTCCCTACCCTCGCTCGAATCGCGTGCGTCTCGGAGGCGCATTTCATCCGCACATTTCGCGCGACGTTCGGCGAGACGCCGCATCGCTACCTCCAGCGGCGCCGGGTCGAGCGCTCGATGTTTCTCCTTTGCGAGACGGCTCGGAGCGTGACGGACATCTGCCTCGACGTCGGATTCACGAGCCTCGGCACGTTCAGCCGCACGTTCCGCAAGATCGTCGGCGTCTCGCCCGCTGCGTACCGCCGCAAGAGTCCGCCGGTACGCGGTGCGGTGCCGAACTGCTTCATGATGGCCTGGGCGCGCCCGAGCAGTTTCGGAGAAGACACCCCGCCGAGCGAATCGTAAGGTCGTCGCCATGAAGAACTTCTCCGCGATTACACACGGGCATGTCTGGGTGCTGGACCATCAGCAGGCGCTCGATTTTTACGTTGGCAAGCTCGGGTTGGAGGTCAAAGCGGACTACAAGCGCGGCGGCTTCCGTTGGCTGACCATCGGCGTGCCCGGCGAGGCGGTCCCGGAGATCGTGCTCGACGTCCCCGGGCCGCCGGTGATGGACGAAAAAACCGCAGAGCAGGTCCGCGACCTCGTCAGTAAAGGCGCAACCGGCGTCGTCATGGTGCTCAAGACCGACGACTGCTTCGGCACCTACGAGCGCCTCCGCGCCAAAGGCGTCGAGTTCACGCAGGAGGCCATCGACCACGGGTACGGGGTCGATTGCGGGTTACGCGATCCGTTCGGCAACCAGATCCGCATCCTGCAGCCAAAAGCCTGGAAGGCCTGAGCGAGTCGGAGCCCATCCGACGCGTGCGGCTACGCGCTCGGGCGGAGCTTATAGACTATCGCCACGATGGCCGCGGCCCATAGAACGATGTTCAGAACGAATGGCACGTCCCGCAGCATCTCTTGCGTGGGCGATTCGGCGCGGAGGCCGCGACCGACCCGTCCATTCACGAGAAGCAGGAACCGCAAAATGCCGAACATCGTGAAGGGGGCCGTGCACCAAAGGTAATTCGAATTGAACGCGGCGCGCGTCGAGGGGTCGAGCGTGTAAGCCAGGTACGTGAGGACCGTCGCGGTCCCGGTCACGGCGAGGGCCATGTTCAGCGAACGCACGCTGTAGGCCTCGAGCGACGCCCGCCGCTTGGCGGCGTTCTCGAGCGCGAGCTCGTGCCGGCGCTTGCCGAAGCCGAGAAAGAGCGCGAGGAGCGCGGTGCAAAGAATCATGTACCCGGAGACGCGAACGCCGGTGGCGATGCCGCCCGCGAGGACACGGAGCACGAACCCGAAGGCGATCAATCCGACGTCGATGAACGCCACATTTTTCAGCTTGAAGCTGTACGCGAGGTTCTCGAGAAAATAGACCAGCGACACGGCGGCGAGCCACGGGCTCAGCGCATACGAGACCAACAGCGATACGACGACGAGCACGATGGCCACAGCGCGGGCGGTCGAGATCGGCACCCGCCCGCTCGCGATCGGCCGGTGGCGCTTCACGGGGTGCGCGCGGTCGGCGTCGACGTCCACGAGGTCATTGATCGTGTAAACTGCACCGGCGAGGAGACAGAACACCCCCGTCGCCGCGATAGCGCGGCCCGTGACCGTGAGGTTCAGCGCCGGGCCCTCGGCGGTCGCCAAAAACACGTCCTTGTGGAAGAACATCGGCGCGAGCACGAAGACGTTCTTCACCCATTGGTGCGGGCGGATCGTCTTGAGCATCGCTGCCAGACCTCCTCCCGAGGAGGCCTCTACGAGCGCAGCGGTCGGCGACGGTTTGCCCGGAGGGCTGGAGGGGTTGGCGGCCACAGTGCTCATCACGAAGTGCCCATCGAGGGCCTATTGCCGTACGGCGTGCGGCTGCCCTCCTTGCTTGGGTTAGCGCGTTACGCCGGCGGAGGCTACGCCCCACCTTTACAAAGGATTCCTGGCCGCGAGAAGTATTGCTCCCGCTTGACGGCATGCCGGGTGCCGCATGACAGTGCCGGTGTTTCTCGCCGCCGGTTCTCGCCGCCGGTTCTCGCCGCCGAACCCAAGACCTGCCTTGATCTCGATCCGTTCGGTTGCGCTCACGCTTCTTGCCGCGTGGACCGCGTCCGCCGCGCTACCGATGCGAGCGGCGCGAGCGGACCTGCTTGCTGCGCCCAGCGCGAGCGGGCCGCGCGATCGCCTGTCGAAGATCCACGACGAAGTGCGGACCGCGCGCGGGCCTTTCGCGTACGTCGCCCTCCGAAAACTTTGGGGCGAGTGGGACCGGAGCGACCCCGACGCAATCGAGGAGATCCTCCGAGAAGTCGCGAGCGACCCAGGAGTGGCGGCACCGATCCGTTCGTACGCGTCGCTTCTCGAGGCCTACGCGCGGCGACGGCGGGGCGACCTCAGTGGGGCTCGCGCGGAGATCGAGCGCCTCGGATACATCGGCCGGTGGATGGTGCTCGGCCCGTTCGACAACGATGGGAAGGTCGGCTTCTCGGCCCCGTTCGAGCCCGAGGCGGAACCGCTCGCGCCGCTCAACCTGGCGCATGACTACGACGGCAAGGAACACAAACCAGTGCGGTGGCGCGCGCTCGCTGCCGTCTCGCCGTACGGCTGGGTGGACTTCGGGGCCTTCGTTCGCCCCGAGGAGAACGTCTGCGTCTACGCGACGACGTTCGTGCGCGACCGCGACAACGCGAAACACGCTCGGCCCGTTTCGATCTGGGCCGGGGCCGCCGGGGCGATGCGTATCGAATGGAACGGCGCGGCGGTGATCGCCGACGACAAGTACCGCGACCTCGACTCCGATCGATTTGCGGCGAGCGTCACGCTCGAGCCCGGGTGGAACCGGCTGACTGCAAAAGTCTGCGGGGACGAACGGCGGGCGATGCTCTCGGTGCGAATGGCAGGCGAGAGCGGGCAGCCGGATCCGCACATCGAAGTCGATCCGGATCCGACGCACTCGACCCCCCAGGGCAACGCCGTCCAGCCGCCCCGCAACGCGACGGTCGGCCGCGCGCCGGTCGTTCCGGCGCGCGTGGAAGGTGCGGTCCAGGCCT
>DATHQY010000215.1:0-3244 GCA_035482215.1 Polyangiaceae bacterium | reverse complement strand
CACCTCGGCGCCACCTGACCGACCGCATGCGCGCGCATTACTCCACGGTGCAACCCGTCGAGCAGCGCGAAAGCATCGGGCGCGTGCTTCGCCTCTCGTCGGAGTCGGCGTTACCCCCCCCAGGAGACACCAAGTGGTGCGCCGCAGCCTGGAGTGGCGCGCCGGAGGGAGGTGGAAGCCGGCCAACCCGCCGGATTCTTGTAAGCGCGATAGGGATTGAACCTACGACCCCTGCCGTGTCAACGCGCCGGGAGGGGACGCAAACCAAGGCATTGCGCGCGCTTGCAACGCGGCGCACCGCGGGCGACGCTCGTGACGCCCCTGTTTCTCCGTGTCGCCGGATGATTCGTCCGAATCGTCACCGGCTTTCGCGGCGGACGCGCCGGGTCTCCACCTCGAGGTCAAGCCGGGTGGGGTCGGAGGTCGGCCGCCGATTGGCCGCCCCAGCGCGGGGACGCGGCGCCGAGCGGCAGCCCGGCGTCAGACCGTGACGCAGCAGCGCCGTGGCACTCGACTCCCGAAGTGCTCGAACGAGATGCGCCGCACGACGACCAAGACCCAGAAGGTTCAAGCCACCATAGCGCCCCATTGGCGGACAAGCCGTCCTGCCGGGGGGACGGATCGGTCGACACCCGCGAGCTCTTCGTAGTCCTTGCGGAGCGACCCGCCACGGCCTCACCTCCGCATCGCTTTGGTTCTTAGGTCCTTAATCGCCGCCGATGATCGGACGTTTCACCATCAGCATGGTGATGTGTTCGTTTCACGTGCAAAGCCACAAGGGCGCCTAGGGGGCCGGACCTCGGTATTCCTCGACAGGGATCCGTCGCCGTCGCTCGCTCCTGTGCAGGGCCGCCATGCGGCGCATTGCGTCACGGTGGGCGGGTGGCGCTAGCGCGCGTCGGGTGACTTCGGCCAAAAGCCTTTCCGCTCGGCGGCGAGAGGCGGTTCGATTCTTCGTTTTTGGAAACCTCATCGGAAAGGCAAATTTATGCGACACGTATATGAAACGGGGACGGCCATTCCCGTCGCGATTGTGGGAATTGGCTGCCGACTTCCGGGGGGAATCAGCGGACCGAAGGATCTCGTTGCGTTCTTGTCTGCTCACGGCGACGCTGTCACGGAAATCCCGCAGAATCGATGGAGCGTCGACCTTTATCACGACCCCCAAAAAGACGCGCCGGGAAAGGCTTATGTGAAGCACGGCGGATTCTTGACCCAAGACGTCTTCGAGTTCGACCCCGCTCCCTTCGGGATTTCGCCGCGTGAAGCGGATCGCCTGGATCCGCAACAGCGCTTGTTGCTCGAGGTGGCGTGGGAGGCGCTGGAGGACGCATCCATCCCGATCGAGCGAATTCGCGGGACGAATACGAGCGTCTTCATGGGCGGATTCACGCTGGATCACCAGAATCTGCTGTACAGCGAGGACAATCGCCGCCTTCTCGACGCGCACACTGCGGTCGGCGCGTCGCTGACGATTCTATCGAACCGGATCTCGTACACTTTCGATCTCCACGGTCCGAGCATGACGGTTGACACCGGGTGCTCCTCGTCCCTCGTGGCGACGCACCTCGCGTACCGTTCCGTCGCGTACGACGGCTGCGAGCTCTCGATCGTCGGCGGCGCAAACGTGATGATTTCGCCCGCCACGATGGTGACCATGTGCAAAGGCCAATTCCTCGCGGCCGACGGGAGGTCGAAGTCGTTCTCGGCGGCAGCGGACGGATATGGGCGCGGCGAGGGAGCGGGTGTCATCGTCTTGAAGCGCCTAGATTCGGCGCTTCGCGACGGCAATCGCATCTATGCCGTTCTCCGAGCGAGCGGCGTAAACCAGGACGGGCGAACGGATGCCATGCCCGTGCCCAGCGAGGACGCGCAGCGCGCACTCGCAGACTCGGTTCGCAAGGCCGCCGGGCTCGCGCCGGGGGACATCGGATACATCGAGGCCCATGGGACGGGTACGCGCGTGGGCGATCCGATCGAGGCCCGTGCGATCGGTTCGGTGTACGGGGCCATGCGCTCGACTCCGGCCCGAATTGGTTCGATCAAGACCAACATCGGCCACCTCGAAGCGGGAGCTGGGATCACGGGCCTCATCAAGGCGGCCCTGTCGGTGCACACCCGCACCATCTTGCCGCAACGTGACGTGGGGGTCCCCAACCCGGACATTCCGTTCGAGCGCCTCGGGCTGCAGGTCGCGGCAGAAGCGGAGCCATGGCCGCTACCGGGCGTGGCCCACGCCGCCGTCAACTCCTTTGGCTATGGCGGGACGAATGCGCACGTCATCGTGAGCGAATGGCGCGCTCCAGAAGGAAAAGCGACGGAAGCGATCGCCCGCGCGGAGCCGTCGCTCCAGCTCGTTCCTGTTTCGGCGGCAAGCCCGGGCGCGCTCGTCGCCCAGGCGGCGCAGCTCGCGACCGCCGCCCCCGCTGACGTCTGGCGTGACGTGTCGTACACGCTCGCGCGCCATCGGTCGCATCTCACGGAGCGGATGGTTGTGCTCGCATCGTCGGGCCAGGAGCTCTCCGACGCGCTCGCAAAGTTCGGTCGGGGGGAGGCCGTCGCCGAGTGCGTGGTCGGGCGAGCCTCCACGGAGAGGAAGCTGCTGTGGGTCTTCACCGGGATGGGTCCCCAGTGGTTTGCGATGGGGCGCGAGCTGTACGGATCCGAGCCCATCTTCCGTGAGGCTGTCGACGCAGCGGATGCGGCTTTCGCCAAGGTGTCTGGCGCCTCGATCGTGCGCGAGATGCTGCGGGATGAAGCGCACTCGCAAATGCACTCCAACTCCATCGCGCAGGCCGCCAACTTCGTCCTTCAGGTGGGTCTGGTCGCGATGCTCCGGGCGCGGGGCGTGCCCTGCGACGGAGTGCTCGGACACAGCGTCGGGGAGCTCGCGGCGGCATGGGCGGCAGGATGCCTCACGCTCGAACAGGCGGCGTTCGCCGCTTACCATCGGAGTCGTATCCAGCAAAAGGTGGCCGGCAAAGGAACGATGCTCGCCGCGGGGATCGGGGAGGAGGAGGCGGCCGCCCTTCTCCGCGACATCCGAGGCGCAACGATCGCAACGTACAATTCGCCTCGGTCGTTGACCTTCGCGGGCGGATCGGACGCACTCGCGCGCATCGCGGCGCGCCTCACGGAGCGCCAGGCATTCCACCGCATGATGAACGTCGAGGTCGCGTACCACAGCGACCACATGGATCCGCTGCGGGAGGAGTTTCTCGACTCGCTCGCGGAGCTCGCGCCG
>DATHQY010000214.1:0-7028 GCA_035482215.1 Polyangiaceae bacterium | reverse complement strand
AATTGGCAATGCGACCTTCCCGGACACCCGTATCGCGGGCGCGACCCGCAGGGATTCATGGGGAGGGACGAGATCGTCGAATACCTCGAAAGTTACGTCCGCGCGTTCGATCCGCCGGTGAAGACCGGAGTCACCGTCCTGTCCGTGGAACCGATGCCCCTCGGCGCCGCGCGGTTTCGCGTGACGACGTCGGCGGGTACGTTCACGGCGGACCACGTCGTCGTGGCGATCGGCAGCTACCATGTCCCGCGCGTCCCGTCGTATTCGAAAGAGCTCGCGCCGGAGGTGTTCCAGGTGCACTCGGCGCATTACCGCAATCCGGAGTCGCTGCCGGAGGGCGAAGTGCTCGTCGTCGGCACAGGCCAATCCGGGTGCCAGATTGCCGAGGACTTGCACCTCGCCGGCCGCCAAGTCCACCTGTGCGTCGGCAACGCACCGCGATGCGCGCGGCGGCACCGGGGCAAAGACGTCGTCGAGTGGTTGCACATGATGGGGTACTACAACGTTCCGATCGACAACCACCCGAACCGCGAGCAAGTCCGCGACCGCACGAACCACTACGTCACCGGCCGCGGCGGCGGGCGCGACATCGACCTGCGAAAGTTCGCGCTCGAAGGCATGCATCTTTATGGCCCCCTCCGCGACATCCGCGCCGGCGTCGCGCAGTTCGGGCCGGGCCTCAAGCGGTATCTCGACGACGCCGACGACGTGTACCGGAGCATCAACCGCACGATCGACGAATTCATCGCCAAGAAGGGAATCGATGCGCCGATGGAGGCCCCGTACGCGGCGCCGTGGGCGCCCGAGAAAGAACTCTTCGAAGCCGACTTCAACGATCGCATTCGCGCCGTCGTGTGGTGCATCGGATTTTCGGCGGACTTCACGTGGGTCAAAGCGCCCGTGTTCGACGAGTCGCATTACCCAGTCCACGAGCGCGGCGTCACGGCCGTCCCGGGGCTCTACTTCATCGGATTGCCCTGGCTCTACACGTGGGGATCGGGGCGGTTCTCGGGCGTCGGTCGCGACGCGACCCACATCGTCGAGAAGATGAGTGACTCGTTTGCCGCGGAGCTTCCCGCGCCGGGCACGGTGGCGGCGGCCTCGTGACAGATTCATGCCGTGTGCGTGCCGAGCACGCTTCAATCCAGGTGACGTTTGCAGGGGGCGACGGCCGATCACCCCCCCAACGTGAACCGAAAGCAGGCCCCTTCGCCCACCTTGCCCTCGGCCCAGATGCGGCCGCCGTGGCGGTGGACGATACGCTGCACCGTCGCGAGGCCGACGCCGGTTCCCTCGAACTCGCGGTCGCTGTGAAGACGCTGAAATACGCCGAATAGCTTCGAAGAAAAGGCCATATCGAAGCCTGCCCCATTGTCGCGGACGAAATAGATAGTTTGTCCGTCTGCGTGCTCGGATCCAAATTCGATGCGGGCGTTCGCCCGGTCCCGCGTGAACTTCCACGCATTGCTCAATAGATTCTCGAGCGCGGCGCCGAGCAGCGCGCTGTCGCCCTTCTCTCGGAGCCCATCGCCAATCACGAACTCGACCGCCCGTTCGGGCTGCGATTCGCGAAGCCGTTCGGCCGTCTGCCTGGCGAGAAGGCCCAAGTCGACGGCCTTGTGCTGAATGCTCCCTTGCGTGACGCGGCCCAGCGCAAGCAGCCCGTCGATGAGGCAGCCCATCCGCTCGGCGGCTCTCCGAACCCGTTCCAGATAGTGCCGCCCCGTCGCATCGAGCGCGTCGGCGTAATCTTCGATGAGAATGTGACTGAACCCGTCGATGCTGCGCAACGGGGCCCGCAGATCGTGGGCGACCGAATAACTGAATGCTTCGAGCTCACGGTTCGCGGCTTCCGTAGCCTCGCGCGCTCGCCGGATTTCTTTCTCGGCACGCTTTCGATCCGAGATGTCGCGGGCTGCCATCGACGCGCCGACCAGCTCGCCCCGTGCATCCACGATGGGCGACAGCGTCACCGAAGCATCGAAGTCGCTGCCGTCCTTGCGCCGCCGCACCGCCTCGAACGAGGCGACGGACTCGCCCTGGGCCATGCGCCCGATGAGCGCCGGCTCCTCCGCTTCGACGCCGGGCGGCAGGAGGATCGTGAGCGACCGCCCGATGACCTCTTCGGCGGCGTGGCCGAACACGCCTTCGGCCCCCTTGTTCCAGCTTCGAATGATTCCGTCGAGGCCGCAGCCGACGATCGCATCCGCCGAGGACTCGACGATCGCGGCCAGCTGCAAGCGCTCCTCGTCGGACTTGCGGCCCGCGCTGCGTGCGCGCTCGGCCTCCCGCGTGGCGTCGTGCGCCATGACCTGGCTTCGTTTGGTCAAATTCGCCAGGAGCAGAATCGTTGCCAGTCCGGGCACGTAAATCGAATGACGCAGTTGCCTTCCACCGCGGCCGCGTAAAGAACACCCACGAACGAGAACGAGGAAAACGCGGCCACCTCACGCCGCGACTGCAGGCACATGCTCGCGGCGGCGAAGGTGACGAAGGCCCCGACCCACCAGGTCGAATCGCCGTGATTGCCGATCAAGAGGTAGCAATAGTGCGCGACGAGAAGGCACGCCCACCCGGTGAAAAGGGCCGATACGTGCCTCTCGACCCAGCGATTGCGATAACTCGAGCCGAGCAGCACCGCGCTGAGCCCCACGACGGCAAGGCGGCTCGGGAGCGGATTGAACGCCCCGGGCAAGAGCCACTCGACAGCGAACCACCAGACGAGGTAGACGGGCCCCGAAATGGCGAGGATGCCACGGACGCGGCTGGTTCCGCCTTCGGCAGCGTTCGGATCCGCCGCGCGCGACGCAGGCGAACGAGGCGACGCGCGCTCGGTTCGGCGAGGCTCGCTGCTCCCCGAGGCTTCCACGGTCGGCTCAGTTTACTCGTCGCGAAGCGGGCGTCACCGGCGAGGAGCAACTCGCGGCAAAGGTTCGACGCACGTCACCGCGCCGCCTGGGACCCGACCTGGAACGCGCTCCCATCGGAGCGTTTCCCGAGTTGGCCCGCGACCTTCCGTATGCCGGCCTCGCCTATCGCGAGCGCCTGTTCACTCGTGTGCACCGAATAGGACCCGCACACGAGTGGATGCGGGTGCTTCGACGCGGAGCCGAGCACGAGCTCCGTCGTGCCCTCGGCACGGAGCTCCAACGCGCCCTCACCTTCCTCGAAGACCGCCATCTGTCGCGCGACCGCGGCGCCTGCGACGTGCAGCCTGCCCTCGTTCACCGCGAGCCACGCGACGTCGTGTCCGGTCGGCGGCTGGCAGCGCCACGTCTCTCCGGCCTGAAGACGAACGTGCAGGTACGTCATCCGGCTCACATCCGCGATCGGGCTCCGCCGGTCGCCGTGGCTCCCGAGCAGCACGCGCACCCGACTATCCGCAGGGATCCTCCCAGGCGCGAGGTACTCGCTCTGCGCCGGCAGGTGCTCGAGCGACGCCGGCAAAGCGACCCAGAGCTGGTAGCCCCGGATTCTTTCGCCAGGCACCAGATCGCCACCGTGCCAGACCCCGCCGCCCGCTTGCATCCACTCGACGCTGCCCGGGGACAGACGCCCGGACTTTCCGGTCGAATCCCGGTAGTCGACGCTGCCCTCGAGCAGAGTGGTGTGCGTCGCGATGCCCGAGTGCGGATGATCCGGCATCTGCGGCCCACCCGCACTCGCGGCTTCGAAGTAATCGAGAAAGACGAAAGGCTTGACGAGCTCCCCGAGGTCGCCCGGGCTCATCAGCCGTGTGATGGGGCCGTGGGTTCGCCCGCGGGTGAGGTGCGTGATGCGCCGCGTGCGGGACCGGAGCGCGCTGACCGAGGAGACTGCGGATTGCGACATGTTGTCCTCCCGGAACTATCTCGTCATCAAGACACTTGATGTCAAGTCACTCGCGCGCGTTGCGCCCTGCCTCCGGAATTCCTTCGGCCGCGATGCCGAGCTTCTTCAGGAGGGCGATCAGAGTCTTGCGCTCGGCCTTCGTCAGTCCGCTCGATGCAGCCTCGAGCGCCGCCGCATGCTGCGCGAAGATCCCGCTGATGTGAGCCCGCCCCGCGGGCGTAAGACGGACGACGCGAGTCCGTCGGTCCGCAGCGTCGTGCTCGCGGGCGACGAGCCCGCGCGCCTCGAGCCGATCGACGGCGGTCGTGATTGACCCACTCGTAAGATCGACGCGGCGGCCGATGTCGTTGACCTTCAGCGGCCCCTTGCTCAGCAGGACCTCGAGCACCGCGAAGTCGGATTGGCCGAGCCCCGAAGGCTCGATGCTCTTGCTCGCGTGCCGAGCCAGCGCGCGATGAGCCTTCATCAGCACCAGCCAGAGGTGAACGCCCGAATTCTTGGAAGCGTCCGCCATGCGATTACGAGTGCGTAGCACGCGGAATGGCGTCTCCAGCCGATCGAGTCGTTTGGTCGCGGTCGGGTCGATCGGGTCGTCCGCCGACGGCGGATGGGACCGAAACCGCCCCTGTAAACCCGCGTACCTTCGCGCCTACCCCGCCCGCCGCCGCACGAGAAAGAGGTGCCCCGGCGTCCTCTCGTTGCCCTCGAGACGTATCGTCGTGCGGACCACGGCGACCTCTTCGAACCAGGGCGCCGCGATCCGTTTCACGTAGTCGGGCGAATGCGCGAATCGCCCGGACGTCTGCAATCGATAGCCTTCGCCCGCGTGGAGCTCCGTGCTGAACGCAAAGAGCCCTCCGCTTCGCAGCGCTTTTGCGGTCTCCGCAAAGACGGCCGACAGGTCACCGAAGTAAATCAACACGTCGGCTGCGACGACGAGCCCGAAGCGGGCGGCGGCGCGCCCCAAATACGCCACGATGTCCTCGCGCGCGAGCGCGTCGTAGACGCCCCGCGCCGCGGCCAGCTCGAGCATCTTCGACGAGAGATCCACGCCGGCGAGCGTTCGCGCCAGGGGGCGCAAGAGCGGTCCGCACAGGCCCGTCCCGCACCCGATGTCGAGCACGTCGCCCGCGCCGCCCTCGTCGCCTTCGCGCATCACGCTTCGAACCACCGCGCAAAGCTTCTCCGGCACGTCGTATCCCAGGACCCCGACGAGCTTCGCGTCGAAGCTCTTCGCGAATGCGTCGAAGCTCTCGACGATGTACTCCGCGGGCGATCGATCGAAGCGCGGATCGGCGAGGAGCGCCGCGAGATGGTACTTCCCCGTCGCGCTGTTCGGCTGAAGCTCGAGGCGCTTTCGCGCGAGGGCGACCGCCGGGTCCATGTACCCGAAGCTCCCGAGTAGGCCGCTCGCGATTTCGAGCCATTGCGGAATCGTCGCCTCCGCGCTCGCGTCGGGGGGGCCTTCGCCCGACTCCGACGCCGCCATCACAACGGTATCGCCGAACCGCGCGAGCGCTTCGTCGACCGGCACGCCCGCCAGCGCGTCCGCGAGAAAGCGCGTTTTTCGCAGCATGCCCGCATAATGCAGATTGCCCGGATCGAGCTTCGACGCCGCCATGAAGGCCTCATGCGCTTTCTGGATGCGCCCGATCTGGTAACTGAGCTTTCCGAGATTCGCGAACACCGGCGCGCTCGGCGCGCTCAGCTTCACGCACGCTTCGAACGAATCTGCCGCGCCGGCGTAATCGCGCAGCTCCTCTTTGACGAGACCGAGGCACTGCCAGACGACGGCCGACTTCGGGTCCTGCTCGAGCGCCACTTCGTACGCAGTTTGGGCGAGCGCGAGCTCGCCGCGCTTCTTGCGCGACAGCCCGAGGAGGAGCCACGTGTCCGGCTGCGCCTTCGACAGCGCGACCGACTGCTCGAAGCACGCGGACGCCGGGTCCAGCATCCCGGCGCGATCGAAGGCCATGCCCAGGTTCGTCCACGACGACGCCGAATCCGGCGCGAGAGCCACGGCCACGCGGAACGCCGTGACCGCGTCGAGCGACCGCCCTTCCTTGAGCAAGTGCAAGCCCCAGCGCGCGACCGCGTGGGGGCGGGGCAAACCCGCCGCGAGGAGCGACGCGAGATGCGGGTCGGCACTCATCCAGCGATCGATGGCGCCTTCGGCCGTCGACACGTCCGGCACGTCGACCGCGGCATGGCTCATGTGCGGGGACTCTAGCGCGACGCGCGCGGTACGTCAGCGCAACGGCCGTGGCACTTCAGCGGACGCTCAGTCGCACGACCCGGTCGGCGCCGGGAATTGCACGCCGAGGTCGCCACCTCCGCCCGGAATCGTGCCCGTGATCATGTGACCTTCCGAGTCGGTCAGCGTGATGGTCGCCCCGCCCGCGTTCGCTCCGCCCGACAGCTGCCATGCGCCGTACGAGAGGTGGGTCGCCATGCCGCCGCTGGTGGAGATCGACGACACGGGGAACACCGTGTTCTCGACATAGAACTGATCGTTGTTGCCGCTCTTCAGGGTGATCTGGATGTTCGTGGTGATGGGGCACGCGACGAACTTCCACGTCGTTCCCGACGGATTGCCGACGCTGTAGTGCAGCGCGTTGAACGCAGACTCGCTCAAGTCGAGGTGCCCCTGCATCGCGCACGCGGGGTTCTGTCCGTTGTCGGTCGGGCACTCGTCGATGATGGTGGCGATGATCTTCGTGCCGCCGTTCGTGATCTCGATGCACGCGCCGCAGTCGTTCACCGTGTTGAAGTTGTTGCTTCCGGGGATTGCGGCAAAATACGTATCGTTCGCCGGCGACGTATTGGCGATATTCATGACGGTATCGGTCGTGCCCGATTCGGTGCCGAGATAACCGCACGCCGTCTGGTACATCCCATTCGCGCCTTTGGCGGTGCCCTGACCGAAGTAATAATAGGTGAAGGAGCCGCTGCCGTTGGTGGCCGTGCCCCACGAGCATGCGGGCGGCGTCGTCGAACCGGAGCTCGTGCCCGACGTGGTGCCGCTCATGCTGCCGGCGATCGCGCCGCTCATTCCCGTCATGGTGCCCGAGCTGCCGGCGGTCCCCGTCGTTCCGGTCGTGCCCGCAGTCCCGGTCATCCCGGTCGTCCCGCTCGTGCCCGTGGTCCCGGTCATCCCGGTGGTCCCTGTCGTGCCGGTGGTGCCCGTGGTCCCGGTG
>DATHQY010000213.1:0-3677 GCA_035482215.1 Polyangiaceae bacterium | reverse complement strand
CGCGAGTGGGCGCGCGATCACGCGGGCGTCCGCATCGACTACCCCGTCCTGAGCGACGCGGAGTTCGCGGCGCGTGGAGAATCGCTCGCCAACGACCACGCGCTCTTCCTGGTCGGCAACGCTCGCACGAACCGGCTGGTCCGCGAGTTCGAGCAGGATCCGGACTGGCCCATCCGGGTCGACGGCGACGACATTCTCGTGGGGCCGACCCGGGTCCGCGCGCGGCCCGGCTCCGAGGCGCACTCGCAGCTCGGCGCGGCGTTCATCCGGCCCAATCCCCGCCGGCCCGATCGCTATGTGGTCGTCGTGGAAGGCGCTGCGGCGCTCGGCACATGGCGATCGGAGTCGCTGCCCGACATGCTGCCGGACTACGTCGTCTTCGACGAGGGCGTCGCCCCCGCGCACGGGCAGCTCCTGCTGGGCAGCGCCAGCGTGAGGGCCGCGGGCTTCTTCGACGCGACGTGGTCGCTCACCCCTCGCGCCGAGGCCTCTTCGGACGCGGGCCCGCCCCGCGAGGCTCCGCGCGAGAGCGCGGAGCGGTAGCGCCAGGCTCGGGCCGAAGCCACGGGGCGGGTGCGCCAGGCTCCCTGCGAGAGCGCGGGGCGGTAGCGCCAGGCTCGGGCCGCGAGCGCGGGGCGGGTCCGCCGGCATCCCTGCGAGAGCGCGGGCCGGGTCCACCAGCATCCCTGCGAGAGCGCGGAGCGGGGGGCCCCTGCAGTTCGCTGGAGCGGCGCGGCGAATCCTCGCGACGACGAGGAGCGTCCCCTCCATGGCGCGGCGAATCCTCCCGGCGCTCCGGCGCAGGCCTTCGCGCACCCTGCACCTGGCGTCCGTGGGTATCCGTCGTGTTCGACGCGTGCGCCGCGGCGCGCTGCAGGCCGAGCGGCATCGGAGGGGGCGACACGACCCGCTTCGGAACGCCGTATTCTTTCTTCAGCTCTTTGAGCTCGTCGAGCGTCAAGTAGCGCCAGCGACCGGGGGGGAGCGACTCGGACGTCACCCCGGCGAACGAGGTCCGCGCGAGCCGCATCACGCGAAAATGCGTCGCGTCGCCCATGCGCCGGATCTGCTGGTTTTTGCCTTCGGTGATCGTGAGCTCGAGCCAGGTCTTGTCGCCTTCGTGGCGCAGCAGCTTCAGCTTCGCCGGACGCGTCTTGCCGTCTTCGAGATCGACGCCGTGACGCCAGCGGTCGAGGTCGGCCGGGTTCATGACGCCCTGCACCTTGCAGACATAGGTCTTCGGCACGGTGCGGCGCGGATGCAGAAGCGCGTCCGAGAATTCGCCGTCGTTCGTCGCGAGGAGCACCCCGCTCGTGTTGAAGTCGAGCCGTCCCACCGGAAAGACGCGCGCGTGCACGTCGGCGAGGAGCTCTTTCACGCTGGGACGGCCCTCGGGATCGTGCATCGTCGACACGACGCCGCGCGGCTTGTGGAGCATGACGTAGACCGGCTGTTCGCGGACGATCCGCAGCCCGTCGACCTCGACGCGGCTATTGCGGGCCTCGACTTTGGTCCCCATCTCGGTGACGACGCGCCCGTCGACCCGGACTCGACCCGCTGCGATCAGGGCTTCGGCCGCCCGGCGGGACGCCACACCAGCGCGAGCGAGCACTTTTTGCAGTCGAATCGTGGCCATGATCGGGCGCGTCATAGCGTAAACTCGGGCACCATGCGACGCGTGAACAAACCCTGGGGCTACGAACTCGTCTGGGCGGAGACGGACCGGTACGTCGGCAAAGTGCTTCACATCAACGCCGGCCAGCGCCTCTCGCGGCAATACCACGTCAAAAAAGACGAGACGTTCCTCGTCGAATCGGGGGAAATGGACCTCGAGATCGGGACCGGCGCCGAGCAGCGTGTGCTTCGCATGCGGGCGCGCGATTCGTTCCACTGCCCGCCCAATACGGTGCACCGGATGGTCGCCGTGACGGACGTCGACGTGGTGGAAGTGTCGACCCCGGAGCTCGACGACGTCGTCCGCCTCGAGGACGCGTACGGCCGCGAAGGCACGAGCACCGCGTAGAGCGGGCCTCGTTCGCACGAGCATCGACCGACGGAGCGCGCCTCTCCGAGGGAGGCGCGCCGGCGCTTTAGTTCTTGTTCCTCGCGCTCTTCGCGTTCTTGGCCGCCGAGCCGAGGCCCGCGTCCGAACCGATCCCCAGCGCGGAAGCCGGCGGTTCCGTCGTGGCCCCGGCGTCCGCCTGCGCAGCTGCCTTCTCCTGGGCCGCGTCCTCGGCGGCGAGCAGCTGCGCGTCGCGATCCCAGCGATCGACGTGCCCATCGCACGTGTTGTCGTTGCCCACGCGTTCGAGCCGGTCGCCGTAATAAATCTCCCAGACGTCCGGCTTGCCGCTCGCGCAATGCGTGTTGCGCTTGACGCGGGTGAGAACGCCGTCCGTGTAGAACTTCCACACGTTGGGGCGCCCCGTCGCGAAGGTCGTGTCGAGGTCCTCTTCTTCGATGCGGCCGTCGGCGAAGTTCAGCCAGACGTCGATCTGGCCGTCGAAATTCGTGTCGGACTCCTCGTGGAGAGCGTCGCCCTTCTCCGTGAACGTCCGCACGACGTCCTTCAAGCCGTCGAGGTTCGTGTCGATCTCGCGGCACACCAGCACGGAGTGCCGGTTGTCGCGTTCGCCGACCACCTTGAAAACGCGCCGGATGTTGGGCCGGTAGGCGCCCGGCCCCGCCGTCTCGCTCGCTTCGAGCGCGGGGTTCTTCTTCCAGTGCACGAAGCGCTCGCACAACGAACGGTCGTCCTCGGGCCACATGCGCTCGTCGGTCGTTCCACCCGGCGCCGCCTTCTCGGGGACCGGCGCGGCCGCTCCGCAGCCCACCGCGAACGGCGCGGGAAGCGCGAGAACGGCGAGTAACGGCAACCATCTCATGGCGTGCCTCCGTTCGAACCGCTCGAGCTCGAGGAGGACGCCGCAGCGGGCACGCTGCCGGTCGGAGTCGCTGCCGCAGGAGCGCCGGCATCCGGGGCCGCGCTCCGATTGTCTGGATTCGCCGCGTCCGGATTCGCAGCCGCCGCCGCGGCGGCAGGCCCGGCGAGAACGATCGTCGCGTCCGGGTCCGGCTTGCCGTCACCCGTGCGGTCGACGGCGATCGTGATCTTGTCTCCGTCCCACGACCACCACTGATCGACCCGTCCGTTGCCGCGGGTATCGCGTTCGCGGCGCGTGGGATGGGCGGGCCGCCCGGTCTTCGCGTCGACCGGCGCGTTCACGTCGAACCAGTCCCACGTGTCGATGCGGCGCTGGCCGCCGATGTCGTATTCCCGCTGCGTGAGCTTGCCGGCTTGGTAGAGCTCGATCGCGTTGACCGCGCCGCTCTCGTCGTAACAGAACTCGCGCCGGCGAATCGCTCCGCTGCCGTCGAAAAACTCGTACATGTCCGGCTTGCCGTCGTGATCGAGGTCCACGATGCGGCAAAGCTCGTGGCCGGAGCCGTCGAGCACGCGCTGGATGTCCGCTTTCCCGTCCCCGTTCGTATCGAGCGACTCCATGTGATCGCTCGCGCACTTCTCGTGGACGTACTTCTCGGCTTGCGGACCCCCGGGTGTCTTCGCGGCCACGCTGGCCTCCGCGCCGCCGCCACAACCCGCGAGGGCGCCGCCGCCGACGGCGAGGATCGCACTCGCCGTCGCGAGCCATGCGATGTTCCCGCCCCAACCGCGC
>DATHQY010000212.1:0-2054 GCA_035482215.1 Polyangiaceae bacterium | reverse complement strand
CGCGCACGCGCACGCGCACCAGCCGAGTCGAAACACGGTCTACGCCGAGCTCGTCGAGCTCACCCGACGTGTCCAAGAGGTGGGTTTCTTGCCGATCCTCGTCGGCGATGCTCTCCGCCACGGCGCTGTCCCCGCGGGGGTCGTGGACCTGACCCTCTTCTGGAAGGATCCCATTTTCCGCGGCGACGATGGCCGGAGGGCGCAACTTCAGTTCTTCGAGCACCTGCGCGCCGCGCACGATGTCATCGGTCAGCTCGGCGTTACGACCGCGGGCATGGATGGCCCCGCGCTCATGGGAATGCCCACGATGTACCTCACAGATGCCCCGAACGTGCGAATGCGGGCATGGGTCGGCGCGGTGCCGGGGTATCGAGAGATCGTGCGCGAGAGCGGATACCTGGAGCGGGTGAGCGGCGCGTTGACCGAGTGGGGATCGAGTGGCCTTGCGGGGCGCCCGCTCACACCGCCTCCGGCGCCGGCGACCAAGTCTTCGGGAGTGCCTCGCTGACGATCTCCAGATCGACGTGGTGCTGGAACGGGCGCGGTCCGCGCGCGCGGATCCAGTCCATCATCGCGCGCAGGCTTTCCTCGAGCGAAACGCGCGGCCGGTACCCGAGGAGCGCGCGGGCCTTGGCCGCGGAGCAGTTCGCCAGCGTGACCTCGCAAGGGCGGGGCGGCAGGAACTCGCAGCGCAGCTCTACGCCCAGGAGGCGCCCGATGAGCGTCGCGAGCTCCAGGACCGAGACGAACTCGTCGTCCGGCCCGATGTTGATCACCTCGCCGGCGCACGCCGGATCCGTCGCCATCTGTCGCAAGGGCGCGACGACATCCGACACGGCGCTGAAGGAGCGCCTCTGCGAGCCGTCGCCGTAGATGACGACCGGGTGCCCCCGAAGGAGCCGGTTGATGAAGATCGCCGCGACGTTGCGGTACGGATCGTCGTACTTTTGCCGCGGTCCGATGATGTTGTGCGGTACGGCGACGACCCACTCGACGCCGTGTGTCTCCGCCAGGTTGCGAACGAGCATCTCGGCGGCGAGCTTTCCGATGCCGTAGGGGTCTTGCGGGCGCGGCTCGGCGTGTTCCGTGAACGGCACCGCGATCGCGCCGTACCGCGCCATCGACGAGCAGAATACGAACCGCCGCACCCGGCTCGCGATGGCGGCGGACATCATCCCGGTCGTCGCCGTGACGATGTTCTGCGTGACGAAGTGGGGGCTGAAGACGCTGAGCCCTTCGTAGGCCGTTGCCGCGCAGTGGTAGACGACCGAGACGCCCTCCATCAGCGCGCGCATGCTTGCGAGGTCGTTGCAGTCGGCGCGATGGAAGGACACCCCTGCGGGCACGTTGTCGAGGTACCCGCCGATCAGATTGTCGACGCCCACGACCTCCCAGCCGTCAGCGAGAAGCGCGTCGGCAAGGTGGCTGCCGAGAAATCCTGCGACGCCGGAGATGAAAACACGTCGCTTGGACACGGGTCGACCTCGGGAGGCGGTCAGGTACCGCGCATCGTCACGTTGCGCCAGGAACGAACGTGCGGCAGAAGAGGCTGTGCCCGAGGAAAGCCCTGAAGACACGGCTGGGTCGATCCGGTCGCGATGGGAAGCGGCCGCGTGTCTCGTGGCGGAGAATCGCGACGTGCTCGACGGCCGTCCGGGGAGCCAGTGCGAAGTCCCGGCGGCGTTGGTCTTGCGAGGTTGGAGCGACTTCGTACTCTCGCTCGACGACCAGGAGCTGGCGTCGATAGAGACCGACGGACTCGAGGCGGGGTTGCCCGAGCGCACGCCCGGCTCCCTGCGCGCGGTCGTCGCGCGCGCTCACGAGGTGTGCGCAATGCCCGCCCTCGTGCCGGCGCGTGCTCCGGCCACGCCGTTGCGCCCGGGGGAGACGCCTCGCAAGCGCGCGCAAATCGACGCGCTCGGCGCGCTCGTCATGTCCGTCGCGTCGAAGGTCACCCGGATCGTGGACGTCGGCTCTGGTCATGGTCACCTCACGCGCGTGATCGCGCAGCGCGTAGAGCACCCGGTCATCGGTCTCGAACGCGATGCCGTGCT
>DATHQY010000211.1:0-13015 GCA_035482215.1 Polyangiaceae bacterium | reverse complement strand
GGGAGCAAGGGCGTCTCGGCCATCGCCGGAAGGGAAAACTCGATCAGCGCGCCGCCGCCGGGGCGGCCGCGAGCCGCAATCTTGCCCCCGTGCGCCTGCACGATCGCGCGGCAGATCGTCAGCCCGAGACCGACGCCGCCGTCGCGCGAGCCCGCGGCGCGATAGAACTTCTCGAACACCTTGTCGCGCTCTTGCTCGGGAATGCCGGGTCCGTTGTCGGCCACCTGGACGGTGACGCTGCCAGGCCCCGCGGTCGCGCGGATCTCCAGGACCGCCTCCCCTCCCGCGTGACGCGCCCCGTTCTCCAGGAGATTCGACAAAAGCTGTTGCAGGAGCAGGGGCTCCGCGGAGACCAGCGGCAGGTCGGCGTCGATGTTCACCCTCACGCTCGGTGACTCGCCTCGTTTCTCGAAACGCAGGACCGCCTCGGCGACGACCTCGTCGAGCGCTTGGGGCAGGCGGCGCAGCAGGATCGTGGGCGACTCGAGACGGGTGATCGACAGGAGATTCAAAATGAGCTCGTTCAGCCGTTCCCCTCCGCCCACGATGTCGGGCCAGCAACGCTTCGACGGTCTCGCGATCGAGCGTCGCGTGGCGGCGCAGGAGCGTCGTCGCCGCGGCGATCATCGTCGCGAGCGGCGTCTTCAAGTCGTGGGAAACGGCTCTTCGCGTGCGGCGAATACTCGGCGGCGGGGTCGAGCCCGACCGGCGTGCCCGTCGTGGCTTCGAAGTCGGCCGACGCCCTCACGGGGCTGTTCTACGGGGGCGGATTCAAGGTCCTCGAAGCCCAGCGCATCGGCAGTTTCATCGTATGCGCCGCGACGTTCGCGACGGCGATGGCCATGTTCAGCGCCCTCAAGGCGGTGAACCTGCTCCGCGTCTCGGCCGAAGGCGAGCTCGAAGGGCTCGACGTCGACCTATCCGGAGTACGTCACCTCGTCGCTCGCGGCCACGCACTCGCTCGCGCTGCCGGCCGCCACGCGCGTGCCGGTCGTCGACGTCGTGGCGGCGAAGTAACGCCGAGATAGCCACGCCCTCGGGCCTGCGTGCCCGGGGGGCCGTGGCCGCTCACTGGCAGTGAGGGAATCCCAGCAACGGGGCGGGACCGCACATGCCGCTCGCGCATTGGCTGTCTTCCGTGCAGAACGCACCGGTCGGGGCCAGGCAGCTACCGCCCGTGCACGCCGTATTCATCGGGCAGTCCGTGCTGGACGAGCACGTGGCGCAAACGCCCCCCGGGCACGCATGCGTGATGCATCCGGCCGGGGTGCAGGCCTCCGAGCCGGCCGGGACGCAGAAATGGCCGAACGTGCACTGGCCGCCCGCGCAATCGGAGTCGACCGCGCACGGCGCGCCGCCCGGCAGAGCGCAGACCCCCGCTTCGCACGCGTCGGTCGCGCAATCGGACCCCATCGCGCACGCCGCGCACACGCTCGCTTTGCATAGGTTCGACCCGCAGGCGACGTCCTCGGCGCACGGATCGCCGGCAGCGAGCTTGCAAAAGCCTCCCTGGCAGATCCCGTTGTAACAATCGGTGTCCTGGGTGCAGGCGTCGCCGAACGCCGCCTTTCCTCCGGAGGCCTGGCAGGTCCCGGCGTCGCCGCAGATCGCCTGCATGATGCAAGTGTGCGCCGTGTCCGCCACCCCGCTCGGGAAGGTCTCGCACGTCCCCGCCTTGCCGGGGATCGCGCACGACGAACAGCCGGCCGTGCAGGTGCTGGTGCAGCTCCCCGCGGCGTCCCTGGACGCGTCGGCGCTCGTGGAACCATCGGCGCTCGCAGAACCATCTCCGCCGGCGGAGCCGTCGCCGTGCGCCGAGCCGTCGACTTTCGCGGATGCGTCGGCATGCACCGACGCATCGCCCACTCCGGCTTCGCGCGCCGCGCCGTCGTCACCGGCGCCGCCGTCGTCGGCCGCGATCGCGTCCTTCGTGGTGGCGTCGTCCGCCGCGGCGCCGTCCGCGTTCGTCGGTCCGTCGACGCCCGGCGAGCGGTCTTCGGCCGTCGTCGCATCTTGCGGAGCCCCATCGGCGGTCGCGTCGAGGGGCGCGCTCCCGTCATCGCTCGTGAAGGCCTGGCCGCATCCCCCGACGAATACGCATCCAGCGACCACGAGCAGGACGGCCCTCGACACGGGCGAACACACCATCGCGTGACGGTATCGTCCTCCGCGCACCGTCACAACACCGCAGATGCGGCGTGAGGCGCGCCCTGCATCGCAGCGCGCCAGCGCCGGCACCGGCACCGGCACCCTTGTATGACGCGTGACGCGTGACGCGTGACGCGTGACGCCTGACGCGCGACAGCGCGGCGGCGTTAGAGGTCCCCGCCGTCGTCCTCGTCGAGCCGAGGAGGCGCCACCGTCGTCGGTCCGTTCGCGTAAAGTTGCGCGACTTCGTCCGGCCCGAGCAGGCGCTTGTAGACGCGCGCGTCGCGAATGCGTCCCGCGAAGAAACGCTTCGATCCATAGCCCGTATCGTCGTTGTGGCGGCCGAGGAAGAGCGTCGTCGCCGACGACGTCCCCGGGACGTCCGCCGAGGTGACGTCGTAGGGCTCCCCGTTGATGTAGACGACGGCCGGTGCAGCGGCCGCGTCGCCCGGCTCGTCGACCGTCACGGTGACCAAATATTCGTCGCCCGCGACGAAAGGCCCCGCATCCCCCGTGTCTTCGTTTGCGATGCACGAAGGGTTGTACGCGCGCTGGCACGTGTCGACGTCCTCGGCCGCTACCGCCGAGCCCCCGTCCCCGTCGGTCCACACATTGAGGCCGATCCCGAAACCATAGAGGCCCGGATCGTCATCGCCTATGGCGTTCGTCGGGTAGGGGACCAGGACGTAGTCATTCGACGTCTCGTCCGCGCGCGCTTGCGGCGTGAGCCATGCGGAGATCGTGATGGGCGGCACGCGGAACGAAGGGTCGACGTCGACCGAGCCGCCGCCGCTCACGCCGTTGAAGTTCGCGCCGGCGTCCCAGACGACATCGGTGAGATTCGTGATGTCGTAGCGATTGAGCGACGAGTCTTTGGCCGTCGTCCCGGCCGTCTCGTCGAGGACGTACCAGAGGAAGTCCGGCGGCGGAGTGGGTACCGCGGCCTCGCTCTCCGGTGCATCCGGCGCTGCGCCGCCGTCGGAAGCCGTCGGTGCATCCGGCGCCGCGCTCGTATCCGGCGCCGACGGCGCATCGGTCGAGGGGGCGTCGTTCATCGCGGTCGCGTTCGCGTCGATCGTCGCGTCCGCGATGGTTGCGTCGCCCGCATCCGCCGCAACGGGCCCGCCGTCCGGCGCCGCGACCGCGGTGGCGTCGCCGTTCGCGTCCGCCTCGGTACTGCCATCGAGCATCAGCGTGGCCGCATCCGGAACGGCCGTGTCGTCGCCGAATCCGCACGCCACGGCAGCCGATGCCAGAAATACGCACGATAGCCAGAGCGCCGGGGTCTTTTGGTGTTGCAAATACACGGAGGCAACCCTGGTCCCTTGCGGACTCGGCGTCAACAGGGACGGCTCCGCACCCCTCGTCGGCTCGTCGGCTCGTAGGCTCGTCGGCTCGTAGGCGCGTCGGCTCGTAGGCGCGTCGGCTCGTCGGTCGCTCGCCCGCCCGTCGCGGCGTACGCTCACGCGCGTACGAAGGAGGTCTCCCCATGGATTCGAAGCTCGCGCAAACTGCCGCGCTACTGGTCGCCGATGGCAAAGGCTTGCTCGCCGCGGACGAGAGCACCGGGACGATCGAGAAGCGATTCGAGAGCGTCGGCATCGTGTCGACCGAGGAGAGCCGCCGCGCCTGGCGCGAGCTTCTCTTCACGACCGCGGGCCTCGGCCGCACCATCAGTGGAGTCATCCTGTTCGACGAGACGATTCGCGAGCGCGCGTCGACGGGAAAGACGATGGTCGAGCTATTGACGGCCGAGGGCATCCTTCCCGGCATCAAGGTCGATCGCGGCACGCACCCTCTTGCGGGCGCAGACGGCGAGCTCGTGACCGAAGGGCTCGACGGATTGCGCGCGCGCTTCGACGAGTACGCCGCGCTGGGGGCCCGTTTCTCCAAGTGGAGGGCCGAGCTCACCATCACGGACCGCGGGCCGACGCCGTACTCCATTCACGTGAATGCGCATGCCCTGGCGCGCTACGCGGCGATCTCGCAGGCCGCGGGCATCGTGCCCATCGTGGAGCCCGAAGTCATGATGGAGGGCGGTCACGACATCCGCCGCTGCTTCGAAGTGACCGAGGCCGTGCACGAGGCGTTGTTCGAAGAGCTCGTGCGGCAGCGCGTCGTCCTCGAGGGCTGCTTGCTGAAGACGAACATGGTGCTCTCGGGGAAAGAAGCGGCGAAGCGGGCGTCCCCCGACGAAGTGGCCGAGGAGAGCTTGCGTTGCTTCCGCCGCACCGTGCCGGCCGCCGTGCCGGGCATCGTCTTTCTGTCGGGAGGCCAGGAGGACGAAGAGTCCGTCGTCAACCTCGACGCGATCGGCCGGCTCGTGCGCCGTCGCGCCGCGCCGTGGCCGCTGACGTTTTCGTACGGGCGAGGGCTCGAGTCGGAGCCGATGCGGGCGTGGGCAGGCCAGAGCGCCAACAAGGCGGCCGCGCAGGCTGCCCTGCTCCATCGCGCCCGCCTCACTTCGCTGGCGAGCCTCGGGCAATACCGCGACGCGCGCTGACCGGACGAATGCCATCGAGGCCGCCGAACGGGTAGTTCGCGATCGCGTCGCCGTCCCGTGCGTTCTGCACGCACGTCGTGCGCTACGGGGGCGCTGCGCGGCGAGCGGTGCGGGGCGCGACGGCGGCCGAGGGTGGCCCCAAGCGGGTCCCCTCACGCGCTCCCGGGAAAAGCCGGGCCCGGGACCCGCGGGGTAGAAGATTTCGAGCGGCGCATGCCATCAATTCAATCGTGGAACAAGCACTCCGCTGGCAGCAGGCGGACCCGTACGTCGCGCCCACAACACCGGAAGTGCCTCTTCCCGAGGAGGGGATAAGGCCCTCTTTCGATTGGATCTACCGGCACTGTTTCGTCGACGTTGCTCGCTGGGTCCGGGCGCTCCGCGCGAACGACGCCGATATCGAAGATCTGACCCAAGAAGTCTTCATCGTCGTGCGCCGCAAGCTCGATGGGTTCGACGGGCGTAACCTCCCCGGCTTTCTTTACCGCATCACCCAGCGCATCGTGCGCGATCACCGCCGGAGCGCGTGGTTTCGCAATCTGCTCGTGAAGCAGGCGCCCCTCGCGGATCTCGTCGCGCCCGACTCGAGCGGCTTCAGTCTCATTCAAGAGCGCGACCGCCGGCGCGTCCTCGATGGCGTGCTCGCGCGAATGAGCGAGAAGCGGCGCACGACGTTCGTTCTGTTCGAGCTCGAAGGGTATAGCGGCGAAGAGATCTCGCAGATTCAGTCACTGCCGGTCAAGACGGTGTGGACCCGGTTGCATCATGCACGCAAAGACTTCTTGCGCATGGTGGCCGAGCTCCCTTTCCCCCGAGGGGAGAAGTGATGCGGCGGCTCCGCGATCAGAGCGATTCGTCGGACGCGGCAGTGGTGCGTGCGGCGAAGCTCCTCTCGTGCGCTTCGCCGCTCGATGCGGCGCGCTTCCGGAACCCGCGGCTTCCGGCGGGAGGCACGAGCCGCCCGCGCGCGTTGCCGCTCCGAGCCGCGGCCGTTCTCGCGATGGGCCTCGGGAGCTTCGCGGCCTCCGCAGGGGTGCTCCCGCAACTCCACGTTTGGAGCGTCCCCTGGGCGACGGCCCACGCGACCGCGAGTCCACCGGCAGGCGGGGTCCCGATCGCGTTGCCGCCGCGACCGGCGCCGGCAGGCGTGGCTACCGTCGTGGCTTCACCGGCAGGTCCGGCGGCTCTTGCGAGCCCGGAGGCGGGCAGCAGCGCGCCAGGGATGGGCGGCCCCGTCGAAGCCCGGGCGACGGCGCTCGTTTCCGCCCCGGTGAGGACCCCGAGCCGGCCGGTACCGTCGGACGGCGAGTCGTCACTCATGATCGACGCGGTGCGGGCGCTGCGGCGCGATCGCGATCCCGCGCGGGCTTTGTCGCTCGCAGAATTCGCGATGGATCGCTATCCGCACGGCGCCCAGATCGAAGAAGCCGTGGCGTTGGGCATGGAGGCGGCAAACGCCGCCGGCGACGGCGCGGCGGCCCGAAGGCTCGCGGAGCGGTATCTCGCGACGTTTCGTACGGGGCACTTTGCCGATCGCGCCCAGCAGATCCTCTCCGCGCCTTTGCGCTAAGATTCCCGCATGGATCTCTGCCGTTCGGCCGCCGCAGCCCTGGCTGCGCTCGCGTGCGCATGCGATCCCAGCATGCTCGTCGGCTCGGATCCGAGCGACGGAGCCGTGGCGGACAGCACGGTCGAGACGATGGACGAAGGGGCAGCGGACAGCGCCCCGGCGGTCGACGCGGACGGGGGAACCGTGGTCACGGGCGACGGGTCGCCGATCTTTTTCGCGACCAGCTTCGAAAACGGCTTCAACGACTTCGGCCCCAACGGCGCCGATTGTTATGCAGGCCCGGGGACCGCGGGGACCTTCAACCCCGCGGGGCCGCTCGAACCGATGTATCCGGGTCCGGTGCACACCGGAAGTTACTCCGGGGCTTTCACGATCATGACCGCGGCAGGCACCGCCTGGGCGCGCTGCTTCCTGAACGACGGGCTTCCGCAAGCCGCGTATTACAGTGCCTGGTTCTACATTCTTTGGAACGTGACGAACTCCACCGGGTGGAACCTCCTGCACTGGCAACGCCCGCTGGGCGACGGCGGCGCCGTGTATCTGTGGGACGTGTCGCTCGTCAATGAGCCCGACGGAACGATCTCGCCCGTCGTGATCGACTACGTGCGCAACAACTATTACGACGGCGCGCAGGCCGTCGACGCCGGCAGTTGGTTTCATCTCGAGGTTTACCTCCAGCGATCGGACGCCGACGCAGGGGCCTTCACGATGTATTTGAACGACGCGCCTCTCGTGCAGCTCACCGATGTGTCGACCGACACGTCGTCGTCGTTCGGATTTCATGTCGGAAACTACGCCCAGGCCCTGACGGTGCAATCATCGACGCCGACGGGCCTCGTGCTGTACGTGGACGACGTGACGGTGGCCACTCAGTACGTGCAAAATGACGGGGGACTGAGCCCATAGACCCTCGCGGACGGCGCACGTTCGACATGGCCCCGGACGACTTCCGGCCGGCGTTCTGGCTCGCCAATTCGCACGTGCAGTCCATCGCCGGCAGCCTGCCGCGCCTCGGCGGCCCGGCGCCGGCGGCCGATCCGTTGCGCATCGATTTGCCCGAAGGCGGCGCGCTCCTCGCACGCGCGTCTTGGGTGGACGCCTCGCCGCGCGCGACCGTGCTGCTCGTCCACGGCGTCGGCGGATCTTCGGACTCGCGCTACATGGCCCGAAGCGCTCGCGATTGCGTGGCGAGCGGCCTCCACGCCGTGCGCCTCAATCTGCGTGGCGCCGGCGCCGGCGCCGACCATGGGCGCTCGCTCTATCACGCGGGCCTGACGGGCGACATCGAGCGTGCCGTGCTCCAGCTTGCCGCCGACGCGCGGGTAGAGTCGCTCTTTCTCCTCGGCTTTTCGCTCGGAGGCAGTGCGCTCTTGAAGCTCGCAGGCGAATGGGGAAGCGCCCGGCCCGCCGCCGTGCGTGCCCTCGCGTCGTTGTCGGCGCCGACCCAACTCGATGCTGTCTCCCGCGCGCTGGAACGCCCCGTCGCCGCGCCGTATCGCCGTTACATCCTGCGCGCTCTCGTCGCACAAGCGATCGCATTCGGCCGGCGCCACTTGCATGATCTGCCCTTCGATCCCGGCGAATTGCGCCGCGCCCAGACGATTCGCGATTACGACCGGCTGGTCATCGTGCCGATGCACGGCTTCCGCGATGTGCGGCACTATTACGAATCGGCGAGCTCGGGCCCGTTCCTTCCACGCATCCGGCTTCCCACGATGATCCTCCATGCGGAGGACGACCCCATCGTTCCGTCCACGACCGTCGCGCCTTCGGTTCGCGGCCTCGGGCCATCGCTGGCGGTGGCGTGGACGGCGCGAGGAGGGCACGTGGGGTGGCACACGACCCTTCGCGAAAGCGCTCCCACCTGGGCGATGGCGCGCGCGCTTCGGTTCTTCGACGAACATCGCGCGGGCTGAAGCTTCTTGCCGTAGCGCCGCCTCCTCGCCGAAAAGATTCCTTTGCCGCCGGAACCGACCGCCGTCGCGGCCGTGGGGGCCGGGCCCGGGGGTCGCGCGTGCGGTACGCTCCGAGACGTACGGAGGCGGCACGTGCGAATTCGGACGTCTTTCTTGGTCGTAGCGATGGGTTTCGCGGCGGGGTGCGGATCATCGGATTCGGGCTCGAACGGCGCCGGCGCAGGGAGTGGCGCGGGAGGGGCCACGGGAACGGCCGCGTCCGGCGCGGGGACTACGGGAACGTCCGCCGCGGGCAGCGGTGCCGGCACGGGCAGCGCGGGCGCGGGCAGCGGGTCGGGCACGGGCGGCATGACCGGGGCCACGAGCGGCGAATCAGGAACGGCGTCAGGCGCCGCCGGGGCCTCCAGTAGCGGCGCCGGGTCGCAGAGCGGGTCCACGGGTCCCGCGGACGCCTCGACGGCCAAGCCGGAGGACGCCTCCGCTTCGCACGACGCCGCAGCCGTTCACGCGGACGCGACCGTGCCGGCGGGTGACGGCGGCGCCGCGCCGTACAAGGGAGTCGGCGGCAACTCGGACTGCCAGTACCTCCCGGCGCTGGGCGTCACATGGAATTACAACTGGGAGGCGACTCCGGGGTGCACACAAGCACCGTTCGTTCCCATGGTCTGGGGCAAGGGCGCCGAGCTGACCGCCGCGGGGATTACGAAAGAAGTCGCGACCGCCGTCAGCAGCGGGTACGCCTACGTTCTCGGGTTCAACGAGCCGGACAACTCTTCGCAGTCGAACATCGACGTGGACACGGCGATCTCGCTCTGGCCGTCGTTCAACAACCCATCGATCCTCATCGGTAGCCCCGCGACGCAGGGCAACTCGACGGGCATGACATGGTTCACGAGCTTCATGGACAAGGTGAATGGCGACACCACGGGTACGCTGCGCGTCGATTTCATCGCGGCCCACTGGTACGGGTGGAACTCCGGGTCGTGTGATTCCAAGGCGTCCAACTTGGAGTCGTATCTCAAACAGATCGAAGCCATTCCCGGCAATCGTCCCATCTGGTTGACCGAATGGGGCTGCCTCAACGACAGCAATCCGTCCGAGGCCGTCGTGCAGGCCTTCTACGAAGGTGCTCTGACGATGTTCGCCAACCACCCGCGGCTCGTTCGGTACGGGTGGTACCAGTGGGAGACCAACAACGAGCTCGTGAACGACGACGGCGGCGGCCTCACGTCGCTCGGCGAGACGTTCGCGATGGAGCCGGGGACGAAGTAGCCCGGAACATCGAAGGCGGAGACTCCGTTCGTCAATGTGGCCGGGGTGGCCCGGGCTGCAGGACCTGCCAGATGGCGAACCCGAAGATAGCGAGAATGAGCAGGAGACCCGCGCCAATCCACGTGGCGACCCCCGGCCTTGGCGCTCGTTGGAGCGCCCCGAGCGTAGGCGGTCCGAGGGCGTCCACATCGTTGCCGATTCGAGCGACGGGTTCGCGCGCGTAATCGCACAGAACCATGTATGCCGGCCACAGAAGGATAACCAACCCGTCGACGGCGATGGCGGTTACGCCCCGGAGATGCCTCGCGTTCATGGGCAGGGTGGCATCCACAATGAAACCCACACTCACGGCGAGCCAAGCTGCATAGGCGACGATCGCGAGGGTTCGCGGCGCTCGTCGCTCCGAGCCGATTCGCTTCAGGAGCACGTTGATCGTGTCGCAGAGCGCGAGATTCATCGCGATGCCCCAATAGAAATTGTAAATCGGGATAAAATACGAAAGAACCGCCCGCCACGGCGACATCGTGCCGCGGAAGGGGGTGGGGATCCCCCGCCACGCGGCGTGCACCCATGCCAGTATGAGGATCAAGCGCAAGTCGATCACGATGCTGAGGAACCAGTTGACTCCGCGACGCGCGGCAGGTGACGCCGAAGGGCTTGCGACCAGGAGGACGTCGAGGAGAACTTCCATCGCGCTGGCCGCGACGACGAACCACGTGATGACGCGCCCGGGGGCATGACGTTGTCCCTGGTGATCGGGGCTCGCAAGGGGGCTCGCGGGCGGCGTATAGGGATTGCTCGGCGTCATGGACATTGGGCGCCGCCGCGATCGTAGAGGAGATCCACGCCGGCGGGCGAGGAAAACCGTAGTCGGTCGGACCGCCTGGTGCGCGATCACCTCGAGTCGCACGCGCGCGAGCGCTACGATCGCGGCCTGCCGGCGTACGTGGAGGAGGGGCTTCGATCGTAGCTGAAATGGGAGTCCTCGCAGAGGGCTTCACGCGCGCGCGGTGCGAAGCGTTGTCACGTACGACCTTTCGTCACCTTCTCATGCCCCCGGAGAACCGTCTGCGCGACGGCGGAATAGTGGATAGTGGAGAGGACGTGACATTGATCGACGGTGGCCAAGAGGCGGCCTCGAACGACTCGGGAGGCGACGCGACGTGCAACTGCGGGATCACCGAAGCCGGACAAGATGCAGCGATCGAAGTGGGCTCCGAGGAGACGAGCGCCGGCGATTCGGGGACCTGCACGCTCGGAGGGGCGGCCGACGCCGTTTAATACCGTCGCGGTGGACGCCTCGAGGCTCGCCGTAGACCTGCTCGGCAATGCAATCCTGGCCGGCACGTTTGATAGCTCGGTCAACGTCGGGGGCGGGGCGTTCACGAGCGGGGGCAATGCGAACGCCTTCGTCGCGAAGTTTAAGTTTTAGTGCGCCATGCGCGGTGCGCGGCTCAAGCATGCCCACGATTCCTGTACATCAAAGTCTGCAAGAGCCTTCTGCTTCTTGCCTTCGTCCGCGTGCAGCCTGGGTCGCCCGTGCTTTCGCGGGCGACACGACGAACGCCGCGGGCGGGCTTCGCAGCGGAACGTGGTGCGGAAGAAGCGGGACGCGCCCCCCGAGCGAAGGTACTGGTCGGTTTTCCCGATCCATGACGCAGTGCGACTAGGTGCCGCCTGCTACGGTCTCTGCGTGCGACCCTTCATCGCGATCTTCTCTCTCATGGCTCTCATGAGTGCTTCTGCCTGCGGGAGCAGCAGCGGTGGGCTGGAGACGCCAATTCCAGCTTGTCAGGCCGTTTCTGCGACGCCGGGCGGCGAGTGCTCCAGCATTGGCGAGTGGTGCAATATGAGCGCCAACGAAACATGTGAATGCGGTGACGCTGGTTGGTCTTGTGGGCCGCAATGAAGCTCGACGACGACGTCTCGATCGAGGAACTTCAGAAGGCCCTCGAGCACCTGCACGGCGTTATGCAGAGCGCCGAGCTATGCGGAGTTCCTCACCGCTCGGCTGATCGATCGCGTCCGACCCAGCGGTGTCGGTCGACATAATCATCGAAGGGCCCATGAGTTGGAACGTTGCTCCGTCAGAAGGTGACACCGATCTGGCCGTGGACCGTCAACGCGGCGTTCGGCCACGTCGGAAAAAAGAGCGCGTCGACGTCGGCGCCGACGAAGAGCACGCCCAGGGAAACGAGTCCGACGACGCCCGGCTCGAGATAGAAGTAGTTCGAGACGTCGCTCACGTTGCCGGGGGCCGGGTCGCCATACGCGCTCGACAAACGAAAATCGCCCAAGCCGAGCTGGGGCCGAATCGTCACCCGAGAGAATTTGAAGTTGTAGCCGGCTTCGAAGCCGTAGAGCAGCGCGCTCCGCGACTGCTGGACGGGCTGGGCCCCTGACGGCATAGAGCAGCCTCCGCACGTCGAAGTCGCGCCCAGATAGTCGATGACCTCGATCCCGGCGTAGAGACCCAGAATGGATATGCCCCCGCGGCCTCCGATGCCGAAGCCGAGAGGACCGAAAGTGCCGGCAGCGGTGCCAGCCCTTGCGCCGATCTCGATGTCCACTGGTCCGAGGGCGTCGGCCTTCGTGGGGAACGCGAGGATGGCGACGGTGAGGCCCACCGTAGCGAGAAGAGAGAGACGCGCCATATCGCGATGCTATCGCGCGGAGCGAGGAGCTGCCCATCAGAGACCGTTCAGAAAGGCGACGAGGCGATCGTCGGCGTGCAAGCGTTGCGAACGGCCTGATGGCGGCGCGAGTTTTTTAGGGTCCGTTCCTTCATCGCGAGGTCCGCCTCGACGACGCATGCGTCGTGCTGGGGTTGGTGTGACCGAGCAGTCCATCGCGCAGATTGGGCTCCGCCCTATTAACGAAGAAGAACTTGCTAAAACTAGTCATTACACGGCCGTCGACAGCACTGGAACGACCTTCGTCAATCGGTCCGTAAACTCGCTCCCGCGATGGCAGTCAAAGGACGGCACGGCAATACGCCATGACCACGCAGGGCGTACCGCTCTCGTAGAGATTCCTGAGATCAAGACGGAGAGAGTAACGAGCCTTCGTCTTCGCCCAGCGCTTCGGAGCGAGGAGGATCGTCATCCGCGCGAGTGTGGCGTCCGTCGGCTCGCTTGGGTTGCGTCATTTCAAAACCGACCGGTACCCGAGCGAAACGAATGCCTCCCTGACCGAAGGGGACGCAGTGCCGACCAAGGGCCGTGGGGTGCCCGGGGGGGATGCGATGCGGAGGCTCGCCCGCTGCGGATCGCCTCACCGCACCTTGGTGCCGAGCGATGGGCGCCCGGGGTGGAGGCTCCGCCTCGCGGCAACGAGCGAGGGCGACGCGGTGCGCAGGCGCGGCGCCGCGGGGATCGCCTCACTGCACCTGCGTGCCGAGCGACGGGCGTCCGGGGTAGAGGCTCCACCTCGCGGCAACGAGCGAGGGCGATGCGGTGCTGAGGCTCGGCACCGCGGGGATCGCCTCACTGCACCTCGGTGACGAGCGTACGCGACGCGGGGCGGAGCACACGCGACGCGGGGTGGAGCGTGCGCGACGCGTAGCGGCGTGAGCCAACGTCTTCGACAATGACACACCACGCGGCT
>DATHQY010000210.1:0-16156 GCA_035482215.1 Polyangiaceae bacterium | reverse complement strand
TTCGAGCGTGATTGAGTACGTGCCCGAGGGCCACGCGCCCTCCCATTCGACGACGGCACCTATCGACGAAGATGGGACGGGGCTGTTCGCCGCCTCGCCGCCGTTGAAGATGCCCGCCGCGTATTGATCCGTGGTCTTGCCGGCCGATCCGCCGGACGACACCGGATTGATCCACGTCCCGTCTGGGCCTTCGAGCCCCACTTTGATGTTGGCGCCCGCGTGCATCGCGACCCAGACTTCGGCGCCTCCGTCCTGCGCCCCGTTCGTGACGATGGGCACGCGCAGCGTCGCGCCCGAGCTCACGTGGACGCTCTCGTGAATCGGCACGTCCCCGGGCGCGATCGAGCCGCTGTTGCCCGCCGCGACGATGAGGGCGTGCCCCGGGTGCGATGGCCCGATGTTGCTGGCGAGCGCCTGCTCCCACGCGAGGCTCCCGTCGTGCGGGCCGAAGTCGCTGCCGATCGAGAGGTTGACCACGATCGGCATCCCGAGCGTGTCAGCCTGGCTGTAGAGAAAGCTCACGGCGACGAGAATCCCGTCGAGATCGATCTCGTCGGTCCCCGCCGCGGCAACCCGCGCGACGACGAGCGTCGCGCCCGGAGCGACGCCGCGATAGGGCGATTGCCCGGACGAGCCGTTGCCCGCCGCGCAGGACGCGACGAGCGTCCCGTGGCCCTCTTCGTCCTGCGGAGCCGTCAGCGTCGACGTGTGATGGAGCACCGCGTTGATGTCGTCCGCCGACCAAACCGCGCCGAGCGAGCCCGTGCCCGAGGCATCGGTCATGCCGAACTGCGCTTCGAGGTCCGGGTGCTTTCCAATCGGCGGCTGCGACAAATCGAGAAGCCATGCGATCCGCGTATTGCCCTGCGCGTCGAGGAAGTCGGGATGCGTCACGTCGACGCCGGTGTCGGCGATTCCGACGAGGGCGCCCGTTCCGTCGAACCCGCTCGCGATCGCGGCCTTCGACCCCACGTACACCGACGCGGTATCGAGGAGCGGACGCAGCGGGGGCGCGACTTCGATGGCGAGATCGGGATACTCCTGGGCGAACGCCACGATCGCGCCCGGAGCACCGCGAAGGCGACCGATGCCGGGCGCGAGGGGACGGAGGCCGAAGTCGGTAGCGGCCGTACCGGGCGGCAAGCGAACGAGCGCGCCCATGGCACTCGCGTTCGGCGGCGCGAACGCAGAGAGCGCGTGCGAGCCCAGAAGATTGACGAGGGTCGCACCATCGGGAATCGGCGACGCCGGGCGCGGCGGAAGCGCAGACGCCGTGAAGGCGACCGCCAGCACGCCGATCGCGGCCGAAAGCGCGCCGAGCGATGTTCCCATCGTTGATCGCCCCATGTCACACCGGAGAAACCATGTGCTTTTTCACGGGACGCGCCTCGCGCTTCTGGTCGTATCGCTCGAATCGAGCGGCGATCTCTGCGCGAAGAAGCTCGCCGGGAACAACCGCGTCCACGACCATCTCGCTCGCAAGCTTGAGAATATCGACGTCGGCGCGGTACTCGTCACGGAGTTTGGCCACGAAGGCTTCTCGCTCGGGGCCCTCGGCGACTTCCTGAATCTTGTTGAAGTAGACGGCATTCACCGCCGCTTGCGGGCCCATCACCGCGATCGACGCCGACGGCAAGGCGATGCAGGCGTCCGGTTCGAACGCGGGGCCGCACATGGCGTAGAGGCCCGCGCCGTAGGCTTTCCGCACGACGACGCTGATCTTCGGGACGGTCGCCTCGCTGACGGCGGCGATCATCTTCGCACCCGCGCGGATGATGCCCTGTCGTTCGACCTTCGTTCCGATCATGAATCCCGGAACGTCCGCGAGATAGAGTAGCGGTACATTGAAGGCGTCGCAGAGCTGGATGAATCTGGCGGCCTTGTCGGCGCTGTCGACGAACAGCACGCCACCCAGCCACTTGGGCTGGTTGGCCACGATACCGACCGACCGGCCGTCGATGCGCGCGAATCCAGTGAGGATCTCGCGCGCGAACAGCGGCTTAATCTCGAGCCACGACCCTTCGTCGATGATCTCGCGGACGAGCAGCATCATGTCGAAGGCTTTGTTCTCGTCCACCGGAATGATCTCGTCGATACGCTTGCCCGAGGTCGCGGGGACACGCGCTTCGGCGCGCGGCGGTTTGTCGTCGCAATGGGAGGGTAAATACGCGAGGTAAGCCTTGCAGAACGCGATGGCTTCGTCTTCGGACTTGCACAAGACGTCGCCGCAGCCGCTCACGCTGCAGTGCATCTTCGCGCCGCCCATTTCTTCGAGCGTCACTTTCTCGCCGATAACCATCTCGGCCATGCGCGGGCTGCCGAGGTACATGCTCGCGTTTCCGTCGACCATGACGACGACGTCGCAGAACGCGGGAATGTACGCGCCGCCCGCCGCGCTCGGCCCGAAAAGCAAACACACCTGCGGCACGCGTCCGCTGAGGCGAACCTGATTGTAGAAGATGCGACCGGCACCACGCCGGCCGGGGAACATCTCGGCTTGGTCCGTGATGCGCGCGCCGGCGCTATCCACAAGGTAAAGGAGCGGCACGGCAAGCCGCTCCGCCGTCTCCTGGATACGCAGGATCTTTTCCACCGTACGCCTGCCCCACGATCCGGCCTTCACGGTGGAGTCGTTGGCCATAACCGCGACGCTGCGCCCGACGATGCGCGCGGTGCCGGTGATGACGCCGTCCGCCGGCAAATCGGGCTCCGCGTTGTTCGCAAGCATCGCGTCTTCGACGAAGCTGCCTGCGTCGACGAGGCGCGCGATGCGCTCGCGCGCGAAGAGTTTCCCTTGTTCGGCGTTCTTTTGGTGGTACTTCGGCGACCCGCCCTGGGCGACGCGCGCGAGAGTCTCCTTCAGCCTGCTGCTCTGCGACATTGCGGGGGCGCGCCTTTCGCGCGAATCACTTTCCCACGAATACGGGTTTGCGTTTGGCCACGAAGGCAGCGAGCGCCTCGCGCCGATCCTCGCTCACGAGAGTCCGTTCGTAACTCAATTTCTCGAGCGCGAGGCCCACCTCGAGCGGCACGGCCTCCGCATGGTCGACCGCTTCGAGCGCAGCCGCTTGCGCAATCGGGGCTCCTCCGCCAACCGGCGCGAGCCACTCGATCGCGGCGTCGACGACGCTTTCGCCGGCGGTGACCACCTTGTTGACGAGCCCCCACGCCAGCGCCTCCCCCGCAGAGACGCGCCGCCCTAGGAGGATCATCTCCTTCGCGCGTGCCGGCCCGACGACGCGCGGCAACCGTTGCGTTCCGCCCGCGGCCGGAATGATCCCGAGCGACGTTTCCGGCAAACCGAGCTCGGCATGCGCGGCTGCGATTCGCAAGTCGCAGCAGAGCGCGAGCTCGAGTCCCCCGCCGAGCGCATGGCCGTTGATCGCCGCAACGACGGGCTTCGGCGAGCGAGCGATCGGGCCAAGCTCCGATCGATACAGATCGAGCTGCGCACGCACATCGTTCTCGGTCATAGCGGCCCGCTCTTTGAGATCGGCCCCAGCGCAGAAGGCCTTGTCGCCCGCGCCCGTGATCACGATCGCCCGCACCGACGGGTTCTGCGCAGCGTCGCGAGCGAGACTCCCGAGCGCCAGCAACGTCGACCGCGAGAGTGCGTTGCGCCGATCCTCGCGGTCGATCGTCCATACGGCGAAGGGCCCCCGCTGTTCGACGCGGATCGGAAAGTCGTCGCTCGACCCGGTCACTTGGCGCGTCCGATCCTTCCGCTCTTCCGGCTGTCGCCTCCTTTGCCCGCGCTCCGCTTGGGGACGGGGGCTTTCTTGGTAGGCGCAGGCGGAGCCGCGGAACCGCCTTTGCTCGATGTCGGTTCTTCCGTGCGCGCTTCGAGCTTCGCCAAGCGCAGCTTGAGCTCCGTATGCTCGGCCTTCAGCTTGTCGAATTCGTCGCGAAGCGGATCGGCCGCCCGGCGTGGCTCCGTGAGATCCCGCAGAACCTCGCGAATACGGCGGCGCACACGCGGGTCCAGATCCGACTCGAGGCGTTCGCGGAGAGCGGGACGCGCCTTGGAGTCGCCGAGCTCTCCGAGCGCCCGGACGACGTCCACGCGCAGCAAGGGATCCCCGTCTTCCAGCAGAAGCTCCAACGTCTCGCGCGTCTTTCGATCGCTCCCGAGCTTCGGCAGGCTCATGATGGCCGCGCGGCGCGTTCGCGGCGAATGACCATAGCGGACGCGCGCGCTGACGTGCGCGATCGCTCGATCGTCCCGTAGAGCGGCCAGCCCGTCAATTGCGCCGGCGCGCACCACGTCGAACCAGCTTGCCCGATCGAGAAGGTCCACGAGGACGTCCAGCGCCGCGGCCTGCCGCGTCTTGCCGAGCGAACGGGCCGCCTCCGCCTCGACGAGGTAACTCGCGTCGCGAAGCGCGAGCGGCTTGACCGCATCCATCGCTTCGGCCGTTCGGTACTGCCCGATCGACTGGACGATCGCGCGGCGCACTTTCGGTTGCACCGTCTTGATTGCTCGCCGCAACGCCTCGAAGCCCGCTGCGGTGCGCTGCTTGCCCAGGGCCGCCGCGCATTCGGCGCGCGTCCCCCAGAACTCCCCCTCGTCCTCGAGCGAACGCGCCAGCGCGGCGAGCGTCGGCGCGTCGTCGATGGAGGCCAGCGCGATCGCCGCAAGCCATCGCCCGCGCGCGGTTTTCGCGCTCGAGAGCTGAGAACGCAGCATGTCGCCGGGAACCCGCGCCCGCACTTCCCCGACGATCCGCGACTCCGGATCGAGCACGACGAACGACGGGCGGACCTTCGCGGCAAGCGCGAACGACTGCTGGCGCTCTGTGATCCGCAACCCCCTTCGTGTAACGTCGGCGACGTGCGCGCTGTCGGCACCGTCCGCGCTGCCGATATCGAGATCGAGGGTGAGCTCGAAGCACGCGGGCACGCCGTCGGTTGCGGCTTGGGTCTGCTTCGTGGCGACCGTAAGGATGCCCTTCTCCCAGGAGAGCTCGACCTCGAGCTCGGGGTGGCCGGCCTTGTAGACCCATTGCTCGAAGAACCGTCCGAGGCTCTTGCCGCTCGCCTCTTCCATGGCTCGTTGCAGGTCGCGCGTCTCGACGACGCCATTCGCATGCGCGGTCAAATACGCGCGAATGGCTCGCCAGAAAACCGCATCGCCGACTTCGGCGCGCAGCGCGTGCAGAACGAGGGCGCCTTTCTCGTAGAGGTGCCGATCGAACAGATCCAAAGGCGCGTCGTAGTCCTGGCAGACGATGGGACGGCGATAACGCCCGTGCGCCTCCGCGAGGTAGCCATCGAGGTCGCTCTTGAGCCCGTAGGCGTATTCGTCCGCGCCCAGAAGCTTCTCGCGCCATACGTGCTCGAAGAGCGTGGCGAAGCCTTCGTTGAGCCAGCCCTCGTACCACGCACGGCAGGTGACGTAGTCGCCGAACCACTGGTGGGCGAGCTCGTGGGCCACGAGGTCGTCCGAGCTGATGTCGATCGCGGCGCGCTCGTCGAGCAGAATGTGCTCGTACATCGTCGTCGCGGTCGTGTTCTCCATGCCGCCGAAGATGAAGTCCGAGACGACGATCTGGGCGTACTTGTTCCACGGGTAGGCGACGCCCGTCACTTCGCTGAAATGCCGGATCATTGCAGGTGTGTTGCCGAAAGTGCGCGGAACGTCCCCCTCCCGTCCCTTCGGGACCAGGTACGCGAGCGGCACGGTATGGTCGCCCACCGCCACCTCGTCGTTCGTCTCGGCGAACTCGCCCGCCGCGAGCGTGATGAGGTAGCTCGGCAGCGGCTCGGTCATCTTCCAGTGGAACGACCAGGCGCCCTCGGCAGGCCTCGCGGTCGAGAGGAGCGCGCCGTTCGACAGCGCGTACCAACCGTTCGGGACGTGCGCTACGAGCTCCGTCGTCATCTTCACGTGCGGGCTGTCGTGGCACGGGATCCAATGGCGCGCGTCCTCTTCCTGGCACTGCGACCACACCTGCCGTGGACGCGCCGGATAGTGCTCGTCGGGGGCCAAGAAGTAGAGGCCGCGGCGGGGCATCGCGTCGTAAACGATGGTGACGCGCACCCGCGAGCGCGCTGGGTCGCACTCGATGGCCAAGACGCGCCCGTCGTAAAGAAACGGCGCTTTTTGGCCGTCCAGACTGACGCTCTTGACGTCGAACCCAATCGCGTCGAGCGCGATCGCTTCGGCTGTGGAATCGACACGCCGGACGTCGAGCGTCGCCGTCGCGTGGACCGACCGCGCAGCGACGTCGAGGGTCACGTCGACCGATAGGTGCTCGATGACGAAAGGGCGGTCTCGTTCGAAATGATGCGTGCTGGACGGAAGCGCGAACGGTCGGGCGGCGCTGGCATGCGCTGCCACGCCGCTGGATCCGCAGCCGCACCGCGCATGAAGCCGATGCTCGAGGGGCATGGGAATGGGGAGATTCCCACGGGCGGGCGCCCAAAGGAAAGGGGTTATGGCAGGCTTACTCCGGCATTGGCGAAAGACCCACATGTCCGCATGTGCCTTCGACGAACGATCGCAGCTCCACTTTGGCCATGTTGGCCCGCAGATGCTCCACCGCCACGAGGCCGCGCTGCGCGTCGCCGCACCGGCCGTCGGCGAGCGCTTGCAACGTGAATTCGTGCCGGTCCGGGAGGAGCATGCCGGCGAATGGGTTCGTCCGATCGCGGATCGCGACCAGCGCGATGCACGCGACGAGCGTGCCACCGCTCACCGCGAGGATGACCGCGGACGCACCCCGCGAATAGACACGCTGGAGCTTCCACCCGCTCGCGATCACGGCGCCTGCGAGCGCGCCGCCGAGGTGGGCTGCATTGTCGATACGGCCTCCGCGGAGGCTCGACGCGAGGCCGAACACCAGAACGAACCCGAGCCACAGCGCCATTTCACCCGCGAGCGGCGACCGGCGCCCCTCGGTGCGGAGCCCCACGACGAGCGCCGCGCTGAGGACGCCCGAGATGGCTCCGGACGCGCCGACACTGAACACGTCCGACCGGGTGAGCCAGTTGTATTCCACTCCGAGGAGATTCCCGAACGCCCCCGCCACGAGATACATTGGCGCCATGCGCGCGGAACCGACCGCGCGCTCCACCTCGGGCCCCGCAAGCCATAGGGCGAGCATGTTGAACGCAAGGTGGACGACGCCTGCGTGGAGGAAGCACGCGGTGAGCAGCGTCTCCCATCGCGATTCACCGACGGTGGCAAACGCATAGCTCGCGCCCAGCTCCAAGGCGGGACGAGACGGCAGGTCGACCACACGTCCCGTCAGAGCCGTCTCGACGACGAACATCGCGATGTTCAACGAGAGAAGCGTTCGTGTGACCGGCTGCGAATCGGAGTCTTGCACCCACGATGGTGCATAGCGCAGCCGCCTCGGCTGCCGGCGCCTTTGTTGGTTTGTTGCCCCCCTCGCGGGGCCTCCGCTAGGCACGTTTGCGGATGGATCCCCTCGTCCGCGCGTCTCTGGCAATCCGTAGCCTCGCGCGACGAGGCCACGGCGTGCTCGCCGTCGGCGGATTCTCCGCCTACCTCGTCGCGGGGGGCGCCCGCTCGGATGACGTGCCGCTTCTTGCCTTCCTTACGTGCGTGTGGGCCTTGCTCATGCTTTCGCGCGTCCGCCGCAAGCTGCGGGAGGCGGGAGATGCGAGCACATTGCTCGACTTCGAGGTGGCGGCCTTCACCGCCGTCGCGCTCGACTCGTTTCTCATCCGCTACGACGGAGGTTTCGCGGGGCGCTTTTACCCCGCCGTATATTTGCTCCTCGCCTTCTTTGCCGCGTTCGCCCGTCCGGTCGCTGGTGGGCTCGCGCTATTCTTCACGCTGGGCCTCGAAGCGGCGCTCCGGCCGGGGGCGTTCACCGATACCGGCGCGAATGGCCTCTGGACCCATGTGGCGGTCGGCGTCGCCTTCGCGTTTCTGAACCTCGTCCTGCTCCGCGCCGAGATCGCCCGCGTGCGCGCCACCGCTCGCGCGAAGATCGCGGCCGAGCTCGTGCGCATCAAAGAAGACGCGCGGAGCTACCGCCTGCTCGGCGCCGGCGAGCCTAGCGTGGAAAGCGAAGCGCGATCCGACCGCCTCTCGCGTGCGAGCGTCGAGGAGATTCACCAGTCGGTTCACTACGCGCTCGACCTCTTGCGCCGATCGCTCAATTTGCACACGGCCGTGCTGCTCTGGCTGAACGACGCCGGCACGCACCTCCGCATCAGCGAGCTCTCGACCGCGTCCGACGAGATCAACGACGCGCCCTTCGCCGCGGGCGACGGCGTGCTCGGGGCGGTCCTCGCTCAGAGGTCGCGGGTCTCCCTCCACGGACTGAAGCCCTCGTTCAAGGTCCCGTATTACGGCGGCGCCTGCCCGGTGCGCGCGCTCGCCGCGATCCCGGTCGTCGACGCGGAGACTCTGAGGGGCGTTCTTTCCATCGACCGCATGGAGAACACGCCTTTCTCGCCGCACGAAGAAGAGGTCGCAGCGCAGGCGGCGCGCTTCTGCTTGCGCGCGATCCAGAACGAGCGGGTCTTTCTCCAGCTGGAACGGGCGAAGGTCGAGCAAGGCAAACTCTACCGAGCGGCCCAGGCGCTCGGCGCCGCGCTCAGCGAAAAGGACGTCGTCGACGCGGGCGTGGGCGCCGCGCGCGAGATCGCTAGCTTCGATGCCGCCGCCGTGACGATCTACGATCCCGAGACGAAGACGCACGAAGTGGTCGCCGCGCAGAGCACGGACGAAGCGATTGGCGATCTCGTGGGGATTCGCTTCAGCCAAAATCCGGGGCTCGTCTCAATGGTCGTGCAGAACCGTTGCCCGCTCCCCTACCGCGGCGAACACGAGGCCGCGCAGAAGATCGTGCTGAGCAAGCGCGTCCCCTGGCCCTCGCACCCGAGCCTCCTCGTGTTGCCGCTCCTCATCCACGAGCGCGCGCTCGGCACGCTCATCCTGGGAGCCAAGCGGCGTCACGCGTTCGGCGACTCGGTGCGTCCCACGCTCGAAGTGCTCGCCAGCCACCTGGCGGTGAGCCTCTCGAACGCACGGATGGTGAAGAAGCTCGAAACCATGGCGACGACCGACGGCCTCACGTCGCTCTTCAACAAGAGGGCGATGCTCGACGCAGGCGCGCAGAAGATCGCCGCGGCCGTCCGATTCGGCAGGCCGCTCGCGCTGCTTGTCGTGGACATCGACCACTTCAAACGGGTCAACGACACGTATGGACACGACATCGGCGATGTCGTCATCCGCGGGCTGGGCGACGTCCTCCGGCGCCAGAAGCGCACGACCGACGTCGTGGCCCGATTCGGCGGCGAAGAGTTCGTGGTGCTTTGCGAACAGACCGACGAAAAAGGGGCGTTTCTGCTCGCGGAGCGGATTCGCGACGAGCTCGGAAAGACGATCTTCCGCACGCCCAACGGGGCCCTGTCGGTCACTTGCTCGATCGGCGTCGCCACGTTCCCCGAGGCCGGACGCGACTGGAGCGCGCTGTTCAAGGCCGCGGACGAGGCGCTCTACGTATCCAAGCGGTCCGGCCGCAACCGCGTGACGACCTGGCACGCCCCGCGGGCCGGCAAAGTCGCCGCCGCCCGTTGACACGATCGCGTACGACGATCGGCCAGCACAATCGCGCGCGGAAGTCTTTCCCGTCGTGGACAGAGCGGCTCGGCGTGGTGATCTTGTCGACATGACCGAAGAGAAGCCTCCGAATCCGCTGACCGACCTCCGCAAGGGCCTCGGGCTCTTGTTTCGGGCGGCGACGACGACGGCGCGCAAGCTGCCGAAGACCAACCTGAGCAAGGAGATCGAAGACGCCGTGGTCACGAGCGCGCGAGAGGTCGGCCGCGCCTTCGAAAGTGTCGCGGGGGCGATCGAACGCGAAGTGCGGAACCGCACGGGCACGTCCGACCCGAGCGACGCCAAAGAGGACCCGCCCAAGGACGACGCGGAGAAGAACGATCCGCGACGGCCTTAGCCGATTCGTGGCAGAGTCCTACGGTGTTCCTCCCGGTTCGCGATCACCTGCCGACCCGCACCGTCCCCGTCGTCAACTATGCGCTCATCGTCGCGAACGTCGTGGTGTTCGTCCTCGGGTTGAACTCGCACGCGACCAGCCTTTCGCTCGACGCATTCGATCACACGTGGGGGCTGGTTCCGTCGCGCTTTTTCGCCGATCCCGTGGAGGCGGCGCCGACGATCCTGACGAGCATGTTCTTGCACGGCTCGATCGGCCACATCGCCGGCAACATGCTTTATCTATGGATCTTCGGCGACAACGTCGAGGATGCGCTGGGCAGCGCGCGCTACCTCCTCTTTTATCTCCTGGGCGGCGTCTGCGCGGCATTCGCACAAGCCATCGCCGATCCCACCTCGACGATCCCGATGGTCGGCGCGTCGGGCGCCATCGCGGCCGTCCTCGCCGCGTACATGGTGCTCTATCCGCGTTCGCCAATCACGGTTTGGACGCTCTTCATCTTCTTCTTCGATTTCCCCGCCTGGTTCGTGATTGCGCTCTTCTTTTTGGTCAACTTGTGGGACGCGTTCACGAACATGGCGCAAGGAGGCGTCGCCTTCATGGCCCACGTGGGCGGATTCCTCGGAGGTCTCGTACTCGTGCGCGTCTTCATGGCGGACCGCCCGCAGCTCGAAGATTACGCCCGCTGGCAACGGTGGGCGCGCCGGCAATACCGCGATATCTGGTGACCGCGCCGCTGGAGCGCTCGTCTCTAAAGACGGCAGTGGATCGAGAGCATCGCGCCGTCATCCGGATTGTAGTCCGGGTCGCTCGGAATGAACGATTGGCCCGTGCAGCGGACGTTGCGCATGCGCTGCACCATCCAGAGCTTGCCGAAGCCGAACCCGCCGGATCGACTCTCGCCCGCGACCTGGATCCCCCGTAGAGCTTCGCCGCCGCGACTCACTCCGTGGCAATACGGCTCGACGACGCGTGGCTTGCCGTCGTAATCGAAGGCAAGCTGCTCCCGCCTTCGAATTGCGTCGCAGATTGCGGGGCACGCGAGTCCAGGTGGAGGCATCGTCCACCCGGAATGTAGCTCATCGTGGCGGCGGATTCGCGGGCTGGAGTCCGAGCGTCGTCGTGAACTGGATGTTCGAGCCGGTGACGTGCCGCTCGGCCGAGAAAAAGTCGAGCGGATAGGTCTGGCCGACCGTCAGCCCGAGGGTGTCGACCATGACGCTCGCGGGCTCCGCCTGGTGCACGCCGCCGAGATTGATGACGAGCGCCTTGTTGATATAGACGAAGATGTCGTCATCCCCTCGAAACTGGAAATACTCCCCGCCTCTGTACGTGAACACCGTGTGAATCTCCACGGTGAACGAGTAGTTGTGCGGCTTTCCCTGGTCGCCGAACATCGTGGCGTACGGAGTGCCGTCGTCGATCGGGAAGAAGCCATCGCCCGTCTCGCCCGGCGTGTTGTACGGCTGGCCGTCGGTCTGGCTGTCGTATCCGTACGATCCGTCCGCGTTCTGGGTAATCGGAAGCGGGTAATCGACGTGGATATTTGTTCCGGGTGTGTCGTTGTACCACATATTGAAAAACGCGGCCCCGTGCGTCGTGTACGTCGTCCCGTTCGGGTTCGCGTAGACGGGCTTCTGGTCGTCACCCAGCGTATTGGTGACGATGTTGGGATCATCCCAAGGGCCGGCGTATCCGATCCGCATTCCGCCGTCTTCCTCCGTATTGACCGGAGGATTCTCGAAGTCCGGATCCGTCGTCGGGTCGCCTGCATCGTAGAAGCGGAAGTCACGAATGGTGGCGGCAATGGCCGACGGCACTGCAGAGCCGTCCGCCGTGAGTAGGCCGGTCGCGCCCCCATCGAGATTGTTCGAAACACTGGTGCCGCTGAGACCACCCCCGAGTTGGCCGTTGTTGTTGCCGTTACCGAGGTTGCCCGTGCCCGTCGTACCGGTGGACCCGCCGGACGCCGCAGCCGAGCCGCTCGACCCGGAGCCTTCCCCCGACCCGTTCGGGCCGGTGAAATCCGACGATGACTTGCTACTCGAACACGCGACCGTGCCGAGCACGAGCCCCAAGCCGAAGGCCGCCGCTGACAATTGGTTCATTTGGGACCTGCGTGCGGGACTGCCCTCCAGCCGACCGCCACGACAACCCTTTCCGCAGCACGATATAGCATCCATTGTTGCCCTCACGGCCTCTCCTTCCGGCCCCGGCGAACGCGGGGGAGCCAAAAAGTAAATCGTCTTGAAAAAATGCCACCCGTGCGGCGATCTCAGCGAAGCGCGGCCAATTCACGACATGGAAGGCCGCAAGCTAGTGCGGGCGAAGGCCCGGAAGGTTACCGACGATTCGCATGGGTCGGCGGGGGGGACGGAGCAGCCGTCAGGCATGCGGTCGGGGAGCCGGCTTGCGTTTGCCAAGCGCGTGTAGTTCCGTGGCCGTGCCATGAGGCAGCGACAGCGCCTGCCGAAGACCGTGATTCTGCTCGGCCTGACAAGCCTCTTCACGGACGTCGGTACGGAGATGATTTTCCCTCTGCTGCCGCTCTTCCTCGTGGAGACGCTCAAGGCGAGCCCGACGTATCTCGGGCTCGTCGAAGGCACGGCCGACACAGTCGCCGGCCTGCTCAAGCTCGCGTCCGGGGTCATCGCCGATGCGGTGCAAAGGCGCAAACCATTGGTTCTCTTCGGTTACGCGCTCGCGAGCGCGGCGCGGCCTTTCGTCGCCGTCGCCACGCGGCCGTGGCACGTGCTCGCCGTCCGCTCCGCAGATCGCGTTGGCAAGGGCATTCGCGGCGCACCGCGCGACGCGCTCATCGCCGATGCGGCCGGTGACGCACCGGGGCGCGCTTTCGGTTTCAACCAAGCGATGGACAACGCCGGCGCCGTCGTCGGGCCTCTCCTCGCGACGATGCTCCTTGGCCTCGGGCTCGCTCTCCGCAGCGTCTTTTGGCTCGCCGTCATTCCGGGCGCGATCGCGACCGTGTTCGTCGCGGCCGTGGCGGAAGAGCCGCGCAAAGCGGCGACGAGCTTGCCCGGCGTCGGCACGAGCGGAAGCGCGCGACGGCCGCTCGGCCGTCCGCTCGTTGCCTATCTGTTGATCCTGGCGCTCTTCTCGATGGGAAACTCGTCGGACGCGTTCCTTCTCTTGCGAGCAAGGAGCCTGGGATTCACGACCGAATCGATTCCGCTTCTCTGGGCGGTGCTCAATTTTTCCAAAGTTTTGTGGGCCTATTTCGGCGGAAACCTCGCCGACCGCATGCCGCGCGTGCATCTCATCGCGTCCGGCTGGCTCGTTTACGCACTCGTGTACCTCGGTCTCGCCGCAGCCACTTCGCCGTGGCACGTGTGGATTCTCTTCGCGATATACGGCGTCTTCTATGGACTCACCGAACCGGTCGAGAAGGCCCTGGTCAAAGATCTGTCCTCGCCGAGCACACGAGGGCGGGCGTACGGAGCGTACAATTTCGTCGTCGGCACGACCGCCCTCCCTGCCGGCCTGCTGGCAGGCGCTCTGTGGCGGAGTGCGGGTCCGAACGTCGCGCTCGAGGTCGGGGCCGGTCTCGCAGCCATCGCGTGCCTCGCGATCCTCGCGTGGGACCACGGCCGTCGAACCAGGCGCTCGCGGCGCTGACGACGCAGCCTCACCCGCCGGATTTCCTCTCGATCGACCGGCTGCTATACGCTCCTTGGGTGCCGTCGCTCGGACGAAACGTCGATCGGGTGGTGGGGAGCCTCTCACGCCTCCTTCATTTGCGACAGGCGCGACAGAACACGCTCGCCGACTTGTTGCCCTATCTCGGGGCGCCTTTGGGCGACCTTCTGCCCACCCCGACCGCACCGACTGACGTCGCACGCTGGCGCGTCCTCTCGCCTCGCCCGAGCCGCTCCGGCGCGGCGGTGCTCGAGCATCTCGAATGGAAGAGCGAGCACATCCCGATCGTCGCGAGCTACCGTGCACGCCATCAGGGCGAGTACGTGCGAAACCAGACGGCGTCGGCGCGCTGGCGCCACGCGCCGGAACCAGGTCGCCGGCGCGCGCTGATTTACGTGCATGGATGGCTCGAGCCGTTTCAGCTCCGCGCGTTGTTCTTGCCCCATCTGCAGCGGGCCATCGGCGTCGACGTGCTCGACGTGGAGCTCCCATTCCACGGACACCGTTGCCCGAAAGGCGCGCTCTTTCACGGCGAGCTCTTTTGGACCGGCGATCTCGTGCGCTCGTTCGAAGCGCTGCGCCAGTCCTGCATCGACGTACGCACCCTCGTCGCTTGGCTTCGCGCGCAGGGCTACACCGAAGTCGGCGTGATTGGCGCAAGCCTCGGCGGCGCGATCGCGATGACCCTCGCGTGCGCGCCTCCGATTCCCGACTTCATCGTTCCCATCATCGGCCATCTTCAGCTCGCGGACGTCGTCGAGAACGCCCCCATCTTTTGGCGCATGAAAGCGGACCTCGAGCGTTTCGGCCTCGACGTCGGACGACGGCGCGAGATCTTCGACCAGTTCCGCGCCAGTGGCCCTGCGCCGCTCGTCCCCCGCGAACGGCAGCTGTGGATCATGGCACGCGACGACCAATACATGTCGGCGGAGGCGGTCGTGCGACAGTGGCGCGAGTGGGGCGAGCCTCCCATCGAGTGGATCGACGGCGGCCACATGACGCTCGCGCTCCATCTCCCCCTCGTCATCGCGCTGGTGCGAAACTTCTACCGCGGCCTCGGTGTGGCTTCGCCTTGACGCCGGAGCGTTCGGTCATGCGGTTCTTCGTCACGGCCGCCAAAGGTACCGAGCCCGCCCTCCGCGACGAGCTCCGCGAATTCCGTCTTCGCCGTGTTCGCGCCGATCGGGGCGGCGTGCATTTCGAAGGCGACATGGCGGACGCCGCGCGCGCCTGCCTCTGGTCTCGCGTCGGCCTGCGCGTGCTCCGCGAGGTGGCTGCGTTCGACGCCGGGAGCGAAGGCAAGCTCTACGACGGTGCGCGCGCCGTCGACTGGAGCGAATGGGTGACTCCGCAGACGACGATTGCTGTCCGCGCGTCGTGCCGTTCGAGCCGCCTCACCCACTCGCAGTTCATCGCCCAGAAGACGAAAGACGCCATCGTCGATCGCCTGCGGGACGAAACGGGCGCACGCCCCTCGGTCGATCGCGACGCGCCCGACGTCGGCGTCGCGGTGCATCTCGCGAAAGACCACGCGGTGCTCTACCTCGACGTGAGCGGCGCTTCGCTGCACGAGCGCGGCTGGCGCGCGCACGGTGGAGCGGCGCCGCTGCGTGAGAACCTCGCGGCCGCCGTCCTGCGCCTCGCGGGTTGGAACCGCACGGATCCACTTTTCGACCCGATGTGCGGCGCGGGCACGATCGCGATCGAAGCGGCCGCGTGGAGCCGAGGGATCGCGCCGGGCCTCGCGCGCCGGCAATTCGGCTTCGAGCGGTGGGCCGGCCACGGGGCGGAACTAGGCGAGCGCCTGCGCACGCTGCGCGACGACGCGCGGGCGGCGATCCACGACGGCGCCGATGTCTTCGCGAGCGACGTCGACCCGAACGCGCTGGAGGCGGCGCGCGCGAACGCGCACGAAGCGGGAGTCTCCGTCGTATTCGAACGGCGTGACGTGCGGGCGCTCCAGCAACAACGATTCGCCCCATTCGTCGTGACGAACCCTCCGTACGGCGAGCGCATCGAGGGCGGCGAGGCGCTGTACCGCGATTTCGCGCAGGCGATGCGCCGGGTCGAACCGACGGCGCTTGCAATCCTCGCCGGAACGCCGGCGATTGCCGAAGCTTTTCATACGGCGCCCGACCGCTACTGGATTCTGTTCAACGGCCCCATCGAGTGCCGTCTGCTCTTCTTCGGGTGAACGTTGCGCCTGACGTGCCGATCCGCGCGAACGCGTGCCCCGCCGATACGCGCAGAGGCGCTCGGCTCCCACGTGCGCGGCCCTCGTGTACCGTGCTTGCCGTGAATCCCGAAGCACGCGCCCTCATCGAACGATTGTCGTTGGTTCCACATCCGGAGGGAGGCTTTTTTCGCGAAACGTTTCGCGCGCCACTCGCGGTGCCCACGGCCGCCGGCGAGCGCGCGGCTTCGACGGCGATTTATTTCTTGCTCCCCGCGGGGACATTCTCCGCTCTCCACCGCGTCGAGTCCGACGAGATCTGGCATCACTACGATGGCGATCCTGTCGCGATTCATCTTCTTCGGAATTCATCCGAGCCGCAGGGGGC
>DATHQY010000209.1:0-5244 GCA_035482215.1 Polyangiaceae bacterium | reverse complement strand
CTGGCGGTCAGCCGTGATCGCCTGCGCCGAGGTGCCCGTGATTTCTTCGCCGGTCCCGGCGTTCGAGCTGCAGGCCCCGACGAGGCAAAGCGACAGCAGCGGCAGAGTCGTTCGAATGCGCATCGGTGATCTCCTTCTTGCGTCCGCACGTGTGCGGTGCCCTCGCGCTCTAGCCGGCTCTGTGTGACGACCATGTACCGATGCAGCCAAAACAAGAGACGCAGATCGGCGCGCAATTGTCACCGAAAGTCGGTTTTCGTAAACCACGCGGCAGTTCGTCCCAATTCACGCCGCGTTTTCGTCGCGCCTCGTGACGATCTGCCCTCCGTCTCCTTTTTGGGGGTAGGGACGGCCCGTCGCCGGCCGATTTCACGCGTGAGCGTCGAGCGTGAGCGTACCCGCGTTGGATCGCAGTCCGGCTCGATGAAACATGCGTTGCGTGCGGCTGGATCACCTCGCCGGGGACGGTTTTCGACCGCACCTCCGGGACAGCCCGTGCAGTGCCAGTCGCCATCGCGCAGTGCCGTGCCGCAGACCCCGAAAGAGGTCATTCGCGCATTGCGAGCGCCGCCTTGCCTGCTGCGAGCGACCGTCCTCGCGCGTCGGGGTCCGCTCCGCGCGCCGCGAGCGGTGGCCCCCATGCGCAATGCGAAGATGCGGACATCGAGAGGCGCCGTTCTCACGAATCGAGCGGCGCTCCGCTAAGTCCGAGCACGGGAGCCTAGCGACGGAGCGGACGATCGCGCATCCGGCGCACGACTCGGCAAAGGGGGAGCGACACTGAATACAACCGTAGCGCCATCGCTCTCCTCGTAAGCGCTTCAGGAGACGCGCAGTGCCCAACGGCTCCCGACGAGCCTCTTTGGGCTCGCCTTGCAAGCGCCGCCGCTCGAAGCGTGCGCAGTCGCCCGAACGCGCGGGGCACCTTCGCTTCGGCCGTCAGCGGCGCCGCTCATGCCGAGAGAGTCACCGCAAATAGGCTGAGGAGAGCCGCCCATGAGCTGAGCGGAGCTGCTTGCCTCAGGGGCGACGCTGCCCTCCCGGAGTGGGCTCCCTGGCTCGACGTGAGCACGGGCGCTCGCCGATAGCGCCATCGCGCGCGAAACGTGAGCGGCGTCGCCTGCGCGCTAAGGAGTCCGCCCTTCATTCTTCTGAAGAAGCGTCACGATCGCATCGAGCTTCTCCACGATGACCCGCTGCACCTGCAGAAGCTCCGTGCCGGTTCGCTCCGAGAGAGCCTCAGGTGCCGCGCTCACCGGCGCTCCCGGCCCGTCGAAGATCGCGCCCGACAGCGCGGGTCCTACGGTCATCACCGCGGTCGCGATGGCTTTGCCTGCGGGCGTCCGCGCGAATACGTCCGCGTAGCCGACCGAAAGGCACGTCGAGATGAACACGAGCGCGTCCCAATACGACTTCACCTTGGGATTCGTGTCTTTCTCGGCCAGATAAAAGAGGAACGCGCCTCCCAGCACCGTGACGACCGTCGCGTCGAACGGGTCGTTCGCGACGGCGTCTTTCAGGGCTCGCTTGAGCGCGGGGTACGTCAGACCGCCTTCGGCGGACGGACCCGCGGCGGACCACGCCGTTTCGAGCGCCACGGCGAGGGCCGGGACCGCCTCGTTCGCCGTCGCGGCGCGCGGGGCGTTCCTCGGCGCCCCTTCATTCGCCTGCACGGCCTTGGTCCTGCGTCCGAACCCCGGCAGCGGCCGGGACGACTTCCACGGAGACGCCGTTCTTCTCTTCTTCCTTCTTCAGGACGTCCCCGAGCTCCGACGACAGGTCGTTCAGGACGCCCTGCACCTTCGCGCCCAGCTTGTCCTGGTCGACTTTGGCAAATGACATGAGCTCGCGCAAAAGCGGATACGCCGCGCCCGCCTCGAGCACCGATTTGAGTACCGGCGACATCGCGCCGAGGGCCGGCGCCCGGCCCCCTTCGGCGTTCGCTCCGGGCGAACCGAAGCCGCTCGTCTGGAGGACACGAATTTCGCGGATCGCCTTGGCGGGCGTCATCAGCTCGCGCGCGAGCTCGGGCATCGTGTCGATCGCTTTGAGCGCGACGTCCCGCAACAAGAACTTGAGGGCCAAGGTGTTCTCGGCCTCCACCATCTTGCGGCGCGCGTCGGCCTCGGCCGCGCCTTTGGCCGCGACCGCGTTGGCGAGCGTGACGATGGCCTCGGCCTCGCGGAGCGCGGCCTGCGCCCGCCCGTCGGCCGCGATCCGCTGCTTCTCGGCTTCCGCCTCGGCGGCGATCACTTGCACGGCCTTCTCGCGATTCGCCCGCGCCGTCGTCTCGACGCTCGTGATTCCTTGCTTTGCCTGCTCCTCTTCCGCCTGCGCGATCGCCTTTGCGGCTTCCGCCCGCGCTTGCTGCTCCTCGCTCTGCGTCACCGCGATCTGCTTGCCGATGCGCGCCACTTCGATGGCCTGCTCTTTGATGATGAGCGCCGCGCCGACCACCTTCTCTTTCTCGATGGTGGCCGCTTCGAGCGCCTTCTGGCGGTCGATCTCCGCGGCCTGCACGATCTTGTCCTTGTCGATCTCGGCGACCTGTTGGCCCTTCTGCGCGGCGATCTGCGCCTCGCGCTCGGCGCGCTGCTTGGCCGCCATCGCGACCGCGATCGCCTGCTCCTGCCCGATGCGCGCGGTCTCCAGGGCCTTCTGCTTCTCGTACCCCGCGATGTCGCGCGATTGCTCCTGCACGTACACGGCCTTCGCGGTCTCCGCGCTCTGCTGCGCGGCGTACTCGCTGACGCGGCGCGCCTGGTCGGCCTCGGCCTGCTGCTGTTGTTGCTCGAGCTGGAGTTGTCGCATCCGCGCGTCGACGTTCTGCGACTGGATCGCGGTGTCCTTCTCGCGCTGAATCTGGTTCGTCTTCTCCCGGTTGGTCTGCACCGACTCGGTGATCGCGCGCAAGCCCTCGGCGTCGAACACGTCGTGCTCGTCGAGCTCCTTCACCGGCACCATCGCGAAGCTCGTGATCGACACGTTTTCGAGCGTCAGGCCGTTCTTCTTCAGCTCTTCGGCGAGCGCCGCCTGAATGTGCTCGGCGAACTCCTTGCGCTTGCCGTGCAGCGACATGAACGTTTGCACGGCCGCGACCGAGCGCAGCGCGTCGGTCAGCTTGCCTTCGATGAGCGCGCCGATCGCGTGCTCGTCGAGGTTGCGATCGCCGAACGAGCGCGCGGCCGCGAGCACGTCCTCCGAAAGAGGCTGCACCTTGATGAAGAGCTCCGTCGTCACGTTCGCCTTGATCTTGTCGCCCGTGACGAGCGCGTTCTTGCCCGAGCGCTCGACGTTGAGCTTCACCGATCGGAGCGACACGCGAAGGAGCTGGTGGATCACGGGGAAGACCAGCACGCCGCCCCCGATGACGACCTTGTTGCCGCCGGAGCCGGTGCGCACGAGCGCCTCGTCCGCCCCGCAGCGGCGGTAGCAACGCGAAATCATGGATAGGAACGAAATCAGCACGATCAGGCCGACCGCGACGCTGATTCCGATGAAAACTAGACTGCCGCTATTGCCAATTGCACCCATCGTGCCTCTCCTTGTTTCCTTTCGATCAGGAATGCTTGCCGGCGCCCGCGCGCGCGCCGATTTCGTCGTCGAACGCGTCGCCGAGCGGTTCCACGAGCAGATCGCCCCGATCGTCGCACTCGACGACGACGACGCTCTCGTGCTCCTGGACGGCCTGCGTGTGGCCCTTCGGCAACTTGCAAATTACGCGTACGTCGTGCCCCGTCTTGTCGCGGATGCGCACCTCGCCGAAGTCCTGATCGACGCGGGACGAGATGACGACGCCGATCTGGCCGACGAGGTTCGTGCGGCTCGTGGCCTCTTGCTCCTTGGAGGACAAGACGGGGCCGAGAGTCTTCGCGACGAGCGCGACGACCAGATATCCGGCGGCGAAGGCGATGGGCACACTCCACGCGAGAGTGACGACGGGCGGAGCCTCGTCGCGCGCCAGGTAATGGATGTTCGTGGCATATCCCGCCATGGCGAACGCCAGCGCATACGTCTGCCAGATGATGGAAAACGGAATGCGCCCCAAACCGAGCCCCGAGAGCGCCGCCGGTCCCCAGCCGGACGCCCAGCTCCTGGCCGCTCCGTCGTCTGCATCGCCGTCCGCGTCGTGGTCGGCGTCCGCATCGTGGTCCGCGTTGGCGTCGGCGCCGGCTCCGTCGGCATGCCCGTCTCCGTCCGCGTCGTGGCCGGCGTCCCCGCCTGCGATCAGTCCGAGGATTCCGGTGACCTGGAGAAGCGCAAAGACTGCCGCGAGGCCGGCAGCAATGGCAAAGGGTGCGTTCGCCCACGCCGTTACGAATCCGAACGCCGACACGGTTCGCCCCTCCTGGATATTCTGCTTCCGTACCCGCCATTTCCGCTGTTGGCGGCCGGCGGAGGACGTCGCGCAAAAGCCTAGCGCGAAACCGAGGGGAAACTAACCATCGCGGCGCGGACGCGCCAGGGGGGTCTGGGGCCGTATGTGGGGTGGCAGGCGTGGCGTATCGGGTCCGCCCGCGCCCGCGTCACCCCGTGGTCGCGCGCACGAGTGCGTCGCGGATCTCCTCGTGGCGCGCTCCGGGAGCAACCTTCGCTCCGTCGAGCTCGCGCACGTAGAACACGTCGGCGATGCGCGTCCCCTCCGTGTTGATCTTCGAAATGGCGATCGACAGACGGAGCTCGTGGAGCGCGTGCGCGAGCGTGTAGAGAAGGCCGGGGCGATCTTTCGTGTAGACCTCCACGACCGTGTGGCGGGGCGACGCGCGGTTGTCGAAGAGGATCTCGGTCGGCACCGCGGGGCTCGGGCGCTCGCGCCACGGCGACGCGGATCCGGTCCGCGCGCGGAGCAAATCCGCGGGGCTCACGCGCCCGGAGCAGACGTCCTCGAGGTCGCGGGCGAGCCGGGGCAGGGCCTGCGCGACGCCGTCGGTGCCGCCGTCGCGGTCGCGCACCCAGAAGATGTCGAGCGCCTCGCGCTCGGCGCCGACGGGATGGGAATAGACCTCCGCGGTCAGCACTTCGAGCCGGCTCGCGGTGATCGCGGCGGCGATGCTCTCGAGCAAGCCGGGGCGGTCGTCCGCGACGACGCAAAGCTCCGCGACCTCGGGGTGGCGCGACGCGACCTGGACGAGATGGGCCGTGCGGCCGCCGCGCTCGCACACCGCGCGGGCGTGCTGCACGATCGATTGGGGGCGGTTCGCGAGCAAGTAGCGTTCGGGCAAGCACGCGAGGAGCGCTTCGAGC
>DATHQY010000208.1:0-24325 GCA_035482215.1 Polyangiaceae bacterium | reverse complement strand
CGTTGAAAAGGGTGATCGGGAGGCCGCTGGGGTCGGCGATGCGCCGGAGCTGCATCGCGTAGACCGGCTGGTGCGTGATCGCAGCAAGCTTCGCGCAGTCCATTTTCGCGACTTTGGCCATCGTCTCCTGGCGCAGACGCGTGATCTCCTGCGATTGTGCCGAGAATCCACGCGAGTCCACGAACATCGTCCACCTCTGGCCTTCCAGCTCGGCTGCGAAACGAAGCATCGTCTCACAGAAGCGGCGGCAGGTGGCGATGCGCCACTGGCCCCACAGGCGGATGCGCACGAGGCGGCGATGCCTCTCGATCCTGGCTTCGAAGCCGGCGTGCGGATCCAGCGACACGACTTGGTCGTCGCCGCGTCCTGGCCGAGTGCCGGAAGTCCGTACTGCCGCGCGCGACGATCCCATGGCCTCCCCTTCGAAGGTACGGTTGGCGCGGGCCGGCGATTTAGTCTCCAGAGGTAGGGTTCAGACGCCGCCAGCCATCAGGACGCGCACGACGTTGCCCAGCGCCGCCAAGTCGTGCACATCGCCGGCGAGCTCCGGCACGCGGACCACGGGAACGTTCGTCGAGACCGCTCGGGTGAGGGAGCGCACGTGGAGGTCGTCGAGCGCCGCGAGCCGAACGGCGTCGCCATAGGCGCGCACCAGGCGAGCAGGCTCGCCGTTCGTGAGGGGGAGCCCGCGCAGGGCCGCGGCCGCCGAAGCCACCGCCTCCGTCGGCGCCGCCGCGCCGGTCTGCCCCGTCTGCGGCGGCAAGCGAAAGCGGTTCACCACGAACGCGCCGCGCGCGAGCTTGGCTTGCTCGAGGCGGTCGTTGAAGAAGAGCACTTCCTGGATGCTCATGGGGGCGGGGCTCGTGACGAGGACGAACGTGACGCCCGGCCCGCGCAAAACGCCCTCCACTTCCTGGGCGCGCTGGCGAAAGCCACCGAACAGATCGTTCAGCTCGGTGATGAACTCGGCCATCGATTCGAGGAATCCCCCGCCCGTGATGCGCCCGAGGCCGCGCAAAATCACCGACGCCGACCGCGCCAGCAAATTCAGGCTCACTTTGCCGGTCGACTCGAACGCCTGGATGAACCAGCGCATGGTCTGCGAATCGAGCGCCTCGACCAGGCGGTCCGGCGCGTCCAAGAAATCGAGCGCGTTCGCCGTGGGCGGCGTGTCGAGCACGATGAGATCGAAGCGCCCTTCGCGATCGACGGCGACGAGCTTCTCCATCGCCATGTACTCCTGGGTACCGGCGAGCGACGTCGACACGTACTGGTACAGCTTGTTGCCGAGGAGCTTCTTCGCGCGCTCCGGCGTCGACGAATACTTGAGAACGAGCTCGTCGAACGTGCGCTTCGTGTCGAGCATCATCGCCGACAGCGACCCACGGAGCGGCAGGCCCGTGGCCGCGAACCGCGCGGGATCGATCACTTGCTCTTCGCTCGACATGCGCTCGAGCCCGAGCGCCTGCGCGAGCCTCCGCGCCGGGTCGACCGTCAGGCACAGAACCCGCCGCCCGTGCGCCGCGGCCGCGACTCCGAGCGCGGCCGCCGTCGTCGTCTTGCCGACGCCGCCGGCACCGACCGCCACGACGATCCGGCGCGACGTGAGGATCTGTTCGAGCGACTCCGTCATTGCGGCTCGGCCTCGTCGTACTCACCCTCCGCGAGGTTGTCGAACCTCGTGTACTCGCGGTCGAAGCGAACCTTCACCGTATCGGTGGGGCCGTTTCGTTGCTTGGCGATGATGAGCTCCGCGATGTTCCGTTCGGTGCTTTCCTTGTTGTAGTACTCGTCGCGGTAAATGAAGCAGATGTTGTCGGCGTCCTGCTCGATGGCGCCGGACTCGCGCAAGTCGGAGAGCTGCGGACGTTTGCTCTTTTCGCTCCGCGTCTCGACGGCGCGGTTCAACTGGCTGAGCGCGATGACGGGCAGGCTGAGCTCCTTCGACAGCTGCTTCAGACCGCGCGAGATCTCGCTGATTTCCTGCTCGCGCGACGCCGCGTTCTCGCGCCCTCGCATCAACTGCAAATAGTCGACGATCACGAGGCCGATCCGCTGCTTCTTGTCGCCCGTCGCCGGGTCCGTCCGATCGAACTCGGCCTGCAAGCGCCGCACTTTCGAGCGAATCTCGAGGATGTTGATCGCGGGCGTGTCGTCGACCCAGACGCTCAGGTTCGAAAGGTGCGAGGCGGCTTGCGTGAGCTTCGTCCAGTCGGCCGGCCCGAGCATGCCCGTGCGCACCTTGGAGACGTCGACGCGCGCCTCGGAGCACAGCATGCGGTTCACGATCTGCTCGCGCGGCATCTCGAGCGAGAAGACCACGACGCCGTAGCCCGGTTCTTCCCACCGGTCGTTGGGATCGTGAGCGGACTCGAGCTTTTGCGGGCTCGCGACGTTGAGCGCCATGTTGAGCACGAGGCTCGTCTTGCCCATGCCGGGGCGCGCGGCGACGATCGTCAGCTCGCCGTCGTGCAAGCCGCTCGTCATCCGGTCGTACCTGTCGAAGCCCGACGAGATCCCGGTGATCCGCGATCCGCGCTCCGACGCTTTCGTGATCCGGCGAAACGTCTCCTGCAAGACCGAGTTAAGCGTGTGGACGCTGCTCGTCTCGCGCGTACGCGCGATGTCGTAGACGGCCTGCTCCGCCGAATCGATGAACTGCTGCGCCTCGCCGTAACCGGCGTAGCCCTGTGCCTGGACGCGCTGGCACGCGAGGATCAGGCTTCGCACGCGCCACTTTTCGTGGATCGTTTGCCCGTAGGCGCCGACGTTGGCCACGGCCGGCGCGGCGTTCAGCACCTCCGTGAGGTACCCCATGCCGCCGACCTGCGAGAGGCGCTCGCGGTCGCGGAGCCACGTGGCCACCTGCACGACGTCCACCGGCTTGCCCGCGGCCGCGAGCTCCGTCACCGCTTCGAAGACCCGCCGGTGCGCTTCGGAGTAGAAGTGCTCCGGACGAAGAAGCTCGCTCACCTTGTCGAAGGCGAGCGGGTCGAGCATCACCGCCGAGAGAACCGCCGCCTCCGCGTCCAGATCGTGGGGGGGGACGCGGCTCTCGACGTTGAGGGTCTCCGTCATTTGCCCCCCGACAGCTCGCAACTTCTCCACAGGACGGACCTCCAAATGGCGAACGCCCCGGGCTCCTGAGAGGAGGCCGGGGCGCCGCGGAAACGGAAACGCGCTGCTGTTTATCGCATCACGCGAACCGCTGCTATCGCTCGCCCTACTTGGCGACCACTTCGACTTTGACGGTTGCGGTCACATCGGAGACGAAATTCACGCGAACATCGTACGTGCCGGTGTTCTTGATCGCATCGGCGAGCTCGATCTTGCGGCGATCGATCGCGAAGCCCTGGGCCTTCAGCGCCGCTTCGATGTCCTTGTTCGTGACGGAGCCGAAGAGGCGTCCGTCGTCGCCGGCTTTCTGCGTGATCTTGATCGAGACCGCGCTCAGTTTGGCGGCGAGCTCGCGCGCTTCTTTCTTCGCCTTCTCGGCGCGCGCGAGGGCCACGGCCCTCTCGTGCTCGATGCGGTGGACCGCCGCGAGCGTCGCGGGGACCGCAAGCTGGCGCGGCAGGAGGAAATTGCGCGCGAACCCGGGGCGAACCCGAATCAGCTCGCCGCTCTTTCCGACCTTCGCGACGTCCTGCTGCAGGATGACTTGGATGTTGGCAGGCATGGCGTTTCTCCCGTGCCCTCAGTGGGTCACAGTGAAGGGCAAGAGCGCCACGTTGCGCGCGCGCTTGACCGCGAGCTGCACTTTGCGCTGATGCCGTGCGCAGTTGCCGCTGATGCGGCGGGGCACGATCTTGCCGCGATCGCTCACGAAATACTTGAGCGCCTGCGGGTCCTTGAAATCGATGACCAGCGCCTTGTCGGCGCAGTACCGGCAGATGCGCTTCTTGCCACCGCGACGGCGGCCGATTTCTGCGTTGAGGTCCGGGCCTCGGTTGATGTCCCTATCGTCGTCCATCATTGCCATGGCTCAGGTCTCCTCCGGCTCTTTGACTTCGCCCACGGGTGCCTCTTCCGCATCGAACTCCTCGAGCTCGTCGCGGCGCGGCCGCGGCGCGTCGGGCCCCGGCTCGATGAGACCGAGGAGCTTCTCGCGGGACTCCTTTTCCTCTTCCTCGGGCTGGAGCTCGAGCTTGCCGAGCTTCGTCTCCTCGGGGTCGATCTGGAGCGCGCCCATGTCCACGTCGGATGCCGTCTGGACCGTCATGTACTTGATGACTGCGTCCTGGAGCTTCAGGTTGCGCTCCACCTCTTGCACGAGGCCACCGCCGCCGGCGTACTTCAAGTACACATAAACACCCTTGCGCTGCTTCCCGACGGGATACGCGAGCTTGCGACGGCCCCACGCTTCGACCTTCACGAGCTTGCCGTGCTCGCGCTCGAGTGCGTCCGCCACCCGGGCCTGCACGCGTTCCGCGGCGTCCGCGTCGACGTCGGACCTAAGGATGTAGATCGTTTCGTATTCTTTGGCGTGCACGCGGTGGCCTTGCGGGCGCGCGGCAGCGGCCGGAGTGATGTCGCTCAATGTGTTTTCTCCTGGGCTCGTCCTGCCGCCCCGGAAGCCGGGAGCGGGCGGACGCGGGCCCGTGGGACGTGATGCCCACGAGCGAGGGCGGCATGCCTAGCATGGGGCCGGGAGCTGAACAAGCCCGGAACGCGCCCGAGAGCGGGCGACCGCCGGGACGCGAGAGGGCGCCGGGACGCGAGGAGCGTCTTTGGAAAGATGAAGCGAATCGGATGGGATTTACCGCACGCCTCGACTCGTTCATTGGTGCGCGAACGGCTTGGGCCCAATCGCCCTCTTAGGCTCGCTCCGCGACAAAGCTCACCTGTTTCTCGAAAGACGGAATCCGCTTCGAAGTGCCACAAGTCCTTTGGTCGGTGCACCGTCACAAGGCACCGTGCAGAGGATAAATTCGATGCGAACCGTCGTTCTTTCGTTGGCGTCCGCGTGCTGGCTGGCGGCGTCCCTGAGTCTCGTTCATTGCGGAGGCGATTCCTCCCAAGGATCATCGGGAGGCTCCGGCTCGGGGTCGGGCACGACGGGCGGTACGGGCAACACCGGCGGATCGACCGGCAACACCGGCGGATCGACCGGCGCGACGGGCGGCTCGACGGGCTCGACCGGCAGCGCGGGTTCGTCCTCGGGAACCGGTACCGGCAGCACCGGATCTTCGGGCGCGACGACCGGAACGACTGGTTCCACGGGTTCCACAGCGGGAGCGACCGGTGGGTCGGGAAGCGCAGCGGGCAGCACGGGCTCTTCGGGCACCTCCGGGAGCGTCAATGACGCAGGCGCGGGCGACGCGTCGAAGGGAACGCCCGACAGCGGGGGCGGCTCGACGGGCGAGGGCGGCGTCTCGCCGGCCAGCTTCCAGCCGTGCCCGATGGACGGTGGCGTCTGCAAGATCCTGCCGCTCGGCGACTCGATCACGTTCGGCCTCGACTCCACGACGGGCGGCGGCTACCGCGTCGAGCTCTTCACCGACGCGATCATGAACAACAAGAACATCACCTTCGAAGGATCGCAGACGAGCGGCCCGGCGATGGTCGACGGCAAGCCGTTCCCGACGGCCAACGAAGGGCACAGCGGTTATACGATTGAGCAGATCTCGGCCATGGAAGTTCCGATGCCCGCGTTGAACTCCAACCCGAACATCATCCTCCTCATGATCGGGACAAACGACATGTACGGCGCGGACAACTCGACGCCCGCCGGAGCGCCTGCCGCCCTCACTAAGCTGCTCGACACCCTCCTCATGGATGCGCCCAACGCGTTGCTCGTGGTCTCGACCATCACGCCGCTCCCCTACATGAACGGGCAGTACGAGACCGACGTGACGACCTACAACGCCACGATCCAGCCCATGGTCATGACGCGAGCCGCAGCGGGCAAACACATCATCTTCGTCGACCAGTTCACCGGCTTCAACGCGATGACGATGATCGACACCGCCGACAACATTCACCCGAACGACTCGGGATACAAGCTCATGGGCGACGTCTGGTACGCGGCGATCAGCCCGTATCTCCCGTAGCCCGTAACGTCAGGATCACGTACTCGGGCGGCACCCCGATGCGAATCGGCACAACGCTCGTGCCGACTCCCGTCGTGACGAAGAGGTGACGCCCGTTCTCGACGACATCGCCCGCGAGATAGCGTTGCCCATATTGCGAATGGGGAATCGGTGCGCCGATCCACGGCAATCGAACTTGGCCGCCATGCGTGTGGGCCGCCAGCGTGAGGGACGCACGGTCGTCGAGCTCGGGAAACAAATCCGGTTCGTGCCCGATAGAGCCGGCGGCCAGCGCGGAACGTCGATCGTCTCGCGATGCGCGACGAGCCGCGCCGGCTCGACGAATCCGCCATAGGCGACGACGCCGAAGACGATGGCGAGCAGCGAGACGAGCACCCCACCCCGCCGGGTCCGCCCGGACCGCGGCCCGTCGCGCACCAGCGCCGCGGCAACCGCCGCGCAACCCGCGCTGCAGACGAACGCGGCGCCGTACCCGCCGCGCGCCGTGACCGAGCCGAGGACAGCGCCGGCGACCGCCATGCCCACGTCGAAGAACGCCGAGACGACGCCGATTGCGAGACCGCGCTCGCTCTCGGAGACGCGCTCGAGCGCGTAGAGGGCCAGCGAAGGAAACGACAGGCCGAACGCCATGCCGCCGACGAACGCCCCTATGGCCACGACGATCGGGTGCGACGCGAACGCGGCGACGACGAGAAAGCATGCGGCCTGGGTCGTCGCGCAGAGAGCCACCGTGCGCGTCGGTCCGAGACGCGCCGGGAGCGGCGCCGCAACCAAGCGAAACGCGATGATGCCGCCGATGAACGCATCGAGTAGGAGGGCCGGCGCGGATCCGCTCTCGCGCATGAGGAGCGAGCCGAATGTGATGACGGCGGCGTAGCCGACGGTGACGAGCGCGTACGCCCCGCCGGGCCGAACCAGAATCCCCGCGAGCCGGTGCATGGGCATACGAGGGGTCGTGGCTCTGCGGGCGGTGGGAATGGCCGCGATGATCGCAAGGCCGAGGAGCGGGGTGACCGCGCCGGACCCGAACGCACCGCGCGCGTGCGACGCGAACGTGCCGCCGACCATGGCGCCGAGAGCGACGCCGGCCCAGCCCGAAACGCCCGCATAAGAAAGGAGCGCGGCGCGGTTTCGCGGCGGCGCGAGCGCGATCGCCCACGCAATGCACGACGCTTGCGACAGGCCCTCCCCGAGGCCGACGACGAGCCGGCACGCGAACAGCCATGCGATGCTCGGAAAGAACCCGTAGGTCGCGGTCCCGACAGCGATGAGGAGCGCGCCCGTCGCCGCCGGCCCGCGAAAGCCGGCGCGGTCACCCCAGAGGCCTCCAGCCGGCCGGCCCACGAGCGTCGTCACGGCGTAACAGCCCATGACAAAGCCGATGCTCACGTCGCCGGCGCCGAGCTCCGCCCGCATGTAGATCGGCAGCACGGGCGCGACGACGCCGATGGAGAAATACGCGAGCACGTTGACCGCGCAGGCCGCGAGCGCCGCGGGGTAATTGCCTGCGCTCTCGGTAGGAGCGACGGAAGACCGGACGAACACGGCGGCGAGTCAGGCGCGCTAGTGAGGCTTCGGTCCCATCGCGGGAAGCGTCTCGGTCGGCACGACCGAAGGGACCTCAGGGGGTCGCGCGGGCACGGTCGGAGCGGGCGCCTCCAACGTGGGGACCTCCCGCGGAAAGTCGACCGGCTTGGGGCGGTGAGCGAGTCCATAGAGAAGGCCGCCCGCCGTTGCTAAGGCAAGCGTCGCTGCGACAAGCCAATACCATCGCGTCGGTACCGGTCGAACGCGCATCGGTATCGGCGGGACGCGCGCGATCCACGCTTGCTCCTCGGAGGGTGTCCCTGCGTCGACGCGAACCGGTGCAGCCCTCGACTCGAGTGCGCGCAGATTTGCTACGGCCTCCGCCCGCTCCTGCGCGACGTCGAAACCCACGCTGGCGAGGTCTCGCTCCGCGTCCGCGCTCGTCACTTGCGACGCTTGGACGCTCGCATCCTCGCCGGCCTCGGCGACGAGCTCGCGCCAGAGATCCGCTTGGTTTCGCGAGGCCATGCGTTGCTACCAAGAGACTCTACACGATTGGGGCGATCATGGTCCCCGGTCGCGGGAAAGCGAGCCACCGTGCCGTGAGCCTGGCGCTCAGTCGCCCGAGGCTTGCGCGGCGGACATGCCGCAGCCAACCCTGCGGAGCCCTCCCCGAGCTCGCCGCCGAGACTGCGCCGTCGCCCGTGCCGCTGTCTCCGGAGCCCACGCCCGGGCTTCCGATGCCGGCCGGACCGCCGTCGCCGGAGCTACCAACGCCATCGGGCCATCCGCGTTGCCATTCGGCTTAGCCGCGTAGCACTCCCGGCACGACTCAAGCCCCTAAGGCGTACCGGCGCACGTAACCATGCCCGGAGCGCCGACGCACACGAAATGGCTACCGCATAGGCTCGAGGACGCGGCCGTCAGGCACCCGTTTGCACCCGCGACGCAGGTCAGCACTGCGTTTTCCGGTCCGCAGTTGGTCCCTGCCACCGCGCAGTTGGGATCGTTGACGCATTCGTCGCCGGCCATCGTGTCGCCCGGCCCTATTGGAGCCGCCGAATCGTCTTGCGCCACGTTCGCGTCGGTGGACGCAAAGGCAGAATCCCCCGAGGTGGCTTCCGAGGCTTCCGGTATGACGTCGTCCGGCGCGCCCGCTTCCGCCGGGGCGCCGGACGAATCCGGGACGGATGCCTCCGGAGCTACGGCCGAACCGTCTTTCGGGCCGGTCGCCCCACCGTCCGCGTCGCAGCCGGCCACCGCGAGAACGGCGAAGAGCCAGCCCATTTTCCGTGAGCCTGCCAGACTCTTGCTCACAGCGTGTTCCGTGATCTTCACCAGCATGATGGAATCGGGACGGTGCAAGACTAGGCGGAGACGGGTCCGCTGGGGATAGAAGCACGGGCCCGTTGAGCTTTTGTCGGGGATGCGGGGTGGAGCTTTCTCCAAACGCGGGTCCATGAACGGTGGGAGTCACCCGAGACTTCGTCCCCGTGCATCGTCGTGACGGTCGTGCGCGAAGCCGATGCGACTTGCGAATGACGGCCCTTCCGGAACGCGAACAGGCAGCCATGAAGGCGGCGCTTTCCTGATCCCGATGCCTGCGCGGTGCAAGCGACGAGGAGCGCTCGCAGTGCTCTTCGCGCTCTTCGCATTCGCACTCGCGCCCGGCCGGAAGGCCCGGGCCGCCGGGCCTCCCGCGTCGGCTTCGACTTCGGCGAGAGTTACCGGTACGTGCCCGCCGAAGACGGCCCGTACGTCCGTTGCGTGCGCCGAGCCATCGGGCAACGCCAAATGCCGGGGCATGCCCCGTCGCGGCCCAGGAGTGCCGGCGCTCCCTCGTGCATACCGCGCTCCCACCTCGCGCGTCCGTAGGGGGAAGCGCCTTTTTGTGCTTTGATGGCGCGCGAGGGAGCGGGGGGCGCCTTTCGTGCCCGCGTCGCGTGCATGTTCGTTCGCCTTCCGGTGATGGCCCTCGTGGCGATCGTGGCCAGCACGGTCCTCGGCACTGACCGCACCCGGCGCGCGTTCACGCACGAGGAAAGACGGGCGCTCGGCGCGGAGCTCCGCAAGCAGGATTACGAGGGCGCCCGCCTCATCGCACTTCGCTTTGCGTATCGGTTGATGCGCGATCCCGCCAAGGCGCGCGACGTGATGGATCGCGTGGACAGCCGGCTCGTGCGCCTTGGATGGGACTCCGCAGCGATCTCCCTGCCCCGCCACTTGTGCCGCCTGGTGTGGAGCCAATGGACTCATGCGCGCGAAGTCGAGGGCGGTACTCGGTTGGCCGAGGAGACGTACATGGGAGAGCTACGCGCACGATTCGAAACGGAAGGCGACGCCGTGAACCTGCTATGGCTGGAAGCGGCGCTCCAGCAAGAAGGGGGATTGCCCGACGCGCGGAGGCTCGCCGCCCAGACCAGGCGCACCGCGACCGAGTTTTACGCGGCCGCCAAGAGGCGCAAGCGCGCCGTAGCGCGCATCCTGGGCGCCGAGTTGACGCGCGGCTAGCGTTTCGGCTTGCCGCCCGCGCCGCGCTGCCCGCTCTGCGTGTTCACGCGGAGCATCGCCGCGGCGATCCCTTCCGTCACGACGGCACGCACCGCCGCGATGGCCGCGTCGATGACCGACGGCAGCTCCGCGCGCTCGACCGGATCGAATCCCGAGAGAACCCAGTCTGCGCCGCTGCCCCGGAACCCCGCCGGCGGTTTGCCCACGCCGACGCGCACACGGACGAACTCCGCTGTGCCGAGCCGCTCGATGATGTTGCGCACGCCGTTGTTGCCGGCGTGGCCGCCGCCGAACTTCAGCCGCACGTCCTTCCACGCGAGATCGAGCTCGTCGTGGACGACGATGACGCTCTTCGGCGGCACCTTCAGGAAGGCCGCCGCCGGCTGCACGCTCTCGCCGGACAGGTTCATGTATGTCTGCGGCTGGAGGAGGATCACGTCCTCTGCGCCGATTTGCCCGCGCGTCCAAACGCCGGAGAACTTCGTTTTGAAGTCCGGCCAGCCTTCGGACGCGCGCAGCGCTTCGGCCACCATGAAGCCGACGTTGTGCCGGCTGCCCTGGTACTCCCGACCCGGATTTCCGAGAGCGGCGACCAAGTACATGACGCTCTAGTTCCTCGCCCCTTGTTCCTCGCCCTAGTCCCCTCGCCTTCCCGTCCTTGGCGGCTACTTCTTCTTCTCTTCCTTCTTCTCGTCCTTCTTGGCGTCGGCCGCAGGCGCCGCCGCTCCACCGGCTGCCACCGGCGCGGCTGCTGCACCCACACCCGGAGCCGGCGTCTCTTCGACTTCCTTCTCGGGAGCCACGATCGAGATGAGCGTCTGGGTCGGCGGCGTACGCACCGTCACGCCCTCCGGGAGCTTCAGGTCCTGCGACGCGATGTGCTCGCCGAGTTCGAGGTTCGTCACGTCCGCCTCGAGCTTCAACGGGATGCGATCCGGCAGGCACCGGATCGGAACGAGCCGGTACACGATGCGGAGGACGCCGCCTTTCGTGACACCGACCGGCTTGCCCGTCGCAAAGAGCGGGACTTCGACGTCGACCGGGCGATCGAGCTTCACTTCGATGAAGTCGACGTGCTCGAGCGTGCGATCCACGGGGTGCAGCGAGAAGTCGCGGATCATCGCGAGGTGCTTCGTGCCCTGGAGATCGAGCTCGATGACCGTGTTCTTCCCGAGCTCGCTCCGGAGGACCGCGGCCACTTCTTTCGGCGGAACGGCGATCGGCGTCGAGGGGAACCCGGGGCCATAGGCGACGGCGGGGACGAGCCCAGCGCGGCGAACGTAGCGGACGGCGCTCTTGCCTCCCGTCTTGCGCGGTTCGGCCTTGAGGGGGGGCATCTGATTGGCGGCGGGGGCGGTCATGTCAGCTCGGCTCCGATCACCCGTCCGCCCGCGCGCTCCGGACGCACACAAATGTGCGTACGATGCGGCAGGACTCGGGGGTGCGATGGGGGCCGGCTACGTAGCAGACCGGCGCGCTTCACGCAAAGAGCGAGCTCACGCTGTCGGAGCTGTGGATCCGCTTGATCGCCTCGCCGAGAAGGCGCGCGAGCGAGAGCTGTTTGATCTTGCCGCAGGCGATCGCCGCCGGCGCCAGCGGGATCGAGTCGCTCACGATGACTTCGGTGAGCGGCGACTCTTCGATGCGCGCGAGCGCGGGCCCGGAGAGGACACCGTGCGTCGCGACGGCGACGACGGTGCGCGCCCCCTTGTCGGCGAGGGCACGGGCGGCGCCGCAGAGCGTGCCCGCGGTGTCGATGATGTCGTCGATGATGATGCAGTCTTTGCCGCGCACTTCGCCGATGAGGTTCACGACCTCGGAGACGTTCGCGCGCTCGCGGCGCTTGTCGATGATCGCGAGGCTCGCGTTGAGCCGCTTCGAGTACGCGCGCGTGCGCTCCACGCCGCCCGCGTCCGGCGAGACGAACACCGCCGACGAATCAAAGCGCTTGCGGAGGTAGTCCTCCAGAAACACCGGCATCGCGTACAGGTGATCGAACGGGATGTTGAAGAAGCCCTGGATCTGCCCCGCGTGCAGGTCGACCGCGACGACGCGGTTCACGCCCGAGGTCTGGATCAAGTCGGCCACGAGCTTCGACGTGATCGGCGTGCGCGGCGCGACCTTGCGATCCTGCCGGCCGTACCCGTAATACGGGATGACCGCCGTGATAGAGCCTGCCGATGCGCGCCGGAGCGCGTCGACGATGATGAGCAGCTCCATGACGTTGTCGTTCGTCGGGCTGCTCGTCGGCTGGATCACGAACGCGTCGACGCCGCGGACGTTCTCGCCGATCTCGACGAAGCTTTCTCCGTCGCTGAAGCGCACCACCTTGCACTTGCCGAGGGGCGCTTCGAGATAGGTCGCGATCGCATTGGCCAACGGTGGGTTGGCGTTGCCGGAGAAGAGGCAGACCTTCTTGAACACGCGCTGACCTCCTCGTTTGCCTCGTAGGCCCCCAGGCGCGGCGCGGTGTGTACCCGCCCCGTCACCGACTGTCAACGCACGCTCAACGCTACCTCCACATGCCCCGGAGTCCGCGTGGCAGCATGACGTGCGATGGACCGCCGGTCAACGCTCCGGTCGTCCACGTAGCCCCACGCAGCTCAACGCAGCATGGCGCTGCACTCGCCGCGCGGCCCGCGCTTGGCCTGCGACACGCATGCCTTGAAACAGCGGCGCGCGTCGGCAACGGCGCCTCTCGACTGGTACGCCGCGCCAAGGACGAGCCACGCCTCGCCGTCCGTCGGGTCCAGCGCGACGGAACGCTCCCCCGCTTCGATCGACTGGCGCGCATGACCGCGACTGAGCTCGGTCCTGGCGACTTCTCGCGCGGCTGCGGCTTCCGCCGCGGAATCACCGGTGGGCGCAGCTCCGGCGGCCGCGGCATTCGCGGGCGGCGCGTCGTTCGCCGCCACCGCGTTGTCGGCGGAAGGGCCCGTCGGCGCGGCGGCGACCGGCGCCGCTTGTGGCTCGCCGGTGGGCGGCGATGCGCTCGCCACGGGCGCAGGCGCTGGGTCGGCCGCGGGCGGCGATCCGGCCGCAGGCAACGCGCTCGGAACGGGATCCGCCACTGCAGCCGCCACCGGCTCTGCGGGCGCGACTACCGCGGGCGAAAGCGTCTCCGCAGGCGCTTGCGGGGCTGCCGCGCCCACGGCCGCCATTGCAGAGCGCGAAGGCGTCTCCGCGACGGCAACGGCATGCGCGAGCGCCGGCTCGTCCGACTCGTCGGTACCGGCGGCTCGGCTCACGACGAGCTTGACCATCGCCGTGAGGCACACGATGCCGCACATACCCACCGCAGCCGTCACGTACTTCGCGAACTGCGCGCGCCGCCGGCGGGCAGTCATGGACTTCAGCGCGATGAGGCGCGGATTTGGCGGAGTCGGGTCCGCCTCGAAGAGCTCCGCAGGCGGCGCCCACGAATCGGACCCTCGTTCGAAGAACTCCGTATCGAGGTCACCCATCGGCGGCACGCTCCCGTCGTCGGCATCGAAGGCGGAAGCGGCGAACGGATCGGCTTCGCTGGCAGCGAACGCGACCAACTCGGACGGAGGGCCTGCGGCGAGCTCGGTTGCATCGCGCGCACGAAGCTCGCGCCCATGAAGCTCGTGCGTCTCCCGCGGCGAAGACTCACTCATGATCGACTCATGCCCAGTGGCTCCCATTCCATCGCCGACTGTTCCCGATGCTCCTGATGCCGCCGACGCCTTGGATGCAGTTCCGCGAGAATTCCCCGCACGTCCCTTCTTCGCCATTTCTGCGCGCATCTCCAAGAGAGACATGGGTTCTCCCCACCTAAATTGCCGCGAGCTTCCCCATCCATGCAAAAAAAGACCCTCCCCAAGTAGGTTTCTCGCGGCCGGTGGAGGAGGAAAGGATAGCGCCAAAAAGCGGCGATTCACCCCGGCACGCAAGAAAGCGGCGTTTCCCTCAAAAACGATTGTAGAACGCCAGGACCATGGGACAAACGGCGGTCCGCGACGTCATGCTGGGCCGGCGGCCCGCGGCCGAATCCCTCTTACGGGGACATCCTTGGGTATGGGCGGAAGCGATCGGAAAAAGCCACGGCATGGGCCAGGGCCAAGCTGCCCCAGGCGAAGAAGTGCAAGTGCTCGCTCCCGATGGCACGCCGTTGGGTCGTGGACTGGCGGATCCTGGCTCGCCCATTGCCGTGCGCATGTGGACGCGACGCCGCGATCCGATTGATGGCGCACTCTGGCGCAGCCGCGTGGCGCATGCGCTGGAACTTCGCGCGGCGCTGTTCGACGGCACGCGCACAGACGCGGTGCGGCTCATCCACGGCGAAGGCGATCGCATGCCGGGCTTTGTGGTGGATCGGTACGCGTCGGTTACCGTTCTCAGGACCGATGGGGACGGCGCGGCTGCGCGCATCGCCGATTTCGTGCAAGCCCTCTGGCCTCGCCTCGCGCGCATGGGCGTGCGCAGCCTGGTGCACCGCTCCGGCAAGAAAGGCGAGCCGCCGCGGCTCGACCGGCTCGAAGGCGCCGAGCCACCCGAAACGGTGCGCGTCGAGGAGCACGGCGTCCCTTTCGTGGTCGACCTCGCGCGCGGCCAGAAGACGGGCGCGTTTCTCGATCAGCGCGACAATCGCCGGCGCGTCGGGGAGCTCGCGTCGGCCCGGCGTGTTCTCAATCTCTTTTCGTATGCGGGCGGGTTCTCGATCCACGCCGCGCTCGGCGGCGCCACGCACGTCACGAGCGTCGACGTCGCTGCCGCGGCCCACGCCACGGCGCAAGCGAGCTTCCAGCTGGCCGGGGTCGATCCGCGCGCCCACGCCTTCGTCACCGCGGACGTGCAGGCGTTCCTCGAAGGCGCACGCGGCCGCGGCGAGACCTGGGACCTCGTCGTGAGCGATCCCCCGAGCTTCGCGGCGAACGAGCGCGCGCTGCCGCGGGCGCTCGCAGCGTACCGCGCACTTCACCGCGGCTGCGCGGGAGTCCTCGCGACGGGCGGCATCCTCTGCGCCGCGTCGTGCTCGTCGCACGTGCACGCGGAGGCTTTTCTGAGCACGCTCGACGATGCGGCCCTCGGCGGGCGCGCACTCACGGTGCTCGAGCTTCGCGGGCCGGGGGCCGATCACCCGGTGCCCGCCGCGTTTCCCGAAGGGCGTTACCTAAAGTTCGCCGTGCTCGCGTAGACGGTACGGCTCACAGACGGACCTAGCTACGCTCTGACAGAGGATGGATCGCAAAGACGCAAAGACGATGGGAAAGCAACCAGACGAGAATTATCTGAGCCTCCCTCGCTTTCGTTGACACGCGTCGGGAGGAATCCGTGCGTGACCGTCCCACCTAGTCTAGGCAAAAGAATTCAAAGCAGACGCGGGTGTACCTGCGACGAAGCGATCAATCGATACGGCAAGTCGCTGAAGGTCTCGGAGTCTCGGACGATGCCCAACTTGGGGCCCAAGATCAGGTCGCGCGTTCCAGATCGTAGAAGAGCTTGTCGCCCCCCGCGACGTGGTGCAGGCCGCAGCCGAGCGGCTCGAAGTGGCGGCGCAGCGCGCGCTGGTAGAACCGCGCGGGGCGCGCGAGCACGCGCACGTCGGTCTTCGATCGATCGCACACTTCGCGTAGATCGCGAGCCGTGATCGCCTCGACGTAGAGAAAGCCCCGGCACATGCCGGCCATGTTGGCGATCGCGCGCTCGCAGGCCTCGTCGGCGAGATACGGGAGAACGCCCTGGCAGATGACCAGGTCGAACTTGCGCCGGCCGCGCCAGACCGCGATATCGCGCAGCTCGTGCCCGAACTTGCGGCAGGCGTATTCGCTGACGTCGATCGATCGATACTCGACCGAGGGCAGATTCGCCTGAAACCAGTCACGCCACAGGCCGGTGCCGGCGCCCACGTCGAGCACGCGGTCGATGTCGCCGCCGAACCACCGGACGAAGCCCGTGACGCCGCGAGCCAGGTGATCGATCTGCTCGGCGCCGTAGACGCGCGACCGTCTCGACTCGTAGTACCGGCGGAAATAGCCCGCGTCGAACGAGACGCTCATTCGTCGACGATGGAGCGCAAGCGCTTGGCGCGCGTCGGCAGCCGGAGCTTCCGGAGGGCCTGGGTCTCGATCTGGCGAATGCGCTCGCGGGTCAGCGCGAACGACTCGCCGATCTCGGCGAGCGTTTGCTCGTTGCCGCCGTCGAGGCCAAAACGCATCCGGATGACCTGCGCCTCGCGGGCGGTGAGCGTGGCGAGAAGCTCGCGCGTACCTTCGACGAAGCGCTTCTGCAGGAGCGACTCGAGCGCGTTGTCGTTCTCGCTGTCGGCCACGAAGTCGGCGAGGCGCGCGTTGCCGTCGTCGCCGGCAGGCGCCTCGAGGCTCAGCGGCTCGCGCCGCGCGGCGAGCGCCATCTGCGCTTTCGCCGGCGGCAATCCCACCTCCGCCGCGAGCTCTTCGAGCGAAGGCTCGCGGCCCTGCGCCTGCGCGAGGCGGCCGCGCGCGCTCGCCAGGCGGTTGCCGGTCTCGACCATGTGCACAGGCGTTCGAATCGTGCGGCCTTGATCGGCGATCGACCGGGTGATCGACTGGCGGATCCACCAAGTGGCGTACGTCGAGAACTTGAAGCCGCGCTTGTAGTCGAACTTATCGACCGCGCGCATGAGGCCGATGTTGCCTTCCTGGATCAGATCCGCGAGCTGAAGCCCCTGCCCCGTGTGCTTCTTCGCGATCGAAACGACGAGCCGGAGGTTGGCCTCGATGAGCTCCCCTTTGGCGCGATCGGCCTCCCGCTCGCCCGTGCGAACGGCGGCGAGCGTCGCCTGCAACGCGCGCGCGTTCTCGCCCTTGAGGCGCGACCGCAGTGCGGCGACGACGCGCACGAGGACCGCGCGCGTGAGGCGCATCTCCTGAAGCGCGGCCGCGGCCTTGGCCCGCGCGTGCCGGAGCGTCCCGTCGCCGCGCTCGAAGCTGCCGGAGCGGCTCACCGCGTCGAGCTCGCACACGTCCGCGAAGAGGGCGACGAGGCGATCGCGGGCTGCCGCTTCGTCCTCTTCTTCTTCGGCCGGATTGCGCGTCACGTCGCGCGCGCGCAGCGTGCCGGTTCCGAGCTCGGCGGCGATGGCCGCGAGTTCGACGACCGCCGCAGGCGCGTGCACGAGGGCGCGCACGATCTGCGTCTCCGCATCCTCGATCCGGCGCGCGAGGACCACTTCGCCCTCGCGGGTCAGCAGCGGTACCTTCCCGAGCTTCCCGTAATACGCACGTACCGAATCTTCGTCCGCCTGCGCTTTCTCGCGCGGCGATGCCGACAGCGACTTCTTCAAGATTGGTTCTCGATGGCGATGTGGTTCTTCGCGCGACCGCCGCCGCGCGCTCGGCGCCCCGCGCGCGCGCGCTTGGACGCTCTTCATTCCAAGGGACGACGATGTCGTCCAGCTCGTCCAAGCCCGAGACTCCACAATCGATACGACCGCCTGCGCGTGGCGCATACACCCCACGCGCAATTTTTCGCGTGCGCCGCGAAGACGAGGCTCGAGGCCCCCGGCCCGGTCAGCTGGCGCCGCCAGACCCCGTCAGCTTGCGCCGCCGCCCCCCGACCCCTCGGCGGTGGCTCGCGCGACCAGCGCGCGCACGTCCTCGTCGAAGACCTCGCGTTTCCGGTCCGCGAGCGCCTGGAACGCGCGGAATGCCCGAGCGGCGACCGGCGGGGGCATCTCGAGGCCGAGCGCCCGGCAGCGCGCCGTGAACCCGGCGTTCCCCGACAGCTTGCCCAGGACGATCTCCGTGCCCGTGGCGTGGCCGATCTGGGTGGGGTCGATGCATTCGAAGTTCTGGCGATGCTTGAGCACCCCGTCCTGGTGGATGCCGGAGGCATGGCGGAAGGCGTTGCGCCCGACGATGCCCTTGTTCGGCGGCACGGCCAGTCCGCTCCGCTCTTCGACGAGCTTCGACAGCGGGCAAATGCCGGTGGCGTCCACGTTCGTGTGGACGCCGAGCGTCTTGCCGTGAACGGCGATCGCCATCACGACCTCTTCGAACGAGGTGTTCCCCGCCCGCTCGCCGATGCCGTTGACGCAGAGCTCGACCTGCCGGGCGCCGGCCATCACGGCGGCGATGGCGTTGGCCGAGGCCATGCCCAGGTCGTTCTGCCCATGGAACGACAGCACCGCGTCCTCGAGCTCCGGCACGGTGCGGCGGAGCCACTCGAACAGATCCTGCACCTGCGAGGGCAGCGCGTAGCCGACCGTGTCGGGGATGTTGATCGTGCGCGCGCCCGCCTTGACGGCCACCCGTACGAGCTCGGCCAGAAATGGCCGATCCGCGCGCGTCGCGTCCATCGGCGAGAACTCGACCTCGCCCACGGCCTTTCGAGCACGCGCGACCATCGTCGCCGCAAGCTCCAACGCCTCGGCGCGCGTCCGGCGCAGCTGGTGCTCGAGCTGGACATCGCTCGCGTTCAAAAAGAGGTGGATCCGCGGGTTCGCCGCGCCGGAAAGCGCTTCGGCGGCCGCGTCCACGTCGCCGGGGACGCACCGCGCGAGGCCGCAGACGCCCGTCTGGCGTAGCTGTTTCGCCACGGCCTGGACGTTGTGCAGCTCCGCCGGTGATGCGGCGGGAAAGCCAGCTTCGATGACGTCCACGCGCATCGACGCGAGCTTCTCCGCGATGTCGAGCTTGTCGCGCTCGGTGAAGAGAACGCCCGCGGACTGCTCGCCGTCACGCAGCGTGGTGTCGAAAACGATGACTCGATCGGACATGGGGGAGGCTCCAGTTGCCGATGCGACGGGAGGCTCGGGGCGACCAACACTCCGACCCTCTTTTCGGTTCACCCGCCGCATTCGGCGGGAGAGGGTTGGGGTTCTTCAGCGCGCGAACCGCCCCTCTCCCGCCCCGGTAAGGAGCAGAGCGAGGGCCGGAAGGACGACGCCTGTCAAGGTCACGGAGTGACGACTAACGCGGCACTCGCCCAGTGTCAAATCGGTCCGTTGGCGTCCATCGCGGCGAGCGCGACAACGCCGACAAGACGCAAAAAGCCCCCCGAGAATCCGAACTGGTTCCCAGGGGGCCGGACGTGCTGCGCACCGTGAACGATGCGCCGATCAAGACGTGCTCGAAACGCGGTGCGGATCGAGGGCGCCTTTCAGATGCTGTTGAGGAACGCGAGGAGGTTGTTGCTGTCGGTCGAATTCAACGCGTTGAACGCCGCGGCCGCCGCGGCGCCCTGGCCGGCGTGCTGCTGAATCGCGCTCGCGAGCGAGTGCGCGCGGCCGTCGTGGAGGAGGTTCGACTGGTTCGAGTTGACGAGGCCCCACAGCGGCGCGGTGCGCATCTGCGTCGGCGTCGTGAGGCCGTTGTTGCCGATCTTGTCGCCGAGCGTGCCCATGTCGTGGACCAAGAAGTCCGAATACGGGTGGTAGGTCTGGTTCGACAGCGCCGCGACGGCGTTCGAACCGCTGGTGATCGACGGCGTGTGGCAGTTGCCGCAACCGATTCGCGTGAAGACCGCCTGGCCGGCGGTCGTTTGCGCGTTGGGCGTGCTCGGCTTCGGTGGCGCGAGCAGCTGCATGAAGTTCGTGAAGTTCGTGATGTCCGCGCCGTTGTCCTCGAGGCCCGTGCCCGTGAAGCCGTTGCACGGCGCGACGAGCGCCGTATTGCCGAAGGGCGGATCGTTCGTCGGGAATTGCGGATTCGTGATGCCCTCTTCGTGGAGGTACGCGTCCCCCGCGAACTGATGGAGCGTCGGCACCTGGGCTTTCCAGCCGAACTTGCCCATCGTCGTCGCGCCTCCCTTGTCGAGGTTCGCGATCATGTTCACCGTGCCGCGCGTCGCGGCCGGTTCGCTCGCGGCGAGCGCCACGAACGTCGAGTCGGGCGTCGCGTCGACGAGGCCGAGACCGAAGAGCGCCGTCGTGCGGCGCTTCGCGCTGACGTTGGCATTGGCGGGAACGGGCTCGCCGTTGCCCATGCCGGGGAGCGAGCAGGTCTTGCCGTTGATCGTGACCATGCCGGTCACGTCGTGGAGCTGAAAGAGCTGGCCGCCTTCGTTGGCGAGGTCGTTGAACGACGTGCCGGAGAGAATGCCGCCGCGCACTTCGAACTGGACGCCCGAGCCACCTTCAGCGCCGATCGCGTGGCACGTGCCGCAGCTCTTTTCGTTGAACAGCGGGCCGAGGCCGTCGCTGATCCCTTCGATGACCTCGAAGGCCGCCGCGCCGTTCGTGAATAGAGTCTGTTGCGCCGACGTGAGGCCCGGCAGGAACCCGCCGACCGTCACGGCCTCCGTGGTCTGAACGACAGTCTCGTCACCTTCGCCCGCAGTTCCGCCGCATGCGGCCCCCGCCGCCGCAACGACCAGAGCGACGAGCGTCGCGCAATTCTGTAATTTTCGTACTTGCATCCCGATACCTCCCAAATGGTGATTCCCTGCTTCCCGGGGCCCGCGCGGGGGACGCCTCTGCGCCCCGCACCCCAGGTAAGTCGGGATCGCAGGCCACCCGCAGGCAAGAAAAGAGACGTGACTGAAGTCTTTTCGAGACGCGCTCGGGCAAGCTGCGAATTGTGGAAAGGTGCGCGACGCGGACCGAGCGGCCGGATTCCGCTCTACGGCGAAAAATGGAGAGCACGGATTGGAACCATCCGCGTTCGCTAGAATCCACTAGTTTGTTTTATTCCTCGCGCTCATTCGAGGGCCGGTCGTTTCTCGCGTATTTCGCGCGACTCGCGCGACTGCAGCGTTCCGACGACGTCCCGGCGCCCGCGGACGAGACGAGACTGCGCGGCGGCCGGCGTGATGCGGAGACACTTCGATATCTCCGCCAAATCGTGACCGACGATGTCGTGCATATAAACGACGATCGCGTTGGCCGGCCGCAATCCCGCGAGGGCTTCGCCTAGCCTCGAGAGCTCCTGTCGCGCCTCGGCGAGGCGCTCCGGCCCGATGTCTCCGGTGGGCTGCGGCAACGTCTCCTCGAACGTGTCGTCGAGCGAAAGAAAGCCGCGTTCGCGCATGCGCGCGCGCAGCGCGTCGACCGCCACGTTCCGCGCGATGACGTAAGCCCACCCGGCTGCCGTGCAGTCTCCCCGGAAATTGCTCTCGCCGAGGGTGCGGAATACGCGCTCGAGCGCCGTCTGGTACATGTCCTCGTATTCCGGATCGTCTCCGCCGACCACACGACGGAGCGACGCGGCGATGGCCGGGGCGAGTCTCAATACGATGTTGTCCCGGGAGATCACGCATTCGGACAACGATCCCTCCTTATGAGACGAGTCCCGCTGGGTCTGCGTGATCTCGTCTGGCAATGCGTCGGACGTCCGCGAGCTCGTGTCCTTCGAGTTCTCGCCACACCTCTTTTCCGATGACCGAACTCACGATGCCATCACGGGGAGGTGCACTGGCAACTGGAAAATGATCGAATTGCACCCCGACACCGTGGCTTCGTAAATTGCCGCGTGCATGCTCTCCATGCCAATTGCAACCTGCACTCGTTTCGTAGAATGCCAAAAAAATGGCGCTCACCAATCCGCTCAGACGCGCATGCGTAACGCGCGCGGTACGATCTCGACTTCGATGGGCAATCTGCCCAGAGCCTCGCCGTCGACGTCGAGCAAGAATACGGAGCGAGCCGCTTCGTTCTCGAGATCGATCGAAATACGATCGCACGCGAAGTGACTGACTCCTTCACTCGCGAGGTGCGCGCCGTCGTGGATGCGCGCCGAGGCCAGGGCGAAAGCCAGTTTGCCCGGCGCGTTCATGGTCACGACGTCGAAGCGGCCGTCGTCCGGCTCTGCCATGGGGGCGATGTGCATTCCGCCGCCGAAGTAGCGGCCATTGCAAATCGCGAGGACGTAGGCGTCGAGCGTGCGCGTATCGTTCGCGTCTCCGAGCGACGTCTCGCAACGGAGACGGCCCCGTTCGCAGGCCGCCAGCGCGCACACGCTCGCCCAGAGGTACGCCACCTTACCCCCAAAGGCCTTGGTGGTCTCTGCCACGTTCTGATCCACGAGGCCGCCCATGCCGATCGACAGAATGTTGAGAAACCAGCGGAATCGAACCTCTCCGTCGTGCGCGGTGTAGCGAACACGGCCCGCATCGAGCGCGCGGTCTTGGCCTCGTGCGATGGCGTCGACATAGCGGTCGAGGCGGTGCTCGATGCCGAGCGTGCGCCGAAAATCGCCCCCCGTTCCGAGTCCGACGTAGCCGAGAGCCGCGTGGCCGCCGGCGTCGAGCACTCCGTTCGCCACCTCGTGGAGCGTGCCGTCGCCGCCCGCGGCGATGACGATCTCCCTCCCCTGCTGCGCGCCCTCCCGCGCCAGATCGATTGCGTGTCCCGCACGCTCGGTCCCGGCGACTTCGATCGGACCCAGCCGCCGCTCGATCACCGCACGAACCTCCCGCAACGTCCGCCCCGCGCGGCCGCCCCCCGCCTGCGGATTGACCACGCAGAGGGGCTTCACGAGGTCGACGCCGTGTCCCTCGGCCAAACGACGCCGCGGTCGCGCAGATCCGCGACCGTTTCGTGCAGGGTCACGTTCGGATCCCGCGGGCGGAAGCCGAGCTCGCGCGCCGCCTTGCTGGAATCCACGTACCAGTAGAACTGCGCCATGTCGGCCGCAACGGGGTCGACCGGCGACGGCACACCGATGCGCGAGGCGACGCGATCGATCCACTGCGCGCCGGCGCGAATCCATTCGCGTGACGTGCCCGCGCCCGACAACGCGGACAGGCCGGGCACGTTCGGCAACCGCGGCAAACCGGGCACGGTCACGAGGGGCGCTGGGACGCCGGAGATCCGCGCCAGCCGGTCGAAGAACTCGCGGACCGTGAGGTTGCAACCGCCCAGGAGATAGCGCTCCCCCGAACGACCGCGCTCCATCGCCGCGAACATGGCGTCGGCCACGTCGCGGACGTCGACGAACGAGACGCCCCCCCGCGGCACCGCGACGATGCGGCCATCGAGGAATGCGCGAACGTCGGCCGTGGAAGAGCCGTTCACGTCGCCGGGTCCGAGGAGCAGGCTCGGGTTCACGGAGACGACGCTGAAGTCCGCAGAGCGGGCGCCACGTGCGAGCGCGGCTTGCTCGGCGAAGAGCTTCGCCCGGTAGTAGGGCCAGCGCCCGATGATGCCGAGGGGAACGGGGCTCTCTTCGGTCGACGCTCTTTGGTCGTCCTCGGTCACCGCGATCGTGCCGCTCGACGACGCGATCACGACGCGGGCGAGGCCCGCTTCTGCGCACGCGCCGACCACCACTTTGGTGCCCTCGACGTGAACCCGATAGAGCGCGGCCGCATCCTCGGGCTTGCGCGAGACGTTTCCAGCGCAATGGAACGCGCCATCGCATCCCTTGGCCGCAGCGAGGACGCGATCGCCGTCGAGGACGTCGCCGCGGACGTGATGGCGACTGGCGCGGTCATCTCCCTCGCCGGCACCGCCTCCGCGCGAATACCGCACGACGTCGTGCCCGCGGCCCTCGATGAGGGTCGAGAGGTGCGTGCCGAGAAATCCGGTCGCGCCGGTTACTAGGAATCTCATGACGCGCGATCGAGCTGGAACACCCGCTGGAACAGGAGGAGGAGCGAGACGTCGTTCGATTTGACGGCGCCCGACAAGAAGTCCGCGGGGCTCGGCACGTACCCTTCGCGCACGATTTTGGCGAAGATCTCGGGCGTGGTCTTGAGCACGCAATCGGCCTGTCCGCCCTCCGGCTTGCCCGGCCGCACGTCGCACCCGCGCCCGTCGACGCGCACAGTCCACTTCGACGAGTCGTCGGCGCCGAGGGTCACGTAGTAGCTCACCGTCCGCTCGACTTCGCCCGCGCGAAATTTCGCCTCGAGCTCCGAGAACAGCTTCGCGATGGGATGGACCCGCTCCTCCGGCGCGGCGGCCGAATCGTTCGCGCCGAGCGCGTCGCGCGACAGCTGCGAGAGATCGAACGGCGTTCCGTCGTGGAGCGCGAGAACCGCCAGCTGCGCGAGGCGCGCGACTTCGCGGGCAGCGGGCGCCGGCGCCATGCCTTCGGTCGCGCGGCGCAGATCGGCAATGCACAGAGGCGGCCCGATCCGCGCGGAGATCTCGCGCCGCATCGGCAGGCGCGACCCTTTCGACATCGCCGCGTGGGTTCCCCCGAGGTGAATCGGCAGAATGTCGACGCCGTGCGCGAGCGCCAGGTACCCGACCAGCGGCTTGAAGTCGCCCATCTGCCCCGTCGCGCTCCGCGTACCTTCCGGGAACATGAGCACGGTCCTGCCCCGCTCGATCACCTCCCCGGCTTGCC
>DATHQY010000207.1:0-6523 GCA_035482215.1 Polyangiaceae bacterium | reverse complement strand
CGGAAAACGGGGTCGTTCTCCTCGACCGGCCGCCCCCAATACCCAAGCCCTACACTCGGCGTGTGGACCCAGACTTCTCCGAGCTCGCCTTCGTCTTTCGGGCGCCGGGTCTCCGGGTCCACGATGCGGACGTCGGCGCCTCCGAGAGGGGCTCCGCAGCCTACGATCGTGACGGCCGGCGAGCCCTCGCGGGCGGGGACGACGCGGCCGCTCGCGAGTTCGCCGACGTCGATCGGCGAGGCGAAGGGCGAGGAGCCCTGCGCGCCCAGCGACACGCCCAGGGTCGCTTCGGCGAGTCCATAGCAAGGCTTGAGAGACGACTTGCGGAAACCGACCTCCGTGAACGCGGCCGCGAAGCGCTCCATCGTCTCGGGGCGTACGCGTTCGGCGCCGACCGAGGCCGTGCGCCAGGTGGAAAGGTCGAGCCGGCTCCGCTGCTGCCGGGTGATCCGTCGCGCGCACAGTTCGTAGGCAAAGTTCGGGGCCGCGGACGCGGTCGCGCGAAAGTCCGTGATGGCCTGAAGCCAGCGGTGCGGCCGCTGCAGAAAGGCGGCCGGGGAAAGGAGAGTGGCCTCGCTGCCGAGAACGACGGGCAGCAGAATGCCGGTGACGAGGCCCATGTCGTGGTACGGCGGGAGCCACGACACGACGCGGTCCTCGGAGGTCAACTCGGCGCGGTCGGCGATCGCCTCGATGTTGTGGAGGAAGTGGGCATGGGACAGGACGACGCCCTTGGGTGTGTTCGTCGATCCCGAGGTGTACTGAAGCAACGCGATGGCATCGGGGTCCGGCGGCGGGGGAACCGCCATGACCTGCGAGTCGGGGGCCGCGAGGTCGTCCGTCGCGATCCAATGGAGATCTTTCGCGGGACGAGATCGGTCCGCGCCCAAGGATTCGTCGATCAGGTCGAGTTCGGCGCGCGACGTCAGGGCGAAACGCGCTCCGGAGTTCGCGGCGATTCCTCGCAAGCGACCCGCGAGACGGTCGCCGCGGGGCGGATAGGCGGGCACCGCGATGGCGCCGGCGTACCAGCAGCCGAACAACGCGGCGATGTACTCGAGACCGGGCGCATGCACGATGAGCACCGGCTGGCCGCGAGCTCCCAACGCGCCAAGATGCGAGCTGATCGCCCTCGCCCGAGAGTCCAGCTCTCCGTAGGTCACCGAGGCCGTGCTCGACTCCCCGGCGAGGAATCGGAAGGCCCGCCGCCACGGCTCGGCCGCGCTACGACTCTGAAGCACCGTTACGAGGTCGGTGGAAACGGTCAACGACACGCCACTGCGGCCGGACGCAACCGTATCTACCGCCCCCACCCGTTCGGCATCTGCGCGGTACATCTTCGAACAGACAAGTGGACCACGGCTCGGCCGCGCGACGCAAGCGCGGCACCCCTTTCGGAGACTCGATTGGAGGACAATCCGTGGACGCGACGACATTGGTGTACAGCGCGTCTACTTCAATAAAGAGCCCACACGGAGAAGGTTGCCGTCAGGGTCCCAGTGAACGAACTCGCGATGTCCGTAGGGCGTATCGGCCGGCGGCGTGAATCGACCGCCAACGCCGGACGACGTCCAAGATGCATACAGCGCATCCGCGTCCGCGACATAGATGTAGCAGGCGGAGGTATTCGCCGTCGGGTCGAGGTCGCGCACCAGTGTCAGATGCAGCTCCACGTCTCCAGAACCGACGAACCCGTAGAAAGGTCCGGAAGGTCCGACTACCGTGTAAGGATCGGCCTTCAAGCCAAGAGCCCTGTAGTGCTCGATCGCTCTGGCAATATCGCGCACGGGCAGTACCGGCGCGATCCTTTGAAGAGTCGACATGGGTCTCACTCTCCGTCCTTCAGCCGGTACCCCACGCCCGCTTCCGTTCGCAGATAGCGCGGCCGCGCGGGATTCTCCTCGAGCTTCTGCCGCAGCTGCACCATGTAGACGCGGAGGTACTGCATCTGGTGCGAATGCCCGGGGCCCCATACCTGATCGAGGAGCTGCTTGTGCGTGAGCACCTTTCCTGCGTGCTTCGCCAGGGCGGCGAGAAGCTTGTACTCGATCGGTGTGAGATGGACTTCGTTGTCGCCGTTGTAAACGAGTCGTTTGCCGAAATCGATTCGCAAGTTCCCGACGCTGAAAACCGAGCTCAGGGGGTCCTGCGCGGACTGCGACGCGTGGCGGAGCGCGACGCGAATGCGTGCCATGAGCTCCGCCGTGCCGAACGGTTTCGTGAGGTAGTCGTCCGCCCCGGTGTCGAGCGCTTCGACTTTTTGCGGCTCCTGGCCGCGTGCGGAGATGACGATGATGGGCGCGGAATACCACTCGCGCAGGCGCTTCGTGACCTCGAGGCCGTCGAAGTCCGGTAGCCCGAGGTCGAGCAACACGAGATCCGGCGTGTAGGCGGCGGCCTGTGCGAGGCCCTCGCGGCCGGTCTGTGCCTCGATGACGTGGTAGCCGTGCGCCGTGAGAGCGAGCCTCACGAACGTGCGCATCTGCGATTCGTCCTCGACGACGAGAACGGTGGGTTTCGTGTCCGTCATGGCGTCGCTTCCGCAAGGGCAACGCGGGTCGTGCTGGCCTCGGCAGGCGCGGTCTCCAAGGGGAGGGTGAAGCGGAAGGAGGCGCCGCCGCCGGGCCGCGTCTCGACCCAGATGCGCCCTCCGTGGGCCGCGACGATGCCCTGGCAGATCGTGAGTCCGAGGCCGACGCCGCCGCCCTCCGACTCGCGCCCGCGGTAGAACTTGTCGAAGACGCGCGCCGCGTCCTCCGGGGGCACGCCGGGACCGCGATCGGCGACTTCGATGAGCATCTCGCCGTGACCGCCGTCGTTCTTTCGGGCGCTCGCGCGAATCTCGAGGGGGGTGCCGGGCGGCGTGTACTTCGTGGCGTTCTCGAGCAGGTTGATGAGCACTTGTTCGACGAAGACCGGGTCGAGCGGCACGAGGGGCAGGCTCGGGTCGATGTCGGTCTGCACGTCGCGCCCTCGCAGACGATCCTCGAGCCGGTTGAGGGCGGCGCCGACCACCTCTTCGATGGGCTGCGCTTCCTTGTGCACGCGGAGCGCGCCCGCTTCGAGCCGCGTCATGTCGAGCAGGTTGTTGACGAGCCGGTTCAAGCGCTGGGCCTCTTCGTGGGCCGTCTGGAGAAGCTGGCGGCGCGAGGATTCGTCCTGCGGAGCGTCTTTGTCGAGCAGGGCGCTCGTCGCGCCGGTGACGACGCCGAGGGGCGTACGCAAGTCGTGCGAGACCGAGCTCAAAAGCGCGTTGCGGAGCTGTTCGGTCTCGACACGCACACGCGCGCGCCGCGCTTCTTCGGCGAGGTCCGTGCGCTCGAGCGCCGAGCCGATGAGGCCCGCGATCGTGTAGAGGAGCTGCCGTTCGTCCGGGTCGTCGAGGCGTGATCGTTCGGGACCGAAGAGGGCGAGAACGCCGGCCCGCGCGCGCGAGCCCTTGAGCGGGACGAAGAGGCCGCGCGACAGAGGCAGAGTGTCGGTGCCGGCGCCGGCAGGTCGCTGATGGACCCAGGCCCAGTCGGCGACGCCGATTTCTTTTTCGTCGCGGCTCATCGTCCCGGGGTCGGCCAGGGCGAGGTCGAGGCCCGCGGAGCCGGGCGTGAGGATCGCGACCTTGGCGCTGAAGATCTCGCGCACGTGCCGCGCCGCCACCTCGATCAGCGCCTCGCGCGCGTCGGTGAGCCCGAGCTCGCGGCTGACGGCGTAGAGGCTCGCCGTGCGGCGTTCGCGATCGCGCGCGGCGTCGGCCTGGTCGCGGATGCGCTTGGTCAGGTGGCTGATGACGACGGCCACGAGAAACATGACGCTGAACGTGACGACGTGTTTAAAATCGCTGACCGCGAAGCTCATGTACGGCGGCACGAAGATGAAGTCGAGCGCGAGCACGCTCAGCACGGCGGCGAAAATCGAGGCGCCGAACCCGAAGCGCATCGACACGATGACGACGCCGAGCAAGAAGACCATCACGACGTCCGCGAGTTGCGCGCGTCCGAAAGCAAACCACGAGACGAGCGCCGCCGTGATGATGACGACGGCGCTGGCCGAGTAGTTCGAAGCCTCGCGCGCATGGAACGGCCCGCCCGTGAGAGGGGCGGCGTCCGCCGGCGCGGGCTTCGTGCCGGAGAGGGCCGAGATGACGTAGACGTCGATCTCGTGGCTCTGGCGCACGAGGTCGTCCAGGAACGAGGGCCGGATGACGTCGCGCCAGCGGGGATGCGTGGGCTTGCCCACGACGATCTTGGTCACATTTCGCTTGCGCGCGTAACGCACGGTCTCGGCCGCCGCGTCCTCGCCGCGCAAGGTCACGGGCTCGCCGCCGAGCGATTCGACGAGGCGCATCGTGCTCCCGAGGCGCTCGCGGGCCTGGGCGTTCATACGAATCGACGCGGGGGTCTCGACGTAAACCCCCACGAGCTCGGCGTGCAGGCTGGTCGCCATGCGGCGGGCGGAACGCACCAGGGTGATCGAATGGGGGCTCGGCGATACGCACACGAGGACCCGCTCGCCCGTGTGCCAGGTCTCTTCGATGCCGTGCGCGGCCTTGTAGCCCCGCATCTTGGCCTCCACGCGCTCGGCGGTGCGCCGCAGCGCGAGCTCCCGGAGCACGATGAGGTTGCCCTCTTTGAAGAAGTTGACGGCGGCGCGCGCCGCCTGCTCGGGAACGTAGACCTTCCCCTCTTGGAGGCGCCCGAGGAGCTGATCGACGGGCAAGTCGACGACACGCACTTCGTACGCCTTGTCGAACACCGCGTCGGGCACCGTCTCGCGCACGACGACCGACGTCACCTGCGCCACGACGTCGTTCAGGCTCTCGAGGTGCTGCACGTTGAGGGTCGTGAATACGTCGATCCCGGCGTCGAGCAGCTCGTCGACGTCCTGCCAGCGCTTCAAGTGCCGCGACCCCGGCGCGTTCGTGTGGGCGAGCTCGTCGACGAGAACCAGCTGCGGCTTGCGCGCGAGCGCGGCGTCGAGGTCGAACTCCTGCACTTCGATCCCGCGGTGGACCGCGGAGCGCCGCGGGAGGACTTCGAGCCCGATGAGCACCGCGCCCGTGTCGTACCGCCCGTGCGTCTCGACGATGCCGACGACGGCGTCGCGCCCCTGGTCGCTCACTTCGATGCGTGCGGCTTCGAGCATCGTGTACGTCTTGCCGACGCCGGGGGCCGCGCCGAAGAAGATCGTGAGCTTGCCGCGGGCTGACTGGAGCTCCTCCTGGTTGACGCGCGCGAGGAGCTCGTCGGGATCGGGACGGCGTTCAACCCGTTCGGTCATGGTGCGGTTCGGAGTCTCCTCGCGTCATGGAAGCACGGCGGCACCCAATGCGGAATCGAGTGTGCGATTGAGCTCGAGCACGTTGACGCGCGGCTCGCCCAAGATCCCGAGCTGGCGCGCGACCGTGGCCTTCGCGACGAGCTCGCGAACCCGGTCGTCGGTCGCCTTGCGGGCCTTCGCGACGCGGTGGATCTGGTATTCGGCGGCGGCGGGCGAGATGTCCGGATCGAGGCCGCTGCCCGACGAGGTGACGAGGTCGACGGGGATGGGCGCCGTGTTGTCCGGATCGGCCGCGTGAAGGGCGTCGATGCGCGCCTTGACTTCGTCGACGAGCGCGGAGTTCGTGGGGCCGAGGTTCGAGCCGACCGAGGCGCCCGCGTTGTAGGGGAGGGCCTTTCCGTTCGCGTCGAGCGTCGCGGAGAGGCGGCCCCAGAAATACGAAGGTGCGTCGAACGACTGGCCGATCAGCGTCGAGCCCACGACGTTGCCGTGGTCCTCGATCAGGCTTCCGTTGGCCTGCTTGGGAAACGCGGCCTGCGCGACGCCGGTGACGAACAGGGGATACGCGACCCCCGTGATGAGGGTCAGCGCGACGAGCACGACGAGCGATGCGCGAATTTGGGCGAGCATGGGAGAATCCTTATGCGAGGTGGCAGACGACCAGGAGCAAGTCGATGGCTTTGATCCCGACGAACGGCACGATGATTCCGCCGAGCCCGTAGACGAGGAGGTGGTCGCGGAGCAGCCGCGAGGCGCCAACCGCGCGGTACTTGATGCCGCGAAGGGCGAGCGGAATGAGCACGACGATGATGAGCGCGTTGAAAATGACGGCGCTCAGGATGGCGCTTTGGGACGTGGCGAGGTGCATGACGTTGAGCGCGCCGAGCGCGGGGTAGGTGGTCGCGAACGCGGCCGGGATGATCGCGAAGTACTTGGCGACGTCGTTCGCGATGCTGAACGTCGTTAGCGCGCCGCGCGTCATCAAGAGCTGCTTGCCGATCTCGACGACCTCGATGAGCTTCGTCGGGTTGGAGTCGAGGTCGACCATGTTGCCGGCCTCCTTGGCGGCCTGGGTGCCGGTGTTCATGGCCACGGCGACGTCGGCCTGCGCGAGCGCCGGCGCGTCGTTCGTGCCGTCGCCGGTCATGGCGACGAGGCGGCCGCCCTTCTGGTGGTCCCGGATCAGCGAGAGCTTGGTCTCCGGCGTCGCCTGCGCCAGGAAGTCGTCGACGCCCGCTTCGGCGGCGAT
>DATHQY010000206.1:0-32941 GCA_035482215.1 Polyangiaceae bacterium | reverse complement strand
TGGGTCGGGTCACTTGCCTTGACCATCGGGAACTGCCCCTGGCCGCGCGCCGTGACCATGAACGTCGACGCGGGTCCGGGGTGCAAGAAGAGGAGCGACGATTGATTCAAACCGAGGATCGCCTCGCCTTCGACCGACTGGCCGGTGTCGCCGACGATACCGCCCAGGGTGCGCACCCACGCTTCCGCGCCTTGCGCGAGCTCGCCCGCGATCGCGCGATCGACGCGGACGTGCGTGTACGTGTAGATGCGGCCGTTCTCCCAGACCGCTTTCGACTCGAACGGCGTCGCGATGGCGACGGCGGAGGACTCCTGCAAGAGCCCCTCCCAGCTCACCGCGATCGAGACCGATGCGTGCGACGGCGTGGAGACGAACAAGCCGAGGGCGGGAGCGCCAGCCGCGATCGCGAGCGCGAACACCAGAGCGTGGGAGCGATGACGCATGGGCTTAATCTAGCACGCTACCACTGCACGAGCGCACATCCCCAGTGCACGCCGGCGCCGAGGGCGAGCAGCATGCACAGATCGCCGTGCTTCAGCTTTCCCGCGCGCATCTGTTCGTCGATGAGAATGGGCAAAGTCGCCGCGCTGGTGTTGCCGAAGCGATCGATGTTCGACGGCAGCTTCTGCGGGGGCACGCCCAGCTCATCGCGCACGTAGTCATTGATGCGCGAGTTGGCCTGGTGCGCCAGAAACCAGTCGATCCGATCGATGCTCGTCTTCGTCTCGGCGCAGAGCTCGCGGGCGCAAGCCGGGAGCTTCGTGACGGCGAACTTGAAGAGCTCTCGGCCGTCCATCGTAGGGATGTACTTTTGTGCGTCGAAGTCGGTCGCCTTCCAGTACGGGCGCGAACGAAAGCCGCCGCCCTCCACGTAGAGCAGCTTCGCGGCGCCGCCGTCCGTGTAGAGCTTCATCCCGCGAAGGCCAGCGTCCCTCTCGGTCGCCCGGAAGACGAGCGCTCCAGCGCCGTCGCCGAACAGGACCGCGAGCGCGCGGTGCTTGTTCGCGCGTGCCTTCGCCTCGGGCGTGGCTTCGCGACCGTTCGCTTCGTCCAGCGCCCCCCAGTCCTCCCACGGCATGAAGCCGGCGTGCGCCTCCGCACCGATGAACAGAATCGTCCGCGCGGCGCGGCTCTGGATGAGGCCATCGACGATCTGGAGCCCGAACAGCATCGACGCGCACTGCTGCCGGATGTCGAGCGCAGGCGCTCGCAAATTCAACTTGTGGGCCAGCAACGCGCCGGCCCCTGGGAAAATGTAGTCCGACGTCATCGTCGAAAAGACGACGTAATCGATCTCCTCGGGGCGCACGCGCGCGGCTTCGAGTGCCCGCTTCGACGCTTCGACGGCGAGGTCGCTCGCACCCACGCCCTCCGGCGCGTAGTGCCGCTGCCGGATGCCCGAGCGCTTGAAAATCCACTCGTCGTTCGTGTCCATCACGCGCGCGAGCGCGCTGTTCGGTACGGGCGGGCCCGGCACGTAGTGGCCTGTGCCGATAATCTCGAATCCAAGCATCGTTTTGTTCGCTCAATCAGCCGGCGCTCACCGGCTCCATGGATAAGCAGGCGGCATCCAGGCGGGCTGCCGGCCGAGACGCTCGCGCTTTGCAATTTCCCAAACGGCCACCCGGTCTCCGATGACGGCGGCCGAGCTGGCAAGAACCAACCCGGCCAGGACGTCCACGAGATAGTGCCATCGCAAAAACAGAGTAGCGATGATGATCTGAGTGACAAAAAAAGCGATCACCGGCCAGCTGTATTTGAACGGTGCGATCGCCCGATGCCGAAAGCTGAAGATCGCGAGGTAGGTGGGGCCCGCCGTATGGAGGGACGGGAAAATGTCCTTCTGGGCGCCGCCCGCGTCCACGGCTTCGCGCACGAGCTTCCAGAAAAACCCGCCGTGCAGCTCGTTGTGAAACGTCGTGTGCAAGTACCAATAGGGACCCCAGCCAGGCACGACCATATAGAGCAAGTGGGCGGTGGTAAATACGAGCAGGATCCCCACGGCGAATTGTCCGAGAACGCGCAGATCTTGCAGCGCGAAGAGCGCTGGCAGGATGTGGACCGCAAGGATGAGGAAGTAGAGGAAATAGAAGAACGCGAACCACTCGGTCGTGACCGGTGAAACGAACCGGTCGAGCCAGACGCTGGGCTCGAAGCCGAAGACGCGCAGGTCGAAGGCGTAGATGCGCGCGTCGTCGGCGCCAGGCGTCACGGCGGGCAGGATCTCGCGCAGCTGGAAGAACGAGGCCATCAGCACGCCGAGCAACGTGGACCGGTAGAGCAGCGAGCTCGCAGCGCGGCCCCATGGCAGGAGCGGCAACCGGACGATCGCGAGAACCAAAAGTAGCGCGGCGAGGTCAACCGACACGCGCTCGATGCAGGCGATGCGGCCTTGCCCGCGGCCAAACAGGAGCGCGAGGATCAACGCCGATAGATACGCGATGAGGATCCAGTCGTGCGAAGCGATCTTCTGCACGAGGCTCCCGGTCCTCGCCTGGGGCATCGACCGGGGCAGCCACTCCGCATCGAGCGGGTGCACGGCTACCCCTCGCGGGAGTCCGCCGAAACGGCCGGTGTCGGCGGCGGGATGGCGCGAGGGGTTGGGCGCGCGGCGGTTGGGCGGGCCGCCGGTATCGGTGATGGACATGCTTGCTGACGGGGTCGAACGGGGTCGTGGAGCCCGCGCTTTCCCGCGGACGGCTCTCTTAGCTGACCACGAGCCAGGTCGCCCGACAATCGCTCGGTGACGAAGCGGTTACAACAAGGCGAGGAAACGACAAACCCAAGTGCCATCCAGCCGCCACAGGAGTCCCGCGAAAGTCGCCTGAAGGGGGCCTCCTGCGAACGAAGCGTGACATCGGTGAGCGCGCTCCGGCCACGGGGCGGACGCCGGTGAGTCACGTGGTAGGGTCGCACCGCCCTTGGTACGTGGAGGCGACGTGGAGGCGAGGCCGCGATGAGCACCAGGATGAGCCCATCGTTGGCCCCGCTGGCTCTGACGGCCGTCGCCGTCTTGCTCACGATTCCCTTGGTCTACGGCGCGTTGCGCGTATGGGATGTCATGTCGGGGCCGGGCGTGAACCCCGCGACGGCGCCCGTCTCGATTCATGTCGCGATGTTCTGGCGGCTCTCGGTCGCGGGATACGCCGCCGGCATGGTGGCCCCGCTCGCGTATCTCGCTGCGCGCCGGTCTCTCCGCCGCACGCTCGACGTCCTGTCCGCGCTCACCGTGGCCGTCGCGGTGCTCGTGCTCGTGCAGGGGACGCTCCTCCCGTGATGGTGGCGCTTCGCGTGATCGAACGCATTCACGGGCACCTCGGGTGGCTGGCAGTCGCGGCGCTCCTGCATCCGGCGATCTTGCTCGCGAATCCGCGGCGGCGGGCCCGCCTTGCCGTCGCGCTGGCGGCCGGCGTCGTCGTCGTCACCGCTGGACTCGGCGTTTCCGTTTACCCCGACTACCGCACGCAGCTCAAACCCTCGATTTTTGCAACGGCACCGTCGCTCGGCTGGCTCTTCGAGCGCAAAGAGCACCTCGCGGTCGGCGTGGTCGCCTTCACGCTTCTCGGGTGCGTGGCGCATCTGGCGCTGGAGGCCTTCGAGCCTGGCCTTCGCCCCCATGCGGCGCGCCTCGCGCATCGGGCGTTCGTGGTCGCTTTCGTTCTCGCCGCGGCGGTCGCCGTCTTTGGAACGGCGGTCGCCTCGTACAAGTCCTTTTAGTCTAGGGACCGGCCCGCAGAGACCCTTTACGAATCGCGCGAGTGCGTGCCTCGTTTGAGCGGGCGTTTGCCCCCGGTCGTCTTGCGAGGATGCGATTCGCCGCTGGGGGTCTTTCGAGGATGCAGGTCGCCGCCGGCGGTCTTGCGCGGGTGCAGGTCGCCGCCGCCGGTCTTGCGAGGATGCAGGTCGCTGCCTGCGGTCTTGCGCGGGTGCGGCTCGTCGCCCGTGCTCTTGCGTGCGTGCGACGCGACTCCGGCGCTTTTGTGAGGATGCGGCTCGTCCGCGGCGGCGCGGCTTGGTCTCCGCTCGACGTGCAGGGGCGTGCGCACGGCTTCGCGGCGTGGAGGAGCGGCCGGGGACGGCGGCGGGCCTTGCGACGGGGGAGGCACGGTCATGGGCGCGCGGCCAGGGGATCCCTCGCGGCGAATCACGACGCCCGGATCGCGCGGGTCGGGAGCGCCTGCCGCTTGCGCGAAGGCGTCGGCCGCGTGTGCCGCGACGTCGACGGTCGAATGCGACGGACCCACGCGGATGCTCCCCACGTCCGATCCACGGATGCCACCACGGCGGCAGACCGCGGCGAGGAGGCGGCGCGCGTCGGCGCCGTCGCGCTCGCCCCAGGTCACGTGGAACGGCACCCACCCGCCGTCGCGTCCTGCGCCTCGCTCGTCGCGAGGCGGCCGTCGATCCCGCGCCTCGCGGGGCGCGTATTCGCGTGCATCGCGGGGCGCGTATTCGCGTGCGTCGCGGGGCGCGTATTCGCGTGCACCGCGGGGCGCGTATTCGCGGGGCGCGTATTCCCGTGCGTCGCGCGCCGTAGGACCCCCTCGCGCATCGCGCGAAGCGGGGCGGCCGCCGCGCTCGGGCGCGTGCCGATCGCGCATCCCTTTCGGGCGCGCTCCCGGCGGCTCGAGGTGGCGCACCGCGCGGGGCTCGGTGGGACCGGCGTAGCGCGCTTTCGTGAGCAGGCGCGCAATGGCCCGGGTGGCATCGCCTTCCGAGGTGATCCGCTTGGCGAGCGCCCAGGTGCGTTCGTCGAAACCGTGGGCTTCGCTCGTGTCCTCGCCGAGGAGCGCGACGACCATGCGTTCGTCGGCCGCGGCGCGAATGGCGTCCGCCGTTGGGATCGGCTCGAACCGGAACGGCACCCCCGCGCGCGAAAGCAAGAACGTCGTTCGCGCGAGCTGCGCCGAGATGGCGAGGACCGCGCTCGTTCCCTTGCGGCCCGCCCGCCCGGTGCGCCCGCTTCGGTGGGTGTAGCTGTCGGCATCGGAGGGCGGCTCGGCGTGGATGACGCGCGCGATGTCCTGCACGTCGATCCCGCGCGCGGCGACGTCGGTCGCCACGAGGACGCGCAGATCGCCGTTCTTGAACGCGGCCATCGCGCGGTTTCGCGCCGTCTGGTCCATCTCGCCCGAGAGCGAATTGACCGCGAATCCCGCTGCGCGAAGGTCCTGCGCGATCGCCGCCACGTCGGCACGCGTGCGCGCGAAGACGAGCGTCTGCTCCTCGGGATTGGCGAGCAGGATGTTCACCAGCGCGGCGAGTCGATCGCGCGAGTCGACGAGGTGCACGACGTGGTCGATGTCGGCGTTTGCCTCGCCGAGGCGGGTGCCTTCGACGTGCACCGGGTCATCCTGCGTCGCGTCCGCGAGAGCCTTCACTTCGCGCGGGAACGTGGCCGACACGAGGTGTGTCCGGTGACCTTCCGGAGCGAACGCGAGGATCGCGTCGAGATCCTCGCGGAAACCGAGGTCGAGGAGCCGATCGGCTTCGTCGAGCACGACCGCGCCGAGGCCCGCGGGGTCGAACGATTTGCGCTGAAGGTGATCGAGGAGACGCCCAGGCGTACCGACGACGACGCCCGGGTTGCCGGCCAGCGCGCGCCGCTCGTCGCGGTAGCTCGCTCCGCCCGTGACGGCCACGACGCGAACGCCGAGCGGTTCGTACAGCCAGGACAGCTCCTCCTCGACTTGTTTGGCGAGCTCCCGGGTCGGCGCGACGACGAGCCCGCGCGGCCACGGCGGCGCGGCATCGCCGGGCTCGGACTGCAGAAATTCACGCAGCGTGAGCCCAATCGCCACGGTCTTGCCCGAGCCGGTCTGCGAGGTGATGCGGAGGTCGCGCCCCGACAGCTCGGGGTCCAGCACGGCGCTTTGCACGGCCGTCAGCGCCGTGTACCCCTTCTTGAAGAGGGCGCTCGACAGTTCGGGCCCGAGCATGTCGGGCAATGAGGACGGCTCCATGTGGGGCGGGCGATTAGCACGCTTCACGAAGCACGAGCCACCCGCCTCCCGGTCACGAGGACTTCCTCGCGCCCTTCCTCGCTGACTCGGCGCACCAGGCGGAACGTCGTATTCCCCTCCGCGCGGGCGACCTCGGGCGCGGCGATGAGCAGTTGAACGTCGAGCGTCCGGCATAAGTCGAACAGCACGCCGAGGTTGTCCTGCGAAAGGCGATTGGCCTCGTCGAGCAAAAGGAAACGCAGCGATCCGCCGGCCCGCTTACGCCGCAAAAGGTTCGCGCGGTGCTCCCATTCGCCGAGGATCACCATGATGAGCGCCGACCCGACGCCGATGGCTTCGCCGGTGGACAGGCGAGTCGCCGCGGCCGTCTCCCAGTCGCCGGCGGACTTGCGGCGGATTTCGACCGTCAGTTCGATGTATTCGCGGTAATCGAGGAGCCGCCTTCCGCCCGTACGCCCGCCCGCGTACCGCCGAAAGACCTCGTCGAGCGCCTCCTCGATCGGCATCGACGGCTGAAAGAGCAGCTCCTGGACCGCACCCTCGCGGAGCGCGCGGAGGACCTGGTCCATGCGATCGATGCGCTCGGCTTTCACCCGGATGCCGCCGATGCTGCCGAAGGCGATGCCCTCGAGGTGGCGATTGAGCTGCCGAACCTGATTTTGGGCCCTCCGCAGTTGCACGTCGATGCCGCGCGCGACGTCGCCGGAGACTCCCCGCAAGTCGGCCTCTTGGCGGGCGAGGTGCTGCTCGAGCCGATCGAGCTTCTCCCGGAGTCCGCCCAGCGCGTGCGCGGCCGTCGCCGTTTCGCCGAGCTCGGCGGGCAAGCGATGGCGCACCCATTCGCGCACGGCGAGCCACGCCTCGAGGCTCGCGCGGCTTGCACCCGGCGCGTGCGCGGCTTCACCGGCGTCACCCGGCAGAGGGCCGAGCGCGCTCTTGGCCGACGAGACGACGGCTGCGCATTCGCTTCCGCCGCGCGCGGCGCCGAGGCGCTCGATGAGCACCTCCGCGCGGCTCTGGACCTCCGAATGCAAGGCGGCGCTCCTCTCGGACCGATGACTCGAATCGAATCGGGGGCGCGTGCGCGTGCCCGATGCCTCTTCGAGGACGCCCGCGCGCTCCGCCTCCTGCGACAGCGTCTCCCACTCGGCCGCGGCGGGAGCGGCGCGCCGTCCTTCGAGCGCGAGGCGCTCCTCCGCGGCGTCCCGCGATTGCGCCGCGTGAACCCGCCTTTCGCGGAGCTTCGCGATTTCGGTCGCGAGGCGCCGTTCTTCTTGCTCGTGCGTCGCGAGCTCCGCCCGCGCTTCGCTCGCCGCGCGCGCCGCCCAGGCGCGCGCCGCCTCGGGCGCCTCGGACACGTCTTCTCCCGCCAGTTCCTCGACGACGCGCGCGCGAAGCGACTCGATCGCAGCGACCTCGCCGTCCGCCTTCTGCGCCGCGCGGGCGAGCGACTCCCATGCGGTCTCGGCGGCGAGAGACGCCGTCTCCGCGGCCTGCATGACTTCCCGCGTCTGGGCGAGCTGCGCTTTGAGCGCCGAGACGACCGTCTCGCGCTCGACGAGCGCCGGATCGCGCTCTTCGAGAGCGGGGGCGTGCGCGAGTGCGTGCCTGTTGGCCAGGACGTCTTCGAGCGCCTCGCTCGCGCGGTACAGCGCTTCGCGTCGTCGGTCGTGCGCGTCGCGCGCCGCGGCCGCCGCCGCGCCGCCGTCCGCCGCGGGCGGCGTGCGAAGTGCGTCGAGGAGACGGGACAGTGCGCGCCGCGCATCCTCGACGCGCGACAGCTCTTGGCGCGCCTCGCGTGCCCGCTGAAGCTGCGCTCCGAGGTCGGCTTTGCGCGCGGCGTAGTCCGGGGGTTCGAGCAGGTTCGCGTCGGGAAAGAGCGCTCGCAGCGCCTCGACGCGACCGCGCGCCGATCCCGCCCGCGTCGCCGCCTGCCGGGCGCTGTCCGCGTGCGCGCGCTGCTCTGTCGCGGCGGTCGCCGCGCGCGCTCTCTCCGCCTCGCACGCGGCTTCGGCGCCCGCCTCCAGCGCGGACGACTCGGCGAACAGCCGGTCGAGATCCCGGGCAAGCGCGTCGAGCGCGCTTCGCGTGGCGAGGGCGCTCTCGATTGCCGCCGCTTCCTCCTCGGCCTTCTTTCGAAGCTCCGCCGCCTTTCGCGCCCGCCCGCGCGAGCCGAGCGTCGGCGCCGCGGGAATCCGCGTCAGGCGGACGCCGTGCGCGTGAGGCACGACCATGTCGTCCGTATCGAGTGCTTTCGCGCGCTCCGGCTCTCCGAGCTCTCCGAACGACGAGCCTGCGGCCACGAGCCATACGCTGGCGAGCTCGCGCGGCGCGTCGGCCAGCTTGCGGACCGCCGCGTCGACGTCGTCGACGACGAGCGCCTCGGCGAAGGGACCGAGGGCCGCCTCCATCCGCGCAGCCTCGTCGCCCTCGAGGTCGTCGAAGCGTGTGGCGAGGAGCTCGCCGTTGACCTCCTGGCAGAGGCGCGCGAGGTCGGGATGCACATGGCTCGGCGACTCCAACTCGGCGGCCTCGCGAAGCCAGCGTTCGCGGCTCCGCTCGTGGGAGAGGAAGCCGTCGCGCGCGGCCTCGCGTTCGGCGGAGAGACGCATGCGGACTCGTTCGAGGTCCTCGTGGCTGCGCGCGGGCAGGCCCAAAGCGGCTTCCACGCGCTCCGCGATCGGTAGGACGAAGCGGTGGCGGGCCATCGCGCGATCGAGCTCGGCGGCCCGCAGCTCTGCGCGTTCGCTCGACAGGCGCGCCGCCTCGGCGAGCGCGTGCTCGGATCGCGCTCTCTCCTCCGCCTCGCGAAGGGCTGTCTCCGCGACGGCGAGCTCTCGCGCGGCGGCTGCGGCCGGGCTCTGGTCCGTTGGGGGCAACCCGAGCTCCGCGGCGCGCTTGCGTGCCGTCGCCTGGCGCCCGACGAGGCGCGCGGCGTGATCGTGCTCGCCGGCGAGCTCGGGGATGCGCGAGAGCAGCGCCTCGAGCTCGGCGAGCCGAGCCAGCTCCGCGCGTGCCCGCTCGTGCACGTGGACCTGCGCCACGTCGCTTGCCGGAGAGCGTTCCGGGGGGGTGCCCCGGGCCGCCACGATGCGCGCAAGGGCTTCCGAGGCATGTGCATGCTCGCGCGCACGAATCGCCGCCGTCTGCGCGTCCCGATCGAGGCGTGCCCGCTCGCCGTCGAGCTCCGTGAGCCGCGCGCGGGCATCGGCGAGCGCGGCGTCGAGGCGCGCGCCGCCCAACGTGGGATCCCCAAGCGCTTCGCGCGCTTCGGCCAGCCTCCGGTGCACGCGCCGTCGTTCGTGCGCGCTCCGAACGAGCTCTTCGAGGCCGCTCTCGAGATCCGATACCCCCGCCGCGGCGCGTTCGTACGCTTCGCGCGCCGCATCCCGCTCGCGCTTGCGCGCCTCCCGGGCGCCTTCGCCCGCATCGGCCGCGGCGCGGCACGCCGCGGCTTTCGAGGAGGCCGCCGCGAGCTCGCGGTCCAGCTCCGCGCGCCGGCTCCCGAGCTTTTCCGCGCGGGCCGCGCGGGCCACGCGATCGCTCGCCGCATCGAGCGCCGCGCGGAGCTCCGGAAGACGGACCCAGTGCGTCTCGCGCCGCAGCGTGGCTTCGGCGATGGCTTCGTCGAGCGACGTTACGGGCGATGCCGCCGCCGCCGCCGCGCTTCGGGCTTCCGCCACCGCTCGCGCGCGCTCATCGGCCTGGGCGCGGACGGCCGCGAGCGCCGCCGCGAACATCGCTTGCCCGGCTTCGTAGACCCCGTGGATCTCGCGCTCGAGGCGCGCCGACTCGCGCACCTCGACGCGCGTTCGATGGCACGCGTCCACGTTGTCCCGCATGCGCGCGAGCGCGTCCCCGAGGCCGGTCTCTTCGCGCAGCACGAACGACCGGAGATCCGTCGTGAGCGCGCGCGAGATGCCTCCGCTCATGCTCGTGCGCAGCATGTCGTTGTACTTGTTGCGCTCCTCGTCGGTGCCGAGGCGGAGGGGCAGGACCCCGCGATCGAAGAGGGCGGCGAAGTAGTCCTTCGCCGACGCAAACGCCTCGACGCGGCCGCCGAGCCGTGCGACGGCCTCGCGCAGCTGGCTCATTTCGGGAACCGCGTCGTCCTCCCCGTCGCGCACGAGGAGGACGTCGCGAAGCTTGGTCCCGCCCGGCAGTCCCGCCACGAGAAACGGCGTCAGCTCCACCGATGGTTCGCCTTTGCGCTCGATGTGCACCACGGCCACGATCGATTCGTCCCCTGGGATCGCGATTTCCATCGCCGCGTACGAAGGACGTCCCGCCTCGCCCAGCCGGCCCCAAATCCCGCGATCGCCGCCCGTCGCGCCGCTCTCGCCCATGTTCGTGAAGCGAAGCCTCGTCATGTCCGGGAGGAGCACGACGTACGCAGCGATCATGACGGTCGTCTTGCCCGACCCGTTCGCCCCCTCGAGTGCGGTGACGTGCGGATCGAGCTCGTAACGCTCGTAGAAAACGCCTTTCCAGTTGACGAGCGCCAGCGCGACGGCGCGCGCGCGCGTCATTCCGTCTCCTCGTCCTCGTCGTCGGGGCTCACGCCGTCCGAGTCGGCGTCGATCTCCGCGTCCGCGCGCTCGGCCGTCGTTTCCTGCGGATCGTCCGTCAGCACCACGAGCTCGCCTTCTTCGACGAGGCGCGCGAGCGCCTTGGCCGGCTCCGTGCCGCCCCGGACCGGCTCGGCGAAGCGCATGAGCGCGGGCCTCATGCGCAGGTTCGCTTCGTCGCCCATCTCGATGAAACCGAGCGCGGCGAGACGACGCAGCGCCTCCCCGACCTTCGCGCGGGCCGTCTCTTCGGCGATCCTGGCGTCGTACCGCTTGCGTTTGGGGTTCATCGCGCGAAGGAATGCCTCGGTGCCGAGCGCGCCCGCGAGCTCCGCCAGCACCTGCTCGCGCGTGACGACGCCGCCGTGCTCCACCGCTTTCGGGTCCAGATAGAGGAGCGTCAGCGCCTGCCCCACGAGCATCTCACCGGACGAGAGATGGCGGCGGCCGAGCCGCTCGTCCGTCGGCAAAAGATAGAAGTACCCGTCGCTCTTGTGAATGAGCTCGCATCCGTACCGCGCATAGAAGCCCTCGAGCAGAGCCTGCGCGTCCATCAGAAACGTGTACCAATCGCGGTCGCCGGCATCGACGTGGCGGCCGCGACGCAACGACAGGTCGACCTCCGGAAAGGGCTCCGCCGCGATCACGTCTTCAAGCGTCGCGAATGCGGTGCTCATCGCGGCTCCGTCACGGTCCACTCTTCGATGAGCAGATCGTCGGAGGCGGGGAGCCATGGCCGGTCCGCCGCCGCGTTCGGGCGGCACACCGCCGCGATGGCCTGCGCGACGCGGCCGGCGGCGATAAAGCGGTCTTCGGGGGGGAGCTGGCCCGTGATTTCGGCGGTGACCTCGCAGAGCCCGCGGGCCCCCGCGAGGACGGCCGCGCGAACGTCGGCCGTGAGCTTCGCTTGCGGATCGCGCGCGGGCTCGTCCGCGAGCGGAGCTTCGACCGGCACGCGCCGCCGGCGAACGGGCGGCCGCGGGGAGGGCTTGGCCACGTCGGTGCGGAGAAGGCGCAGCGGCGGCGCATCGGCCACGACGAGGGCGAACGGCGCGCCGGCCTTGCCCGCGAGGCGCTCGTGCAAGCGATGCGTGAGCACGCGCGACGGATCGAGGCGCACGACATCGCGAAGAAACCGGTGCACGTACTGGTAATACTCGGACCAGGCGCGCTGCCGCGCCGAGCCCCAGGCCGCGATACGGTCGACCTGATCCATCAAGAGGCGCGCCCCTTCTTCGGCCTCGCGGCTATCGGCCGCGGCGGCCAGCTCCTGGATCTCCTGCAGCGCCGCCGACAGGGTGTGCGCGTCGCGGAGCAGCACCTGGTTCAGCTCGCGGAGCGTCGCGCCGGTCGAATCGAGCAAATCTTGGCAGCGATCCATCGCGCCGAACCAGTCGGTTTGAAGGAGCGCCGCGATCTCTTTCTGGAATTGCTCCTGTTGGAGGTCGAATCCGCGCTGCCGTCTCTGGATCCCGTCGACGAGGTCGGCGACGGTGACGGCGAGCGGCGCGGCGACGGTGGCCTTCCAGCTCTCGGGCGAGGTCGCAGAGCGCGCCGCCAGCGCGAGGTCCGTGAGGGTCGCGAGCAGGGTGCGGAGGAGCAGCGTGAGGCTCTCCCGCGTCAGCGTCTCCTGCTCGAGGAAGAACTCGACGATACCGGTCGCGAGGCGGGTCAGCGCGAACTCGCCCGCGCGGACCACGCCCGATCCGTCGACGCGCGCCAGCATTCGCTGTTCGCGCAGGCGCCGGATCGCATCCGACGCGCGCCGCCGGCTGTGCGCTTCGGGCTCCGCGACTTCGCGCACCTCGTCGAAGACGGCGACGAGCTGCTCTTCCGTGAACGACGCGAGCGAGGCGAGCGAGGGATGCGTCGCGCGATAATGAAGCGCCGCGAGAAAGCACAGGTCGAGCGTCGACAGATCGAGCGCGACGCCTCGGGCCGCAAGGGACGTCACGACTTCATGCAATTCGGCGCGCGTTTCGGGCACGGTCTCGTCGAACCTCGGCGCCCCCGCAAAGACGAGGGCACGGCTCGTTTACCCGATGCACGCGTCCGGATCTATCGCTAGACTCGCGCGGCTCGCGATGGCCACACCGGTACTCTCGTCTTCGCACACCGTATCCGCATCCGCCGCCTCGGCCGCGTCCACGGACGCGCACGACGATCCCCCTGGTTTGCTCGTCGAGCTGTGCCGTCACTTCTACGGGCTCGGATGGGTCTCGGGCACCGGCGGCGGCATGAGCGTGCGCTCCCGCGGGCGGATCTACGTCGCGCCGAGCGGCGTGCAAAAGGAGCGGATCCAGCGCGCGGACATCTTCGAGCTCGACGAAGAAGGGCGCACCCTCGTGGCCCCGCCGGGCGGTCTCAAGATCTCGGCGTGCCTTCCGCTCTTCATGCACGCGTACCGCATGCGCGGCGCCGGCGCGGTGCTCCACTCGCATAGCATCCACGCGATGATGGCGACGCTCGCGTTCGACCGCGAGTTCCGCGTGACGCATTGCGAGATGATCAAAGGCATCACCGGAATGGGCTATCGCGACGAGCTCGTCGTCCCGATTATCGAAAATACCGACTACGAATGCGACCTCGCGGATTCGCTCGCGGAGGCGATCGCGTCGCATCCGAAGACATTCGCGGTCCTCGTGCGCCGCCACGGCGTCTATGTCTGGGGCCCCGATTGGGTCTCCGCCAAGACACACGCGGAATGTTACCACTATCTCTTCGAAGCGGTCCTTCGTGCGCGGTCGCTCGGGGTGGACTTGACCGTTCGCCCTGCCGTCACGGCGGCCCAGGGCAACGGCGTTCCTGCGCACGCTGATTCCGTTTGAACCGGGAAGGAGAAATCCGATGCAAGCCACTTGGGTCGACAGCGGGGAGGGTGTTTCAGAAGGCGCGCTCCGTGCGGAAGGGGTCCTTTACGCGAAGCTGCCGCTCGGCGATTACCGCCGCGCCATCGACGATCTGAAGAGCACGCGCGGGTACGTCCAAGAAGACGAGGTGCACATGCACGAGGCGATGCCGAACTTCGAGGCGCTCTGCGCGAAGTTCAGCCCCGAGCATTTGCACGATGACGACGAGGTCCGCTTCGTCCTCGACGGCGAGGGGATCTTCGAGATTCGAAGCAGCGCCGACCGCATGATGAAGGTGCTCGTTACGGCGGGGGATCTCATCGTCGTACCCGCGGGGCGCAACCACCGCTTCGTGCTCACGGCGTCGAAGACGATTCGCGCGATGCGCCTCTTCAAAGACCCGAGCGGTTGGGTGCCGCGGTACCGCGCGGCCGCCTGAGGGCATACGGGCAGACCAACGCGCGCGGCGCTCGGTTGGGGGGTCCGCCGCGAAGGAAAACCTTGGGCCTCTATCGAGCACGCGATCTTGCCACGGTTCCGGGCTTGCTCAGCCTGTCGCGCATCCCGCTCGCGGCAGGCTTTCCCTTCGCGATCGGACGACCGGCGCTGGCGCTCGCCATTCTGGTCGCCGCAGGCGTGTCGGACGTGCTCGACGGATGGTACGCGCGCCGTTTCCAGCAAGTGACGGCCACGGGAACGGCGCTCGATCCGGTCACGGACAAGATCTTCGTCGCCGCCGTCGCGTTCACGCTCGTCGCGCGGGGAGGGTTGTCCGTCGCGGACGTCGTGCTGCTCGGCACGCGCGAGATCGGCGAGCTCCCGCTCGTCGTCTGGATCGCGACGAGCCGCGCGGCGCGCCGCATACGGTCCAAGCACCCATCGGCAAACGTGCCCGGCAAGCTCGCCACGGTCTTTCAGTTCGCGGCGGTCAGCGCGGCAATTCTTCGGTCGCCGGCACGCGACGCGCTCGTCGATCTCACGGCCGTCGCGGGGGTCCTTGCCGCGGCGAGCTACTGGGCGCGATCGCTCCGCCAGGCGCGGGCGGCGCGCTGAGGTTCAAAATCCGGATCCCGCCGCGCTCGGGGGCATCGATCCCACGGGTGCGGCCGGGGGCATCGATCCGAAGACCACGGGCCGCGGGAAGGGCTGCCCGGCCTTCGCGAACAGGTGGCCCTGGAGGAGGTTGCACCCGAAGCTGCACACGGTCGCGCATTCGGCGGCCGTCTCGATGCCTTCGGCGATGACTTGCATGCCCATGTCGACGCAGAGCGACGTCATCGAGCCGATGAGGCGCTGCCGGATCGGCGACTCATGAACGTTGCGGACGAGCGACATGTCGAGCTTCACGATCTCGGGTTCGAGGGCGGCGAAGCTCGACAGACCGGCGTACCCGGCGCCCAGATCGTCGATCGCGATCCGAAATCCCATGCGCCGCAAATTGGCGACCCGCGTCCGCACGTCGGTCACGTCGTCGATGGCGGCCCGCTCCGTGATCTCGAGCACGACGCGGTCGGCGAGCTTCGTGAGCGGCGCGTCTTTTCGATAGAGATCATCGTCGAGCAGATCGCGCGTGTGCAGGTTGACGAAGAGGAACGTGTCGGCCGGCGCGGAGGCGAACGCCTGTGCGGCGAGCCGGCGCACGGTGGCGCCGAGGCCCGGCAATCGTCCGAGCCGCTCGGCCGCGGCGATGACTGCGCTCGGCCCGGGAAGGCTAGGCTCCTCGTGGCGAAGGAGCGCTTCGTATCCGAAGACGCGCTGGCTCGTCGAGTCCACGATCGGCTGAAACGCCATCCACATCGTTTCGAGCGCGCGGTCGAGCCCCGACTGCAGCCCCGCGCGATCGCCCGCGAGGCCCTGTTCTTGCCCGAGCAGGCGCATCGCGTCGCGCTTCATGCGCGCCATCCGGTGCAGCCGACCCGCGCGCTCGACGACGGCGATCATCGTGTCGTTCGGGACGGGCTTCACGAGGTATTGCAGCGCCCCGAGGGAGACGGCTTCGAGCGCCGTTTCGAGGGAGGGGGCGGCGGTCATCAGGATGACGGGCACGTCGAGATCGTGCGTGCGCACGAGGCTCAGAAGCTCCACGCCGGAGAGCTCCGGCATCTGGATGTCGCTCACGATGACTTCGAAGGCCTGGCTCGCGATTGCATCGGCCGCCTCCGCGCCGTTGTGCGCGAGCGTGACGCGGTAGCCCGCCGAAGTCAGAAGACGGGCGACCGCTCGCGCGTAGGGCGGCTCGTCGTCCGCCACGAGAACGGACTTGAGCGGCACCTCGCGCTCGTGCAGCCCGCTCGGTGCCCCGTCGCTCGGCGGCCTTTCAACGCTCAACGGTCTGCCCCATGCCCTCGACGGAGAAATTGGAGAAGACAATCGCTCCGTTCGACGAATAACCAACATACCCGGCTAGGGTCCGGTACCGCATTCGCACCCATTCGGCCTTTATGGACATGGCAATTACCACAATAGGCTTGTGATCGCACTCCGCAAAGCCCAATTAGTAACGCTCCGTGCCGCTCGGCCGGTGCCGGGCGCCGGCGTCGAGCGCGGCTCCGTCACCGCTCGCGCTAGGCGCTGCGGATCGCGCGGCCCGTGCTTCCCGCTTCGGACGTATTCGTCGGCATGGTCGCGCTTGCGCTCGGACTCGTGGGAACGGTCGTATTTGCGCTCGGTTCCAACGGGATCGTGCTCTTTGCACGCGGTGCTGTCGCGACATCTCCGTACGTTCGGCGCCATGCGCCCCGCCGCCATCTCCATGCGAAGAGCGCGGCGCCAATGGTCGTTTCCCCGAGGAAGCCGAACCAGCCGCCGGCGGCTCCCCAACCGAGGCCCCGCCCCAAGACGAACGCTGCCGTCGGAACGCACGTCCAGATCACCGTGACGCCGATGACGGCGGGAATGCGAACATCCTTTGCGCCTCGCAATGCGCCTCGCAATACGATGGCGACGGCGTCGAGCACCTGAAAGGCAGCGGCAATCCACAAGAGTCTCTGCGCAATTCGTGCGACGACTCCGTCGTTCGTGAATGCCGATGCGATGGGGCCGCTTGCCAATGCGAAGACGACTCCGCAGCTCGCCATGAACGTCACGGCGACGACGAGCGCCGCTTTGGCCACACGGTCTGCACCGGCGACGCTACGCCTTCCGAGGGCTTGCCCGACCAGGACGCTGGCGGCCTCCGATACCGCTGCGCCCGGCAAGAACGATGCGCGGATGGTCGCGAGCGCGATCTGGTGTGCGGCGATCTGCTCGGGCCCCAACCCTCCGATGACGGCCGTGAACGCCAACATCGCGAGCATCTCGCTGCCGAACTGAATCGAAGTGGGGATGCCGACCGTCGCGAATTCGCGGATCGCCGACGAAATCGCCAAGGACGAGCGTGCCTTTGCGTACAGGCCCGACCGGCGAACGTCCTGGATCAGCACCGCGCCGAGCGCCGCGGCTTCCAGTGCCTCGGACAGGGCCGATGCGGTCGCGCAGCCGCGCACCCCCAGGGCGGGGAGCCCGCCGTGGCCGTAGATGAGGCACCATCCGAGCAGCGCGTTGAAGACGTTGCCGGCGAGACCGACGATCATCGGCGTGCGCGAGTCGCCCGTCGCCTGGCGATAGTGGCCGAGCGCGGAAAGAATTGCGGTCGCCGGAGCGCCGTACGTAAAGGTCTGGAGGAACGCGACAGCCGGCGGAATCAGCGCCGCGTCGATCTGCAAAAACCGGAAGAGCGGCGCGGTCTCGCGCGTGATCGCCCAAAAGAAGACGCCCGCGCCGATGCCGATGGCGATCCCGGCTTGCGCGTAGCGCACGCTGAGGTACGCGCGCCCTTCGCCCACCGCGTGCGCCACGCAGACCTTCACGCCGCGCATCAGGCCGAAGACGCACATGTACCCGAGCCAGGCGACCGTCATGGCTACGCCGACCCCGCCGAGCGCTTCGGTACCGAGGCCCCCAACGAGCTTCGTATCGACGAGACCCATCAGCGTTTCGCCCCCCATGGCGGCGGCGATGGGCCATGCGAGAGCGATCAGCTCCTGCATCGTCGTGCGTTCGGACGGGCGTATCATCGTTTCTTCTCGGCTCTCGAGCCCCGCCTTCGACCGGGCGACGCGCGGGGCTCTCGAAGAGAGAATGTCGCCGGTGGCTAACGCGCGATGGATTCGACGCGCGCGTACTTACGGTGCGCGGAAAGCGCACTTTGCGTTCGCGGGTCGAAAACCATGCAGGAGCGCATCACGGCACTGAAACAGTGACGCGAAATTCCCGCCGCGTCAAATCGGGTTACGTGCGCTACGCGATCTCGTCGGGTCGCTCGGCGAACCGGTAGCCCACCCCGCGCACCGTCTGCACGTAGATTCCGGCGGGACCCAGCTTCTCGCGCAGCCGCTTCACGTGCGTGTCCACCGTGCGCGTCGTCACGTCGGCGTCGATCTTCCACACGTCGCTCAGGAGCGCGTCGCGCGTTTGCACGCGATTGCGCCGATCGTGCAGCGTAAGGAGGAGTTTGAACTCGAGGGCCGTGAGCTCCACTTCTTGCCCGTCGACCCATACGCGGTGGGCGCCGCGATCGACGCGGAGCATGCCGAACTGCGTCGACTCGGCCCCGTCTTCCGTCGCCGCGCGGCGGAGGACTGCCTGCACGCGGAGCAAGAGCTCGCGCACGCTGAACGGCTTGACCACGTAGTCGTCCGCGCCGAGCTCGAAGCCGAGCACGCGGTCGATCTCCTCGCCCTTGGCCGTCAACATCATGACCCGCACGCTGCGCATCCCCGCGTCCTGCCGCAGCGTCTTGCAAAGCTCGGTGCCGGATCCGTCGGGCAGCATCAAGTCGAGAAGCACGAGATCCGGGCGGCGCTCGCGCGCGAGGCGCAGGCCTTCTTTTGCGGTGGACGCGAGAACGACGTCGTGGCCCTCGCGCTTCAAGTTGTATTCGAGGACGGCCTGGATGTCGGCCTCGTCCTCGACGACTACGATGCGCGCCATGGACGGTGCTTATCGCGAAGACGTGACGGTTTCGTTACGAAGTGAAACCGTGCTTGTGACCGTCTCGACGCTTTCCTCGAGGATCGAGAGGAGCGACGCGAGCTCTCCCTCGCCGATCGTCAGGGGCGGGCAGACGTAGACCGTACTCCCCATCGGGCGCAAGTAGGCGCCGCGGGCGAGCGCTTCGTCGTACACGCGCCAGCCGACTTCCCCTAGATAGCCCGTACCGCGGGCGCTACCTCCGCCATTGCGCAAATCGGGGCGCAAATCGGCGGCGCCGATGAGACCCCGGACGCGCACCCGCTCGACGCCCGGCAGGGCGCGGAGCCGCTCGAAGCTCCGCGCGACCATCGGCGCCTTCGCCGCCGCGCGCGCGAGGATGTTCTCGTCGCGGTAGATCGCGAGCACCTCGAGCGCGAGCGCGGCGCCGATCGGATTCCCGCAGAACGTGTGGCCGTGCAAGAAGGCGCGCTCGCGGCCGCCGCGAAAGCCCTCCATTACGCGCTCGCTCACGAGGACCGCGCCCATCGGAACGATCGCCGACATCGCCTTGCCGATGCACATGAGGTCCGGGCGCACCCCCGCATGGCTCGACCCCCACATCGGGCCCGTCCGCCCGTAGCCCGTGAAGACTTCGTCCACGACGAGCCACGCGTCGTACCGGTCGCAGAGCGAGCGAAGTTCTCGCAGGAGCGCCGGATCGTACATGCGCATGCCGGAAGCTCCTTGCACAACGGGCTCCACGAACACCGCCGCGATCGTCCCGCCTCCTTGCCGCAGCAGATCGCCCATCGCCGCGACGGCGCGCTCGTACGCGTCGCCGGGCGCCGGCGCAAGCGCATCAGCGTCGGGCGTCGGCGCATGGACGCACTCGAACGTCACCCCCGCGTAGGGCTTGCGGAACACTTCGACGCCGCCGAGGCTCGTCGCGCCGACGCTGTCGCCGTGGAACGCGTTGTCGAGCGCGATGAACCGCGTCTTGTCTTTCGCGCCGAGCTGCCGCCAGCCCTGCACGCACATCTTTACCGCCGCGTCGATCGCGGTCGATCCGTCATCGACGAAGAAGACGCGCGACAGGCCCTCGGGGGCGGCGGCGACGAGCTCCGTCGCGAGCCGCACCGCGGGCTCGTGCGTGATGCCCGCGAGCGCGCAGTGGGCGAGCGTCTCCGCCTGGCGCTGCATCGCGGCCCGCAGGCGCGGGTGCCCGTGGCCGAGCGCCGCGACGTACCATGACGCGTTGCCGTCGATGTACCGGCGGCCGTCCGCGTCCTCGAGCCAAACGCCCTCCGCGCGGCGAACCACGATCGGGTCCGTTCGCGTCCACGCGTCCATCGGCGTGTACGGGTGCCAGACGTGCGCCTTGTCGAGGCGGACGATTTCCTCGCGATCCATCATCTCCGCCCGCGTACCACGCCGGCGCCGCTCATGGCGACTCGCTCGAAGTCCGCGGAGGCGACCTCGGGCCGACGGGACCGACCGCCGCCGGCTTTGGCGTCCGGATGCGCGGCGGAGGCTCGCTCGGCGATCCGTGCGGCAGGAACACCGTGACGGTCGTGCCCTCTCCGGCGCGGCTGTCGATCGCGAAGTGGCCGCCGTGCGCTTCGACGATGCGGTCGACGATCGCGAGCCCGAGCCCGGTGCCGCTCGGCCTCGTCGTGAAGAACGGATCGCGCGCGCGCGAACGCACCTGCGTGTCCATGCCCTCGCCCGTGTCGATGATGTCGACCGCGAGCCCGTCGGCGCCGTCTTCCGTCACGGCGCGCACGCGAATCGTCAGGACCCCGCCCGAGGCCATCGCTTGCACCGCGTTGTCGATCAGGTTGTCGAAGACCTGCCGCAGGAGGTTTGCGTCGCCCCAGAGGCGCCCTTCGAACGCCTCCATCTTGAACTCCATGTGGATGTTCTTGGTCCCCGTGCTCGCCAGGGCGAGGGCTCGTTCCAGCAGGTCCCGCAGCACGAATTGCGAGCGCTGGAGATTCACCGGCCGCGCGTAGCGGAGCAGATCCGTCACGAGGCGATTCAGCCGGCTCGTCTCTTCGTCGAGGATCGTGAGCAAGAGGTCATGGTTTTCGCGGGCGATGACCGGCCGCCGCAGGCTCGCGACGGCGTTCGCGATGACGGCCAGCGGATTGCGCACTTCGTGCGCGATGACCGCGGCGAGCTCGCCGACCGCCGCGAGCTGCTCTTTTTTCCCGAGCTCCTCCTGCGCTGCATCGAGCTTCTCGTACGACTGCTGCAACTCGCGCGTCAGGGAACGAAGCTCGCGCCCGCGCCGGTCGAGGTCGCGCATCGCCGCCGCGTAGCGGGCGCTCGGCATCGTCGCGATTCCGAGCACGAATGCGGCGACGCCTGCGTCGCCCAGGGCGCCTGCGGCGAAGAGCCCACTCGCGCTGGCGAGATCGCTGAGCGCCGTCGCGACGAAGACCGTGGCCCCGACGACGACCGGAAGCGCCCCCGCGGCGCCGTCGAGGAACGCCCGCGCCACGAGCGCCAGAGAAGCGGCTGCGGCCGCGACCTGCGCGAAGCTCGCGGCGATCGCGAGCGCCTGCGGAGGGCCGTCCGCGTGCGGCACGCGGTCGACGAGCCCCACGACGAGAAGCAGGCCCGCGGCCGCGTACACCGCGGGCAGCACCCAGCGCGAAGGGCTGCCGCCGCGGTACACCAGCGCAAAATGGACGCAGAGCGGCAGCGTCGCCGCGAAGCCGACGAACGCGAGGCGCATCGCGGTCGCCGCCGCCGCGTGCACGATGCCCAGTGACGATGACTCCAGGGGAACGAAGATCGCCGCCGCCGCGTGCTCGGCGGCGGCGACCCCGAGGAGGGCCCCCAGCCCGAATTCCCGGTCCGCCGGCCTACGAAACGACGCGAAGGCCAGAATCAGGCCGGCGAATATTTCGATGGCGGCGATGGCCAAAGGCAGGCCCCCCTCGGTTCGCGATCCTCGCGCCCCGTTTTTTTCGCTACTTCGCGACGGTGATGGTGCGCGCTGTCGAATTCCAGTTGCCGGGGAGCACTTTGCCGTCGGCGCCCAGGAGATCGACCTTCACGTCGTACGAGCCGGCCGCCGGATTGTCGAGGTAGTACGGCGCCCCGAACTTCGTCACGTCGGCCGTCTTCTCGCCGTCGATGCCCGGACCCGTGATCGCGATGTGGACATGGTTCTTGTCCGGCGCGAGCGTCACGTTGGCGAGCTGGAAGTCCACGAGAATGTGGTTTGCCATGTCGCCTTTGTATTCGCCCTTCGGGCGGCTGTAGATGAGCGTCGGCTTCGTGATGTCCTGAAGCTTGTCACTATCCTTTTTGCCCTTCGCATCGATCCAGAACTCGATGATGGACAGCGACCCCTTCGTCTTCACGCTCTCGTGGTTGGCGCGGCTCGGGAACGCGACGAGCACGTGCTGGCCGACGCCCGGCGTGTCGCTGCCGAACAGATCGCCGAGGGTCACCTTCGCCTTCGGATCGAAGATCGGCTTGTAGGGCTTGTTGTCGAGAATGAGGTGCACGTGCGCGTCCCCCGGCGCCGTCTTCCAGTTCTTGACGTCGAGCTTCACCTCGAAGTCGGCGACCTTCGCGGCCGGGATGACCTGCTCCTTCGTCGGAGCGAGGAACGACACGGTCGGCGTGGGCTTGTCCGGATCGGGGCTTGCCGTGCCTTCCGTGAGCGTCGGCGGCGCGGCGGGAGGGGCCGGCGGCGCTTCGGCCGTGGGGGCGGGCGCCGCGGGACCGGCGTCGACCGGTGCCGGGGTCGCTTCGACCGGCGGCGGGGGGGGCGGTGGCGGCGGCGGAGGGAGATTGTCATTGGCACCGCCGCATGCGATCGCGATCGCGGCGGGGAGCACCGGAAGCATGAGGCGGATGAGATGGCGCAGATTCATTGGGGCGCGAGCATCGTCCGACAACGGCTCTGGCGCAAGCCCGATACGCGATGTGTGGGTGCATGCGTTGCGTTAGTGCGCGGCGACGGGAACGCTCGCGCCCGGCGGGTGCAATGCCCAATCGCGGAGGGGCGCCGGCGCGACGAAGATGGCCCCGCCGTCCAGCGCGCGCGCGTAGTAGCCCCCGTCCGCCTCGGCGCCGAACACGACGCCCACCGTGCGCGGCGGGCCCCCCGGCTCGATCGGAGCCAGCCGAAAGGAGAGAGTGCACGCATGGCCCGTGTCGAAGTCCAGGGTCGCGTCGCGCGCGTCGTCGGCTTCGAGTAGCCAGGCGTGCGCCTTGGCGTGGGCGAAAGCGCGAAGGAGATCCGTCACGGCGTTCGCGTCCGCCTCGGCGCCACGGCCGAGGCGCATCCATCGACCGTTCTGGAACTCGAGGTGGTCGGACGAGGCACCGCAGGTGTCGTCGATCCGTGTCACGCTGCCGGCGTCGAAGCCGAGAGGAAACACGGTCAGCGCGCGTAACGCGATCGGGTGCGGCGCAAACCGCCGCACGAGGGTGCGCGGCAGGCGGAGGAGCGCGCCGTCATCTTTGCGGAGGGCGAGGGCGGTTCCGTCGGGATCCGGCGCGGCAATCTCCAGGATCTCGGGCCCGGCTTCGGTCCGCGTGATCGTGGCGCGTGCCGTCGCGACGAAGCGATCCTCGGGCTGGCGCGCACGGACACTGAGGGCCTGCGCCGCAGCCAGATCGCCGAGCAGCACGTTGGCCGCCTCGTCCTCGTCCGCAGTCAAGTCGCGGGCCTCGGGCGCCCGCTCGCGCCACCCGGCGCCACGCCGCACGATCTCGACCCGGGGACCGTCCGCGGCCAGCGATTCGAGGCGCAGCTCTTCGATTTCGTCGGCGTGCGCGAAGAAGACGTGCCTGTCGGCGAGCGCCGCGTCCGACCATTGCAGCGCCGCGGTCGCGTCCTCCGGTACGCACACTGCGAGCGCCGATGGCTCGGCACGCACGGCCATGACGTCGTGCGGTTCGTCGGGGCACGCGCCGTACACATCGAAGCGCACCGCGGGCCGGTCCGGCAACCGCGGCATGACGATGACGCTCAGCGACGGCGGTCCCGGCTCCGCCGCGCGCGCTTCTTCGTCGTCGACGAACCGGTCCGCGCGCATTTCGGCGAGGGCGCCGAAGAGCTTTTCGACCGCGGCACGCGCCGCGCGAACGCCGCGAGGACCTCCCAGGCGAAACGTGTCGCCCGCGCGCTCCAGTGCGAACGACATGCGCGGCGTCGAGGCTTCGACGCGGTTCACCTCGCCGGCGCCGTACGGCACGACCGCGCGCTCCCGGTAGGTGTCCGCGGGGCGCAAGAGCTGCACCTTGAGCGTCGCTCCCACCACGAATGTGCCTTCGCCGTTCAACGTCATGTACGCGCTGCCGGCGGGCGTGGGCGAATCATCCCCCAGCGCGAACGCGTACTCGACGGCGCCGACCGTGACCTCGCCGCGCACGCGTGGCAGGACGAGGCCCTGGGCCTGGTCGGGCGCGACTTCGCGCACGCGGCGCGCGAGTTCGAGCTCGCGCAAAAGCACGTCCACCGCGGCGGGATCGGCGGTCTCTTTCTTCGTGTGCCGCGAGGACGTCACCGTCCAGGGGGCGCCGTCTTCGTTGTCGCGCTCGATGAGGAGCTCGTCCTCGCCCTGCGTCAGTTTTACACGGCGGACGCGCTCGAGACGAAAGCTCGGAAAGACGTCACTCGGCCGCGCCGCGCGGTCGGCGTCCGAGACGGCGGTGCGATCGACGAGGAGCGCGTACGCCGATCCGGCCGCGGCGAGCGCGATGAGCCCGATCGGCGTCGCGAGCCGCAGGGCCGCGCGCAGGCGAGGGGGCGGCTTGACCGGCACGCCGTGCGCTTCGTTCACGACGCCGGCCCGCGCAGGTTGGGAGGCGGCAGCGTGGGAGGCCCGTAGGGCTTCCCCTCGTTCGAGCGGCGGAAAGCCCACACCGCGACGCCGAGGAGCGCCGCGGCGAGCGGCATCAGCACGAGGACGTAGTTTCGGACCTCGATCCGCGCCTGTTCCGAGACGCGCATTCCGGCGGGAACCTCGGCCCGATCGGGGATGTCGACGACCCCGGGCCGCGCGGCGAGCCACGCGAGCGCGTTGTCGACCAAGAAGGCCGTACCGTGCATGGCGCGTGGCTGGCGCCAGTTGTCCTCCGCGAGCGCAAAGCGGCTGCCCACCACGACGACGCGCGGCCCGTGCTCGGCGTGGGAACCGGTGCGTGGGCGCTCGGCCGCCATCGCGACGACGAACGGTCCGGCGCGATCGCCGGCGGCATGCGGCGGTGCGTCTCCCCAGCTGTCGGCGCCGTGCAGGTCGGTCTTCGCGTACGCGGGTGCGCCGGTCGTGAGCAACGCCGCCGGATGCGCATCGTTCGCGGATCCGACGGCGTGCATCGAGCGCGTGAAGAAGACCGCGACGCGTGGCGGGGTCGCCGGATCACGGCCTCCGGACGCGACGAGCCCCGCGGTCGCCGGGTGCGGCGACGCCGCGGCGAAGAAGCCCTCGCCCTGGGTGCCGGCGATCGCCGTGGCCGGCGCGTCGTCGGCCACGAGGTCGTCGTCGAGCGCGATGCCGAACGGATCGAGCACCGCCTCGAGCCCCGCCGAGCCGAACCCCGTCTTCGTGTCCGCTTCGATCGGCCCCACGGCGGCGAACAGACTCCCGCCTTCGAGCACCCAGCTGCGGAGCCGATTCGCTTCCTCGGGCGCCATCGCGGTTCGCGGTCCGGCCAGGATCACGACCTGGCACGTCGCAAACGGCTCGTGCGCGTCTTCGCCGCGCGTGTCGATCGACGCGAGCGCATAGTTGCTCTTTTGCAAGAGGTCGCGCAGCGCGCCGAGCCATTCGCGTTCGTCCTTGCCTGGCTCGAGGGTGAGCTCGCCGTGCCCGATCGTGAAGCAGAGCTTCGGCGGCTCGCCACCGAGCACGCTGCGGATCGCTTGCGTGAGCGCGCGCTCTTCGCGCGGCTTGGCGCGCTTGTCGTCGTCGGACGCTTCGAACATGTCGGACGCCGTCAGAAACCAGTGCCGATCGCCGCTCGCGACGACGACGATCGCGTCCGTCGCGACGCGCCCCTCTTCGGTACGGCCCGCGCCGAGGTCGAACCGCCGTTGCAGGTCCATGAGCTCGGCCGCGTCGCGATCCGGGTCGACCCAGTGCATGACGACCTGCTGCGACTCGGCGCGGTACGCCATCAGCAGCTGGCGCAAGCTCGGTTCCTCCGGATCGGAAGGCCCGGCGATCGCCCACACGTCGACCGGCGCTTTCAACGAGGCGAGCGTCTCTGCCGTCGCGGCGCTCACGGACCACCGGCGATCCGACGTCCAATCCCAGCGCTTGAAGTGCCTCGCGGAGAGCACGTTGACGACGACGGCGAGCACGACGGCGCCGACGAGGCCCCCGAGCTCGAGCCCCTGGCGAAGGCGATCGCCTCGCGCGAGGTGCGCGCGGGCGCGGTCACGGGCGTCGCTCACCCCCACCTCCACGCGTCGACCGCGCGCGTGCACACGAAGAGCGGCAGCGCGATCAGCGTCACGTAAAAGACGACATGGCGCGAGTCGACCGTGCCGCTCGCGAAGTCGTTCATGTGGCTCCACACGGAGACGTGCGCGCAGATCGCGTTGATCAACGTCCCTTCGCGCGTCACGAATTCGCCGACACCGAGGATGAAGAAGACCAGGAGAACGAGCGCCGTCCACACCATCGCGAGAAACTGCGATTGCGTGAGTGCGCTCGCGCAAAGACCAACGGCGAGATACCCCGCGCCCACGAGCAAGACGCCGAGGTACGCACTCGCCGCCGCGTGCCAATCGAGGGGCCCCGTGCGGCCGAGAATGACGAGGTAGAGCGCGGTCGGAAGCCACATGGCCACGTACGCCGTGAGCACGGCCGCATATTTGGCGAGGACGACGGCCGCGCTCGAGACTGGCGCGCTCATCAGCGATTCGATGGTCCCGCTACGGCGCTCTTCGGCAAACATCCGCATGGTCATGGGCGGCACGAGCACGAGCAGAACGAGGTAGAGCAGCACCGTGTTCCCGAAGAACGCGCTCATCGGCGTTTCGTCGCTCGCGACGTCGACCTCGCGGCTGAAGTGGTCGATGAGCAAGAAGAAGTGCATGCCCTGGACCACGAGGAAGACGACGATGAGCGCCCATGCGAGGGGCGTGGCGAAGAAAACGAAGAGCTCGCGCTTGTAGATGGGCCAGAACGCTTTCATGGCTCGCTGCCGCCGCCGCTCCCGTTGCTCCCGTTGCTCATGCTGCAGCCGATGCGGGATCGGGCGCCGTCAACTGCGCGAAGATGTCTTCGAGCGATCCCGCCGCGGGCCGGATCTCGCGGATCCGGAGGCCGCCGGCCACGAGGGCCGTCACGATGTCCTCCGTGGCAGCCGCGCGCGTGCGCGCATCGGTGCCCGGTCCGAACCCGACACGGAGGGCCACGAGGGCGGTCCCGTCGCCCGTGCCGTCACCCGTCTCGTGAAGGGCGTGCGCGCTCGCGGCCTCCACGCCAGAGACGCTGGCGGCGGTGGCCTGCGCGCGCTCCGCATCGCCGCGCACGATGAAGTCGACCGTCGCGCCTCGCTCGCGGCGAAGCGACGCGATCGCCGCCATCGACCCTTGCGCGATGAGCTTGCCCCGATGAAGGAGAAGAACGTGCGTCGCGCACGCCTCGACCTCGCTCAAGATGTGGGTCGATACGATGACCGTGTGGCTCTGTCCGAGTTCGCGCACCAGGGCGCGCGCCTGGCGGATCTGGTTCGGATCCAGGCCCGCCGTCGGCTCGTCGAGGATCACGATGGGAGGCTTGGCGACAATCGCGTCGGCGATGCCCACGCGCTGGCGGTATCCCTTCGAGAGATGCGCGATGCGCTTGTTCGCGACGTCGATGACGCCGGCGCGCGCCATCGCTTCGTCGACATGCGCCGTGCGCGTGCGGCGCGGGACTCTCTTCAGCTCCGCGCGGAAACGCAAGTACTCGACGACGCGCATTTCCACATACAGCGCCGCCGCCTCCGTCATGTACCCGATGTGCCGGCGCGCTTCGAACGAGTCGCGCACCGCGTCGTGTCCGGCGATCGTGATTTCGCCGGTGGTCGGCCCGAGGACGCCGGCGAGCGTGCGGAGCAGTGTCGTCTTACCGGCGCCGTTCGGACCCAGAAGGCCCACGACCTGGCTCTTGCCCACCTCGAACGAAACATCGTCGACCGCAAGCTGCGCCCCATACCGTTTCGTCAGGTGCGCAACGCGGATCACGAGGGCCTTGTACCGCGCCGGAAGGGCGCTCGCACGCCGCCCGCGACGGAGTAGCATTCGCGCGCCGTGCGATGGGTGCATTCGTTTCGTAGGCCGTCCGTTCGCTTTGCGTTGGTTGGGTTCATGGCGTGGGCCCCCCCGGCCGTTGGGCTGACGGTCGTGGGTTGCAGCAAGACCCCGGAGCCGGCTAGTCCCCCTCAGGCGCCTTCGGGGGCGCCGTCCGCCGCGCCGTTGCCTCCCTTGCGCCCGTTGCCGGGGGCTGCTTTCCCGGGAGTGGCTCCTCTTGAGGAAGGGGGCGTCGCAGGAGCAGTGGACGCCGTGCAGAATGAGGCGGCGTCCGTGGTGCCGGACGCGGCGACCGCTAGCGCCGAGGCGCATCCCGGGATGCTCCTCGTCCCCGCCGGTCCGTTCACGATGGGCGCGGACCACGGGGGCCAAGAAGACGAGCACCCGGCGCACGTCGTGACGGTCGCGGCGTTCTGGCTCGACGCGACCGAGGTCACGAACGGCGAATGGGACGAGTGCGTGGCGGCACACGCGTGCCGGCCCAAGTCGGAGACCGTGCGCGGCGAGCACCCCGACTTCAACGGACCGCGCCAGCCCGTGAGCGGCATTACCTGGGACGACGCGCGCGGGTATTGCGAATGGCGCGGAAAGCGGCTTCCGCGCGAAGCCGAATTCGAAAAAGCGGTTCGGGATACCGATGACCGCCGCTTCGCATGGGGCAATGATCCGCCCACGCACGACAAAACGGTATTCGGAAGTGGCCATCCCGAGGACGTCGGCACGCACCCCGCCGGCCGCGGGCCTTATGGCCACGACGATCTCGCCGGCAATATCTGGGAATGGATGCAGGACGAATACGACCCTTATGCCTACCGGCGCGCGACCGCGGGGGAAGGCAAGCCGGGGACGTGCGCAGAAATCATCGCCGCGCAGGACGAGCTGCGGCGGCAGAACAAACAAGGATTCACCGGGAGCAATCCGATTCCAACGGAATGCGAACACTCGATTCGAGGCGGCGCCTACAATTATGATCCGGACGGGCTTCGCGCGACCAACCGCGTGCATCACCCGGGCAAGTACCGGATTCCGATGCTCGGCGTGCGCTGCGCGAAAGGTCCCTGAGCCTCCGGAGATTGCGACCGTTACGTAGCGGAGAATTCACAGGCGCGTGGCGTCGACGGTGGTAGAGCGTGCGCGGGAAGCGTGGGGCCAGCGATGACGCGAAACGTCGGATCCACAAACACGAGGACAATCGCCGTTCTCTCGTGCGCCCCCGTGATCGCGCTCGCGGCGGCCCTCGGCGCGGCGGCGGCTTGCGGCGGGACCACGGGACGACCGCCCCCTCCCGAGATGTCCGTTCCGGACGCGAGCAGCGGCGATCCGTTCGATCTGGACGGGGGGCCATTCGACGTCACGATCCAGTACGTCGATCGCGTCCTGCCGGACGTTACGCCACCGCCGTCCGAAGACGCCGGTGCCGACGGGGGAGAAGGCGGCGCTGCCTTGAACGCGTGGCCGTGTCCGCCCGACCTTTGCCTGCTGAGCGATGACGCGGGATATGCGCCCATGGACCCGGTCTCCGGCTGTCCCGATGGGTCGGCCCCGACCGCGGCGGCATACGAAGATGGAGGCCTCGTGATTCCCGCCCCCTTCGACAGCATTTGCGCGAGCTGTGCCCCGTACAACGACGGTGCGGGCTGCACGCCCACGGAGCAACTGTTCGTCCTGCACGATCCCGTCCCACCCGAGGATGGGGGGATGACGTGCTACCAGTGCATGGTCAGCGTGGCGGGGGCGCTCGACGATTCGCAAGGGGACCTCGACAACGAGTGCAGTGACTTTACCGACATGGCGACGTTCACGGCGGCGATGGCCAGTGCCGAGTGCTTTACGACTCTTGCGTGCATTCTCGGGTCCCCGGATACACCCAACTGCGTCGGGTCGACCGTCATAAACGGACAGCTTGTGGGTGCGGCCTCCTGCTATTGCGGCGCGGGGGTCGATACCGGCTCTTGCGCCGCAGCCGGGTTTCAGCCCACTGGCGTTTGCGCGCAACAGGAGGCGGCGGGCCTCGGCGTGCCCGTCGCTTCGACGGTTGCTGCCGAGAACATGTTTACCAATGTCTCCTTGGGTTCAGGCCAAGCAAACGAAATGTTTCAAAAGGGAATTCGGGCCAACTGCACGCGCTGCTACGAGTAAACGAAGCCGCTGCGAAAGCCCATCCGTCACGTGCGGCTCTCGGTAGAGGGCCCCTCGAATGTTTCCCAAAGTTAACGTTTGAGCGCTGCGCCGAGGTGTACAGAGACGCCGCCGGATTGCCACGGCGGTCGGAGGACTCGTGCGCCAGGTAAATTCGCGACTATTTCTCCTAGGTCTCGCCGTTTCCACGGTTGCCGCTTGCAGCGACACGGGTGACACCACCAGCATCGCGCCGGCCTGCTCGGGCGCGAGCGCCGTGGCGGACGCCGGAGGCCAAGAGGACAACACGGTAGCGGCGCCGATCGATGCGAGCCGCGTTAGCCTGGGGACGAACGACACGGGCGCGAGTGCATCGATAGATGGTGCGTCGATGGATGTGAGCGTCTCCACGGCTGATACGGGCGTGGTCGACGCTTCGACGGAGACCGATGGGGGCGAGGCGGGAAGCCATGCCGCCGATGGTGGAACGGGTACCGCAGGAACCGGTGACGCAACGATCGGCGACGCGGGCGCGTCGGGGGGCGCCGAGGATGCCGGCGTCGTCGACGTGAACGTTCCAGTGCTCGATGCCGCCGCGATCACGGCCTCCTGTGAGGCGATCACTGGCTTGCCGACCTGCTCCGCTACGGCGTTCGCTTTTGCGGAGCACGATCCCACGGGCGAGTGCCTCACGTGCCTCGTCAACCTCGCGGGCGCGCTCGACGACAATATGGGAGACGTCGACAACGAGTGCGGGGATTTGCCCGCGGCGGCCGACCAAATGGCATGCCTCGCCACGCTCGACTGCATCATCCCCCCGTCGAACCCGACGGCGCTGACATGCGTCGGGAGCAAGGGCTTTGCTTCGGACTGCTACTGCGGAGCCGGCGTCGATACGGGAACGTGTGCGGCGCTCACGACGACTCCGGTCGGCCAATGCACCGACGCCGAGGCCGCAGGGCTCGATCTGCCGGCGTTCCCGCCGACGCCGGTCCTCAACGCCTTCACGAACACGTCCCTCGGGTCGGGTGTGGTGAATGCGATCTTCGCCAAGGCGCAGACGGCCAAGTGCACGACTTGCTACTGACGCGCCCTTCGCGTCGCGACCGATTCGAAAGGTGGCGCTGGATGGCGTCCGCCGCCGCGCTCCTCGTTGCAGCGGCGGTGCTCGGGGCCACCGGGCTCGCGCGAGCCGCGGTCGCGCGCGAATCGATCGACGAAGAAGACTTTCTCCGGATGAAGGCGCAAGCTCCGCATGCCGCCGAGCTCCTGGAGCGCGGCGAAGCGCTTGCCGTCCGCGGCGAAGTTGCGGAAGCCGAATCGCTCTTTCGCCAGGCGCGCCAGGAATACAGCGACGGGCCGCTCTTGCTCCGGCGCGAATGCCAGGCGCTGACGGTGCTCGGACGCCGGGCCGAAGCGGTCGGCGCCTGTCTCCACTCGATATCGGACAGCCATACAAATGCGACTTTGCGGGCGACGGTGCGCGCGCTCGTCGACGGGCCCTCGCCTCCGACCGCTGCGGATCTCAGCGAGGCCTTGCTCTTCGTCGCGAAAGAGCGCGATCGCACCTTCAATGGCAATCCCGTGCCGATCGGCGCGGAATGTGACATCGCGGAAAGCATAGGAGACGGAGTCATGCTGGAACACTGCGCAAAGGAGCTCGTGGAATACGCCCCGGGCGCTGAGGACACTAGGCGAGCCCTCGAGGTGCTGGCGCTGCGCTGTCCGCCGTGGCGGTTCTGGACGGGGTGGCTCGCGCTCTTGGGTCTCGTGGCGTTCACGGCGGGGCACGCGCTGCGCCGTTTTCGGCGCCGCGTGGCGCCCGCCGCAGCGTTGGTCTGCGTTCTCGTCACGGTTTTCGCCAAGACCGCGGCGGCCGACCCCGACAACGCGGAGCCCGGCTACCTGAGTCGGTGGCGTGTTGACGACAACGCGCCGGAAACGAAGATCCCGCCGGATTCGGAACGCAATGCGGATCCGCTCGAGTTCGGCTATTGGCTGCAGGACGTGGCGCTCAAAGCGGAGCGCGCGTCGCATCGCGGCGATCATCCGACGGCGGCTCGGTTCTACAAGACATTGGCCATCGCCGTTCCCGATCGCGCCGTGGGCTTTACGAAGATGTGCTCGGAATACGAGGCGATGGGCGACCACGACCAAGCCATCGCGGCTTGTGGAGCCGCCCTCCTCCGGGACGGGCTCGTCGTTCAGGACTATTTGAACTACGTGCAGCTCGTGACGGCGAAACCGGGACGGCTCTCGGATGCCCAGGTGAAGACGCTGGACGAAGTCGTGAAGCAAATGCGGCAAGACCCGGCAAGCGAAGGGGCCGCAGATGGTGTCCAGTGCTCGATCGCAACGCGGACCTCGAACGTCCAAAAGCTCGACGAGTGCACCCGCGCACTGGCGCAGAAGGCGCCGGACGATCCGCAGACGATTTCGTACCAGTGGGCGCTGGCCATGGAGCGCGGGCACTTCGACGAGGCGCGCGCGTTGGTGGCTCGCGGCCGCACCTTGGGTCTGGAAGAGGCGCCGACCGCGAGGATGCAGAAAGCCATCGATGACGGAGTCGCCCAGCGCAACGAGCGAATTCTGATGACCGTCCTCGCGGTCGCGCTTCTCGCGGCTGCGGCGGGCACCCTCATCGCACGAATGCGCCGCCGCGTCGTCGCGCCGAGTCCGGCCTAGTCTCTAGTTCGTTATCACAGGCATTGCGGGCAGCCGCTATTCGGATTGGCGCCGAAGTTGGCGAGGCAGCGGCAGTTGGACGCGCAGCCGTGGAACGGAGCGGCGGGGGCGACGGCGCATTCACCTCGCACTCTTCGAGCGCGCCGACCATTGCCGTTGCGGCGGACGGTCGACGTCGTGGAGATCGCCGCCCCCGCCATGTCAGTCGCATCCACTCGACGTCGGCCGCGTGGGCCCGCCAGAGCCTTCGCATCGTAGTATGTAGGTCGTCCCGAAGCCTACGGACCTCCCAGGCACCGTTTGGCGCCTCCCAGAGGCCCGTCCTTGCGCGGGGGTCCGATGACTCGGCCACAATCCGAGACAGGTGCTTACAAAAAGCAAAGGCGCGCCGCGGAAAGCAGCGCGCCTTCAAACTAAGAAACAACGCTGGGAATCGAGCGTTGCCCTACGATGTCACAGGCATGTCGTCGTGCCGGTGAGCGTATTGAGGCCGAAGTTGGCAACGCAGCGGCACGTCGTCGAGCAGCCGTG